>NZ_JBVHTR010000059.1:0-1051 GCF_055565775.1 Streptomyces sp. NPDC028331 | reverse complement strand
TCATGACCCGCCGCCTCACCCACGAAGCCACCACCAACTGGCGTGACAGCTAAGCCAAATGAAACAGACAACCGAGAACCAAACGCTCACTTAGACCGTGTCCTACGTGGTGAGGCGGTCGTTGGTCCGTTCATGGGGCGGGGTACATGGAGTTGGATAGTTCCGGACGGCCTGTGGGAGATCGCGAAGCCGCTGATCCCCCCGTCACGGGTGCGTCCGCAAGGCGGTGGAACGCAGGACACGCCTGATGAGACGCTGTTCGCGGCCATCATCTACGTCCTGGTCAGCGGCTGCGCATGGCGTGCTCTGCCACCCTGCTTCGGCATCTCGAAGTCGACCGCCCACCGGCGGTTCCTGATCTGGTCGAGAGCCGGCGTCTGGGGCCGCCTGCACGAGGCCGTGCTGCACGAACTCGACGACGCCGGCCTCCTCGACGTCACCCGCGTCGTCCTCGACACCGCCCACGTCAGGGCTAAAAAAGGGGCGAACACACAGGTCCGAGTCCCGTGGACCGGGGCAAGCCGGGTTCCAAGATGCACGTCCTGTCGGACGCGAACGGGCTGCCCCTCCTCGTCGGCGTCTCGGCTGGAAACACCCACGACAGCGAAGGGCTGAAGCCCATGGTCGAGGGTCACCAAACGAGACACGACCCTCACAGGGGCCGGTACTTCAAGCCTCAGCGCCTGCATGCGGACAAAGCCTACGACCGGGCCGACCTGCGCAGATGGCTACGGTGGAAGCGCATCGGAGTGCGTATCGCCCGCAAAGGCATCGAGTCCAGTGAACGATTAGGGCGACGCCGCTGGGTCATCGAGCGCACCATGTCCTGGCTGTCCGGCTACCGCCGCCTCAGCCCCCGCTACGAGCGCAACCCCCGCAACTACCTGGCCTTTCTCGGACTCGCCGCCGCCCTGTGCTGCTACAAGCGACTCGTCCGCCTCACCACGTAGGACACGGTCTAACTGGCCCTAACAGAAGTCGTTGATCACGTGACTGTCGGCTTGTCCACTCGTTGGTGTGGTCGTGGGGAAGCGTCAGTCGCGGCCGTGGA
>NZ_JBVHTR010000058.1:0-1051 GCF_055565775.1 Streptomyces sp. NPDC028331 | reverse complement strand
TCTCGTGACTGCGTGCCTTTTGAAGAATGAGCCTGCGAGTTTGCGGTGTGTTGCGAGGTTAACCCGTGTGGGGTAGCCGTAGCGAAAGCGAGTCCGAAGAGGGCGTTTGAGTAGCACGCTCAAGACCCGAAGCGGAGTGATCTAGCCATGGGCAGGTTGAAGCGGAGGTAAGACTTCGTGGAGGACCGAACCCACCAGGGTTGAAAACCTGGGGGATGACCTGTGGTTAGGGGTGAAAGGCCAATCAAACTCCGTGATAGCTGGTTCTCCCCGAAATGCATTTAGGTGCAGCGTCGTGTGTTTCTTGCCGGAGGTAGAGCACTGGATAGGCGATGGGCCCTACCGGGTTACTGACCTTAGCCAAACTCCGAATGCCGGTAAGTGAGAGCGCGGCAGTGAGACTGTGGGGGATAAGCTCCATGGTCGAGAGGGAAACAGCCCAGAGCATCGACTAAGGCCCCTAAGCGTACGCTAAGTGGGAAAGGATGTGGAGTCGCACAGACAACCAGGAGGTTGGCTTAGAAGCAGCCACCCTTGAAAGAGTGCGTAATAGCTCACTGGTCTAGTGATTCCGCGCCGACAATGTAGCGGGGCTCAAGCGTACCGCCGAAGTCGTGTCATTGCAGCATAACGGCCAACGCCGGCTGTGATGGGTAGGGGAGCGTCGTCTGCCGGGTGAAGCAGCGCCGGAAGGTAGTTGTGGACGGTTGACGAGTGAGAATGCAGGCATGAGTAGCGATTCACACGTGAGAAACGTGTGCGCCGATTGACTAAGGGTTCCTGGGTCAAGCTGATCTGCCCAGGGTAAGTCGGGACCTAAGGCGAGGCCGACAGGCGTAGTCGATGGATAACCGGTTGATATTCCGGTACCCGCTGTGAAGCGTCAAACATCGAATCCAGTGATGCTAAGCCCGTGAAGCCGCCGCTTGCCGTCTTTGACGTCGAGCGGAGTGGTGGAGCCGGTGACCCGAGCTGGTAGTAGGTGAGTGATGGGGTGACGCAGGAAGGTAGTCCATCCCGGGCGGTGGTTGTCCCGGGGTAAGGGTGTAGG
>NZ_JBVHTR010000057.1:0-1323 GCF_055565775.1 Streptomyces sp. NPDC028331 | reverse complement strand
GCGACGGCGGATTCCAGTGGTCGTCGCAACACGTGATCACTGACGTGTGGCGGCGAGCAGTTTAGACAGACGCTCGGCTGGGGTTTCCCAGCCGAGCGTCTTGCGTGGGCGGCTATTGATTTCGGCAGTGACTGCGTCGAGGTGCTCACGGGTATGCCGGGCCAAGTCGGTGCCCTTGGGGAAGTACTGCCTGAGCAGGCCGTTCGTGTTCTCGTTCGACCCGCGCTGCCAGGGGCTGCCGGGGTTGCAGAAGTAGACCGGGATGCCGGTGGTGACGCTGAACGTGTGGTGGCCGGCCATCTCGGAGCCCTGATCCCAGGTGAGGGACCGCTTCAGGTGTTCCGGCAGGGTCTGGACGGTGTTCACCAGGGCGTCGCGGACGGCGGCCGCGCTGCTGCCCTGGGGCAGGTGCACGAGCATGAGGTAGCGCGTGCTGCGTTCGACCAGGGTGGCGATGGCGGAGCGGGAGTTGCTGCCGACGATGAGGTCGCCCTCCCAGTGGCCGGGGACGGCCCTGTCGTCGGCCTCGGCCGGCCGGTCGCTGATCATCACCATGGGGTGCGTGAACCGCTGCTGGCGGCTGTGGGCCTGGCGTTGAGGGCGGCGCATGGTGCGTCCTGTCCGCAGGGCCCGGGCCAGTTCCCGGCGGAGTTCTCCGCGGCCCTGGACGTAGAGGGCCTGGTAGATCGTCTCGTGGACCACGTGCATCTCCGGCCGGTCGGGGAAGCGTCTGCGCAGAACGTGGCAGATCTGCTCGGGGCTCCACCGCCTGGTGAGGCGGTCCTGGATGAAGTCGCGCAGCTCGGGGTTCTGGCCGATCTTGCCGGGCTTGGGGCGCGGGCGGCGCTGTTCGGCCCGACGCTGGGCGGCATGGGGTCGGTAGGCCCAGCGGGAGCGGCCACCGCGCAGGGGCATGCCGTTTCGGCGTATCTCCCGGCTGACTGTGGACGGGCTGCGGCCCAGTTCGGCGGCGATAGCCCGGACCGTTGCTTTCTCCCGGAACCGGTCAGCGATGTGGATCCGCTCGTCTTCCGTCAGGTACCGGGACGGCCCCGAGGCCACCCGCACAGCATTCGCGGGTGGCCTCGGACGCTTCTTTCGCCCCTCGGGCCGGCCGTTGCGCCACTCACGGCCGGTCCGAGGGTTGACCCCGACTCGTCTGGACGCCTCAAGATTGCCGAACCCGAGCTGCATGAGCCGGAAGTATTCCTCCCGCTCCCGTTGCAGCTTGCGGGGCCCTTGCTCCTTGCGGCTCTTCCGGATCTCGAAGTCCATCGCATCCCCTGAACTGGGGTGTTGCGACGACCACTAGAACGGAAGGAC
>NZ_JBVHTR010000056.1:0-1432 GCF_055565775.1 Streptomyces sp. NPDC028331 | reverse complement strand
GTTCGTGGTTTCAGAACCAACACAGTGGACGCGAGCACCTGAGGACAAGCCCTCGGCCTATTAGTACCAGTCACCTCCACCCGTCACCGGGCTTCCAGACCTGGCCTATCAACCCAGTCGTCTACTGGGAGCCTTACCCCATCAAGTGGGTGGGAGTCCTCATCTCGAAGCAGGCTTCCCGCTTAGATGCTTTCAGCGGTTATCCCTCCCGAACGTAGCCAACCAGCCATGCCCTTGGCAGAACAACTGGCACACCAGAGGTTCGTCCGTCCCGGTCCTCTCGTACTAGGGACAGCCCTTCTCAAGACTCCTACGCGCACAGCGGATAGGGACCGAACTGTCTCACGACGTTCTAAACCCAGCTCGCGTACCGCTTTAATGGGCGAACAGCCCAACCCTTGGGACCGACTCCAGCCCCAGGATGCGACGAGCCGACATCGAGGTGCCAAACCATCCCGTCGATATGGACTCTTGGGGAAGATCAGCCTGTTATCCCCGGGGTACCTTTTATCCGTTGAGCGACGGCGCTTCCACAAGCCACCGCCGGATCACTAGTCCCGACTTTCGTCCCTGCTCGACCCGTCGGTCTCACAGTCAAGCTCCCTTGTGCACTTACACTCAACACCTGATTGCCAACCAGGCTGAGGGAACCTTTGGGCGCCTCCGTTACCCTTTAGGAGGCAACCGCCCCAGTTAAACTACCCATCAGACACTGTCCCCGATCCGGATCACGGACCCGGGTTAGACATCCAGCACGACCAGACTGGTATTTCAACGACGACTCCACCCGAACTGGCGTCCAGGCTTCACAGTCTCCCAGCTATCCTACACAAGCCGAACCGAACACCAATATCAAACTGTAGTAAAGGTCCCGGGGTCTTTCCGTCCTGCTGCGCGAAACGAGCATCTTTACTCGTAGTGCAATTTCACCGGGCCTATGGTTGAGACAGTCGAGAAGTCGTTACGCCATTCGTGCAGGTCGGAACTTACCCGACAAGGAATTTCGCTACCTTAGGATGGTTATAGTTACCACCGCCGTTTACTGGCGCTTAAGTTCTCAGCTTCGCCCACCCGAAAGTGAGCTAACCGGTCCCCTTAACGTTCCAGCACCGGGCAGGCGTCAGTCCGTATACATCGCCTTACGGCTTCGCACGGACCTGTGTTTTTAGTAAACAGTCGCTTCTCGCTGGTCTCTGCGGCCACCCCCAGCTCAGGAAGCAAGTTCCCTCACCAGGTGTGGCCCCCCTTCTCCCGAAGTTACGGGGGCATTTTGCCGAATTCCTTAACCATAGTTCACCCGAACGCCTCGGTATTCTCTACCTGACCACCTGAGTCGGTTTAGGGTACGGGCCGCCATGAAACTCGCTAGAGGCTTTTCTCGACAGCATAGGATCATCCACTTCACCACAATCGGCTCGGCATCAGGTCTCAG
>NZ_JBVHTR010000054.1:0-2634 GCF_055565775.1 Streptomyces sp. NPDC028331 | reverse complement strand
GTCGTCGGGGGTGCCCAGGCGGGCGGTCGGCGCATAGAAACCGGTGACCTGATAACCCCAGGACCCGCCGAAGGGATGCTCGGCGATCGGCATCAGCTCGACATGGGTGAAGCCCAGCTCCTTGACGTAGGCCGGGAGTTGTTCGGCCAGTTGCCGGTACGACAGCCCCGGCCGCCAGGACGGCAGATGCACCTCGTACACCGAGAACGGCGCCTCGTGCACGGGTGTGTCCGCTCGGTGCTCCATCCACGCGTCGTCGCCCCACTCGTACGCCGACTCCGTCACGATGGACGCGGTCGCCGGCGGCACCTCCGTGCGGCGGGCCATGGGGTCCGCGCGCACGGTGTGGCTGCCGTCGGGGCGCGCGATGTCGAACTTGTAGCGGGTTCCGGGCCCGATGCCGGGCACGAACAGCTCCCACACGCCCGAGGAACCGAGCGAGCGCATCGGGTACGCACGGCCGTCCCAGTGGCAGAAGTCCCCGCACAGCCGGACCCCGCGGGCATTCGGCGCCCACACCGTGAAGCGGGTGCCCCGCACCCCCGCGTGGGTCATCACCTGAGCGCCCAGCGCCGTCCACAGCTCTTCGTGCCGGCCCTCGCCGATCAGGTGCAGGTCGAACTCTCCGAGCGCGGGCAGGAAGCGGCACGGGTCGTCGGTCTCCTGGACGGTGTCCTCGTACGCCACGAGCAGCCGGTGATCCGGTACGTCCCGCAGCGGCAGCAGGGCGGAGAAGAAGCCGTCGCCGTCGTCGTGCAGTTCGGCCCAGGCGTCGCCGATGACGACGGTGACCGAGAGCGCGCCCGGTCGCAGCGCGCGCACGGCGACCCCGTCCGGCACCGGGTGGGCGCCCAGTACCGCGTGGGGGTCGTGGTGGGTGCCGGCCAGCAGCCGCTCCCGATCCCCGGCCGGCGCGGGCGCGGGTGCCGGGGTGCCCAGGTGCGGCGAGGCGAGCGGAGGCGGGGGTGCGGTGTGCGGGGTCACGGCGTCGGCCTCCTGTCACCGGGGCGTCGGGCGAGGCGTGCGATCGCCGCCATCGGCACCGGCAGCCAGTCGGGGCGGTGACGGGCCTCGTACAGGACCTCGTACACGGCGCGGTCCGTCTCGTAGGCGCGCAGCAGCTCGGGTTCCGCCCGGGGGTCCCAGCCCGCCTCGGCGGCGTAACCGGCGCAGTACGCCTCGCGGCAGCGCAGCGCCCACTCGGGCTGCCACGGCCGGCGGGCATGGGCGGCGTAGTCGAAGGAGCGGAGCATGCCCGCGACATCGCGGACCGGCGACTGGGGGAGGCGCCGTTCGGGGAGCGGGCGCGCCGGTTCCCCCTCGAAGTCGATCACGTGCCACTGGTGTTCGGCCCGCAGCACCTGGCCCAGGTGCAGATCGCCGTGGATGCGCTGGGCGGGCCGGGGCGCCTCGAGCGCGGCCAGTTCCGTGAACGCGGAGCGCAGCCCGTGGGCGTACGGCAGCAGTTCCGGTACGGCATGGGTGGCCTCCCGCAGCCGCTCGACCATGCCCGCGGTGAGCGGTCCGGTGCCGGGCGGGTCCTGGGGTTCGACGGGGAACGCGGCGGCGAGGGCCAGGTGCACCTCGGCCGTGGCCCGCCCCAGTTCGTACGCCTCCTCGGTGAACTCCCGCCCGGCCGCGAGTGCGGTGAGCGCCTGCGTCCATCCGTCGGCGGCGCCGTGCAGGAAGGGCTGGAGCACGCCGAGCGTCGCGGCCCAGGGGCTGGAGGTGCGGAACCAGGCCGCCGGCGCGGGGACGCGGGTGCAGCCCTGCCGGACCAGGGCCCAGGGCACCTCCAGGTCGGGGTTGATCCCGGGGCGCACCCGGCGGAAGATCTTGAGGATGTACGCGTCGCCGTACACCAGGGAGGAGTTGGACTGCTCGGCTTCGAGGAGGCGGGGCGTGAGCCCGCTGGGTATGGTCACCCGTCTGTCGCGTTCGAAGCGGAGGGCGCCCGCGGTGCCCGGCGTGCGCAGCCGCTCCAGGAGCAGGGACGCCGAGCGCGGGTCCTGGAGGGCGTCGTACACCAGCAGCCCCGCGAGCGGTCCCTCGCTCGCCCGTCCGAGCACGGCCGGGGAGAGCCGTGGGGACAGCGACTGTCCGGCGCCGAGTAGCAGTTGGTAGCAGTCGTGGCCCGGGGCGGCGGCGGGCGAGCGCCCGGTGCAGTCCGCACGGGCCAGGACGTGCAGGCAGCCGGGGTGCAGTGCGGTCACCGACAGCAGGGTCAGGTCCGTGACGGGACGTCCCTTGCCGGCGAACCAGCGCTGGCGCGGCAGCCACTGGCGCAGCAGGCCGGAGAGCGAGGGCAGCAGCGAGGCGGGGCCGATGTCGTCCTGGCTGAGCGTTGCGGTCTGGGTCTTCGGCATGGCCTCGCGTCCTTTCCGTGCCGGCCGGCGTCGACGGCCCTGGTTCAACTGGTCACGATCACGTTGACCTTGGTGGCCTGGGGGACGTTCTTGCGGAGGCGGAACCAGTAGAAGCCGTGGCCTGCGAGGGTGAGCAGGTAGGGCAGTTCACCGATGGCCGGGAAGCGGACCTGGCCGATCAGTTCCACCGGGTGCCGGCCCGCGAACCGGCGCAGGTCCAGCTCGGTCGGCTGGGCGAACCGGGAGAAGTTGTGCACGCACATCACCA
>NZ_JBVHTR010000053.1:0-5240 GCF_055565775.1 Streptomyces sp. NPDC028331 | reverse complement strand
CCCCCCCCCCCCCCCCCCCCCCCCCCCCCCCCCCCCCCCCCCCCCCCCCCCCCCCCCCCCCCCCCCCCCCCCCCCCCCCCCCCCCCCCCCCCCGCTGCGGGGGGAAGCACCTGAGCGATCTGTTGCGACGGGGGAATCGCGTCAGGCACTGCGGGGGGTGGCTGAGATGGTCCTCGTATCCGGGCTGTCCGCCTCGGACAGCCGGTGGTCACGCTGGTCCAGGTTCACAAAGATCATTCCGTACCGGATGGCACATCGCACGGGCTGCGGCGCCCCCCGAGGCCGCCGCAGCAGGCGGTACGCCCGCACGTCCTCGTCGTCGTCACGGGTGACGACGACGGGCTCCCCGAACACGGTCACCATCAACGAGTCACCGCTGTGGGGAATGGCCGTCACCAGGTCGATGAAGTGCCAGCCCGAGCGGTACGCGGTGGCCATTTCTCGACGGAAGGAGCGGTCGTCGGGAGGAGTGGTCACGTCAGCTCCACACGCTGTCGTCCGCGCCGACGGGCGTGCCACTGCTGTCGGCAGTCCCCGCCGAGACGGGCACCAAGGACCAGACACTGTCCGCCCGAACGTCACCCTTCGCGCCGGAGAGGCCACTCAGCGTGCCGAAGGCCACAACGGCAGAGAAGATGGCGACAAGCACCGAGCGAAGCATTCTCTTACGCATAGTCGGCTTCGTCCTCACTTGAAGGTCCCCTCTTCCCCCGTCGAGTAAGACGATGGCTCATTACGGCACGTCATGGCCACACAATCGGTGCATCATGTTCCTGCATGTTCAGGACCCTGGGGGGTGGAGATTTGGCGACGAATCAGACTAAAGCGACACATCCCCATTCGATGGCCGAGCTGTGCGAGGAAGGCAGCCGACTCTACGCGAACGCGCTGCGTATGGGGCGCATCGCGCGCACGGACGCGGAGTCGGCTCCTTGTCTGATGGAGTTCGCGCTGGTCCACCCCGATCCTGACGACGCCGACTGGCTGCGGCCCGTACCCCCGTCGGTGGCGCTGGCCCGGCGCCTCAACCCCCTCGAACGGGAGATCAACGAGCGCAGGCGCTTGTCCATCGAACTGGCCGAGGTGTTCGAGCCGTTCATGGCCCTCAGCGCGCAGGCCGCGGCTCCCACCCACTCCATCACCGTGCTGGAGGGGCTCGACCGGATCAACGCCGCCCTGGACCTGGCCACCGCCCAGTGCCAGACCGAGATGCTGACGGTCCAGCCGAGCGGCCGCCGCCCCGAACGCAGGCTCATGGAGGGCCTGGAGCGCGACAAGCCGCTCATCGAACGGGGTGTCAAACTCCGTACGCTCTACCAGCACACGGCCCGGCACAGTCCCGAAAGGCTCGCGTACGTCGACCAGATAGCCGACGGCAAGGTGGAGATACGCACGATCGACGAGCTGGTCGAACGGCTCATCATCTGCGACGAGACGGTCGCCTTCATCCCCATCCGCGAAGACCGCCAGGTGGCTCTGGAGCTACGGCACCCGGGCCTGGTCCGTTACCTCGTCAAGGTCTTCGAGTTCATGTGGGACCGGGCGGTCCCGCTGAGCGCCGGCGCGCCCTACGAAACCGCTCCCGACGGCATCACGGAGATCCAGCACTCCATCGCCAAGCTCCTGGTGGAGGGTCACGTCGACGAGGCCATCGCCCGCCGGCTCGGGATGAACGTCCGCACCTGCCGAGCCCATATCGCCAAGCTGGCCCAGGCCCTGGGCAGCGGCAGCCGCGCCCAACTGGGGTACCGCATAGCCCAGTCGGGCATCCTGGAACAGGAGCGCTGAGGTCCCGGGGGAGGCGGCGGGCCCCGAGCGGGCCGACCCGCCGTCTCACAGCTGGTGCCGCGACAGGCACTAGGTGGAGGATTCCGGAGCACCGGGAGCGGTGACCGGCAGCAGCTCGGGCGCGTGCGGCGGGCCGTCCAGGCCCATCTGGGCGATCCGCACGCCGAGTTGCGTGCGGCTGGCCGCGCCGAGGGTCTCGGAGAGCCGGGCGATGTGCGCGCGGCAGGTGCGGACGCTGATGCCCAGCCGTTCGGCCACCACGGCGTCCTGGTGGCCCTCCGCGAGCAGCGCCGCGATGGAGCGCTCCCGGTGGGTGATGCCGTCGATGCCCGTGTCCGGCAGCGGCGAGGTGAGCGGAACCGCGAGACGCCACAGGCGTTCGAAGACGGTCACCAGGTAGTCGATGACGGCCGGATGGCGCAGCTCCAGCGCGATCGTGCGGTCCGCGTTCGCGGGGATGAAGGCGACGGCACGGTCGAAGAGGATCAGCCGCTCGGGCACTTCGTCCAGGGTGCGCGCCTCGGCCGCGTCGCCCATCAGCTCCATGTAGGTGTGCAGGCCCTGGCCGTGCCGGGCGACATGCGTGTACAGGTCGCGCATGCGCACGCCCCGGCGGCGCATCTCCAGCGCCCGGGGCAGGCCCTCGGCGAGCTCCTCCTCACGGCGGATACCGCCCGGCTGCACGGTCAGCACCTCGGTCGTGCACTGCTCCGTCGCCTCGTCCATGGCGGCGCGGATCCGCGTCAGCCCGTCCAGGACGCGGATCGCCACGCCCTCCTGGGGGCCCTGGTCACGGCCGCCCAGCCCGGCGTACCACTCGACGGCGGCCACCGCCGTGCCGACCCGCGCCCGGCTCGCGGTGACCTCCTCGTGCACGCCGCGCAGCAGCCGGGTCATGACCTCCTGCGGGGCCGTCGGCACCATCCAGTCCATGTCGTCGGGGTCCGGGTGCAGCAGGGCCAGCTCCAGCAGGCACGGCACCGCGGCGGCGTCGGCGCGCGGCACCCGGCCGCGGCGCACGGCCCGGGAGTAGACGCGGGTCCCGGCCTCGCAGAGCCGGTCAGCGCCATGCGGATGCGCGTCCGTCCCGTGCCCGGCCATCTTCCACCCCTGGCTTACGACTCCTGGCTCCCGCGTCCCGCGCTACGCGGCCCGCCGGCGACACCCTCACGCACGGACGCGCGCCCTCCGCGCCGCGCTCCGCACGCCTTCGCAGCGCAACTATGCGCGGACCCGCCCGCCACCGCAACACGGCTCCCCCGCCACCACGCCCGCTCTCGCCCCGGAACCTCCCGGTTTCGTCCCACCTCAGGAACTTCCGCTGCACCAAGGTGACCGGGGCGCCCGCGGAGTTCGTCGCCCGCGCGGGTCTGGCCGCGGCCGGCGACCGGACAGACCGCGACCCGCGCCCCTGAAGGGCGCGGGTCGCGGACGCTCGGCCGGGGCGCGGGCCCGGGGGCTCCGGGTCGGCACCCGGGCCGCAGGGAGCCGCACGAGCCCGGAGGGAGGCCTACTTCAGGCCGATCGCGGAGCAGTCCGCCTTGTACTTCGGGGTGCAGATGTCCTTGACCGTGTAGATGCCGTCCTGGATGACCGTGTCCTTGATGTTGTCCCTCGTGAGGGCGACCACCGGCACGAGCATCGACGGGATCCGCTTCTCCGTCGGGCTGTCGACGTGGTCGCGGGTCAGCGCGTCGAACTCGATCGAGCGGCCCTGAACCTTGGCCACGGCCATCTCCGCGGCGTTGTTCGCCTCGTCCGGGTACGACTTGTACACGCTCATGTACTGCTCACCGGAGACGATCCGCTGCACCGCGTCCAGCGCCGCGTCCTGCCCGGTCACCGGCGGGATCTTGCCGGCGCCCGCCTCCTTCAGCGCGTCGATGACGGCGCCGGCCATGCCGTCGTTCGCGGAGTAGACCCCGGCGATGTTGCCCAGCCCGACGGCCTGGATCGCCTCCGCCATGTTCGCCTTGGCGTTCTCCGGCTTCCAGTCCTTGGTGTCGAAGGACTTGACGATGTTGACCTTGCCCTGGAGCTCGCTGAGCGCGCCCTCCTTGAACTGCGCCGCGTTCGGGTCGGTGGGCGAGCCGTTCATCATGACGATCTTGCTGCTGGAGGCCCTGGCGCCGAGCGCGTCGACGAGGGCGCGGCCCTGCACCTGGCCGACCAGTTCGTTGTCGAAGGAGATGTAGGCGTCGATCGGGCCCTGGGCGAGCCGGTCGTAGGCGATGACCGGGATGCCCGCGTCCTTGGCCTTCTGCACGCCCGGCGCGATGGCCTTGGAGTCGACCGCGTCCACCAGCAGCACGTCCACCTTGTCGGCGATCATCTGGTCGAGCTGCTTGTTCTGGGTGGCGGCGTCGGAGTCGGCGTTGGCGTACAGGACCTTGCCCTTGTCGTCGGTGAGGGAGGCGACCTGCTTCTTGATGATGGGGTAGTCGAACTTGTCGTACCTCGGGTTCTCCTTCTCGGGCAGAAGGAGACCGACCGTGATGTCGTTGCCCTTCTTCGGGGTGGCGGAGCTGCTGCTGCCGCCGACTCCGTCGATGACGCCGCACGCGGCGAGCGAGACGGCCGACGCCGAGGCGGCCAGGGCTATGGCGGTACGACGCACAGCGGTCCTACGGGTGGTACGAGCGTTCACATCAGGTGCCTTCCGGGCGAGGGAGCAGCGTTGCGACCCAGGTGGCTGAAAGCCAACGCGGGGACGGTGTGCACCGTCAAGAACTACGGGTTAACGAGATGGCAACAGGATCACTGTGCGAGTCAAGTGAAAACCAAGAGACTGTTCTGTGCGGGACGTTCCCCCGGGTTCACCTGACGCCGATTCAGCCCGTCACCTGGTGCGATCGGTAACTGACATACAGTCAACCGGCAGGCATGGTCGCCCTCTTCGCCGAAATCTCACCAAACGTGATCTCTGTCACGTGTCCACAGAGGGGCGCCGATCGCACAGCCCTCCGAAGAGTCAGCGGAAAGTAAAATTCCTGTACACCCCCTCCCTGGTCTCACGCGCCGTGATCACAAGCGGCCCACCGCGCTCCGGCTCGATCAGAGGACCGAATGAACCCAGCCAGACGACGCACGACCGCCGCGGCGGCCACCGCCGCCGACACGGGCTGGTCCATGGACCCGGTCACGGAGGTCACGCTGACCCGGAGTCAGGACACCGGACCCGGCCTCGCGGCCCGCCGGGTCTACCGCTCCACGACCTGGCCGGTCACGAAGACCCCGAGAAGGGCACGGTCGTATACCCCGGACGGGACCGAGTCCGCGCCGGTGGGCGACCACGCCTTCACCTGAGCCGACGCGGCGGCGCGGCGGCGCGGGCAACGCGAAAGGGCCGGGAGGTCGCCCTCAGGTTCTAGTAGTCGTTGCAACACCCCAGCTCAGGGGATGCAATGGACTTCGAGATCCGCAGGGACCGGACGGCTCAGGGGCCTGTGAAG
>NZ_JBVHTR010000052.1:0-6098 GCF_055565775.1 Streptomyces sp. NPDC028331 | reverse complement strand
GCGTTCATCTCCTGCAGGAACGCCACCGCGTCCAGGTTCTCCCGGCCGCCGTGCTCGTTCGGCGTCCACTGGCCCGGTTCGCGGGAGTAGTCCAGGTACAGCATCGAGGCGACCGCGTCCACGCGCAGCCCGTCGATGTGGAACTCCTCGCACCAGTACACCGCGTTGGCGACCAGGAAGTTGCGCACCTCGCGCCGCCCGTAGTCGAACTCCAGCGTCCCCCAGTCGGGGTGCGCGGCGCGCAGCGGGTCCTGGTGCTCGTACAGGGGGCGTCCGTCGAACTCGGCCAGCGCCCAGTCGTCGCGCGGGAAGTGGGCCGGAACCCAGTCCATCAGGACACCGATGCCGGCCCGGTGCAGCGCGTCGACGAGGTACTTGAAGTCGTCGGGGGTGCCCAGGCGGGCGGTCGGCGCATAGAAACCGGTGACCTGATAACCCCAGGACCCGCCGAAGGGATGCTCGGCGATCGGCATCAACTCGACATGGGTGAAACCGAGGTCCTTGACGTAGGCGGGGAGTTGTTCGGCCAGTTGCCGGTACGACAGCCCCGGCCGCCAGGACGGCAGATGCACCTCGTACACCGAGAACGGCGCCTCGTGCACCGGCCGCTCACCCCGCCGGGCCATCCACTCCCCGTCCCCCCAGGTGTGGTGCGAGGCGCACACGATCGAGGACGTGTTCGGCGGGGCCTCCGTGCGGCGGGCCAGCGGGTCGGCGCGCAGTGTCTTCGAGCCGTCGGGGCGGGTGATCTCGAACTTGTACAGCTCGCCCTCGCCGATGCCGGGCACGAACAGCTCCCACACCCCGCTGGAGCCGAGCGAACGCATCGGGAAGCCGGTGCCGTCCCAGAAGTTGAAGCTGCCGGCCACGCGCACGCCCCGCGCGTTCGGCGCCCACACCGAGAAGCGGGTGCCGGCCACGCCCTGGTGGGTCATGGGGTGGGCGCCGAGTGCCTTCCAGAGCTCCTCGTGGCGCCCCTCGCCGATCAGGTGCAGGTCCAGGTCGCCCAGCGTGGGCAGGAAGCCGTAGGCGTCCTCGGTGTCCTGGACCGTGCCCTCGTACTCGACCAACAGCCGGTACGCCGGCACGTCCGCCAGCGGGAGCAGCCCGGAGAAGAAGCCGTCCCCGTCGTCGTGCAGCTCGGTCCGCACGTCCCCGGCGACGACGGTCACGGACAGCGCGTACGGCCTGAAGGCCCGCAGGGCGACACCGCCGGGCACGGGGTGGGCGCCGAGCACGGAGTGCGGGTCGTGGTGGGTGCCGGCCAGCAGCCGCTCCCGGTCCCCGGCCCCGAGAGCGGGCGACACGGCCACGACCGGGGGGTCCGCCGCGGCGGCCTTCTCCGCGGCCACCTTTTTCGCTGCCACCTTCTTCACGGCGGTCGTCTTGGCAGCGGTCGTCTTCGCGGCCACCTTCTTGGCTGCGGTTGTCTTCGCCGCCGTCTTCTTGGCCGCCGTCTTCTTCGTCGCTGTTTTCTCGGCGGGTGCCTTCTTCGCGGGGGCCTTCTCGGCCGGCGCCACCACGGCGGGTGCCTCCGGCGCCGCCACCGCCCTGTCGGAGACGGCCTTGTCCGCCACCGCCTCGTCGACGGCCGTTTCGGCTGCGACCACCTCGGCCGCGGTCGTCTTCGCCGCGGTCTTCTTCGCGGCGACCTTTTTGGCCGCCGTCTTCTTGCCCGCCGTCTTCTCGGCGGGTGCCTTCTTGGCGGGTGCCTTCCTGGCCGGGGCCTCACCGGCCGCCGGTGCCTGCTGCGCGGCGGTGCTCCCGACGGCGGCCGCGGCGGTCCCCGTCGCCTTCGCGGCCGCCTTCTTGGCGACCGCCTTCTTCGCCGTGGTCTTCTTCGCGCCGGTCGCCGCCTTCTTCGCCACCGCCTTCTTCTTCCCGGCCGTCGGCGGCTCGGAGGCAGCCGCTGTCGCCTTCTGCGCACCGGTCGTCGGCCCGGGGCCCTCGGCGCTCTTCTTCGTGCTGTCGTCGGACGGAGGACGGGGAGTCACGGACGGGGCCTCCTCGGCAGGCGATGATGGGTCATGGTGTGGGGCCGGCGGACAGGCGGCGTATCGCCGCCATCGGCACCGGGAGCCAGTCGGGCCGGTGGCGGGCCTCGTACACGACTTCGTAGACGGCCTTGTCCGTCTCGTACGCGCGCAGCAGGACGGGTTCGGTGCGCGGATCGCGCCCGGCGACCTCCGCGTACCCGGAGCAGTAGGCGGCCCGGCACTCCGTGGCCCACTCCGGGTCCGCCGGGACGGCCGAGTACGCCGCATAGTCGAAGGAGCGCAGCATACCGGCGATGTCCCGCGCGACGGGCTGCGGCATCCGGCGCTCGGCCAGCGACTTCGAGGGCTCGCCCTCGAAGTCGATCAACGACCAGGAACCGGACGGCGAGCGCAGGCACTGCCCCAGGTGCAGATCGCCGTGCACCCGCTGGGCGGTCCACACCCGGCCCTCCGCGGCGAGGTCGCCCAGCGCCTCGAACGCGGAGCGCAGCCGCGGCGCGTACGGCCGCAGCGCGGGCACCGCCTGGGCCGCCGCCTCCAGCCGCTCGGTCATGCCGCCGACCAGCAGCTCTGTCTGCGCGTGCCCGAGCGTGACCGTGGGCAGGGCGCGGGCCAGCGCCGTGTGCACCTCGGCCGTCGCCCGCCCGAGCGCCCGCGCCTGGGCGGTGAAACCCTCGCCCTTGGCCAGTTCGCGCAGTGCCAGCTCCCAGCCGTCCGTCGCGCCCCGCACATACGGCTGCAGCACGGCCAGGACGTACGGGTCCTCCAGGTCGTCCACGTCGGCGAGCAGCCAGCCGGCCGGGGCGGGCACCCGGGGGCAGCCCTCGCGCGCCAGTGCCAGCGGGAGTTCCAGGTCGGGGTTGACGCCGGGCAGGACCCGGCGCAGGAGTTTGAGGATGAACGTATCTCCGTAGACGATCGAGGAGTTCGACTGCTCGGAGGTGACCGGCCGAGGGACGAGTCCCTCCCGTATCTCCTGGTGCGTGTCGCCCTCGAAGCGCAGCCGGCCGATGTGGGCGCGGCTGCGGATCGCCTCCAGGAGCACACCGGCCGCCCGCGGGTCGTACAGCGCCTCGTACACGGTCCGCCCGGCCAGCGGGCCGTCCTCGAGATGTCCGATGAGCGCCGGTGCGAGATGCGGTGGCAGCGCCTCGCGGACGCCCAGCAGCAACTGGTAGCAGTCCCCGGGGCGGGGCACGCCGCCCGGCGTCGGGGTGTCCGGCTGGTGTGCCCGCACGAGCAGGTGGACCAGGCCCAGCGCGCCGTCCGGTGGCAGCAGGTCGGTGGCCGCCACCAGGGAGAACCCGGTGACCGGCCGCCCCTTGCCCGCGAACCAGCGCTGCCGCGGCACCCACTCCCGCAGCAGCGGATCGAGGGAGGCGAGCAGGCCGGGGTGGGTCGCGGCGGGACGGGTGGCGGCTTCCGGCATGGCGTGCGTCCTTTCCCCGGGGGCGGACGGAGGGGTACTTGCCTGCGTGCCCCGGTCGGGGCGGTGGAAACCGCCCCGACCGGCCGACTAGGCGGCGTCCTTGCGGAGGCGGAACCAGTAGAAGCCGTGGCCTGCGAGGGTGAGCAGGTAGGGCAGTTCACCGATGGCCGGGAAGCGGACCCCGCCGATCAGTTCCACCGGGTGCCGGCCCGCGAACCGGCGCAGGTCCAGCTCGGTCGGCTGGGCGAACCGGGAGAAGTTGTGCACGCACATCACCAGGTCGTCCCCGTACTCGCGCAGGAACGCCAGGACCGCCGGGTTGGAGGAGGGAAGCTCGGTGTAGGAGCCCAGGCCGAAGGCGGGGTTCTGCTTGCGGATCTCGATCATCCGGCGGGTCCAGTGCAGCAGCGAGGACGGCGACGACATCGACGCCTCCACGTTGGTGACCTGGTAGCCGTAGACCGGGTCCATGATCGTGGGCAGGAACAGGCGGCCCGGGTCGCAGGAGGAGAACCCGGCGTTGCGGTCCGGGGTCCACTGCATCGGGGTACGCACCGCGTCGCGGTCCCCGAGCCAGATGTTGTCGCCCATGCCGATCTCGTCGCCGTAGTACAGGATCGGGCTGCCCGGCAGCGACAGCAGCAGCGCGGTGAACAGCTCGATCTGGTTGCGGTCGTTGTCCAGCAGCGGGGCCAGCCGGCGGCGGATGCCGATGTTGGCGCGCATGCGGGGGTCCTTGGCGTACTCCGCCCACATGTAGTCGCGCTCCTCGTCGGTGACCATCTCCAGGGTCAGCTCGTCGTGGTTGCGCAGGAAGATGCCCCACTGGCAGCCCGAGGGGATCGCGGGGGTCTTGGCCAGGATCTCCGAGACCGGGTAGCGGGACTCACGGCGGACCGCCATGAAGATGCGCGGCATGACCGGGAAGTGGAAGGCCATGTGGCACTCGTCGCCGCCGGACGCGTAGTCGCCGAAGTAGTCGACCACGTCCTCCGGCCACTGGTTCGCCTCCGCCAGCAGCACCTTGTCCGGGTACTGCGCGTCGATCTCCTTACGCACCCGCTTCAGGAACTCGTGCGTCGCCGGAAGGTTCTCGCAGTTCGTTCCCTCCTCGGCGTACAGGTAGGGGACGGCGTCGAGGCGGAACCCGTCGATGCCGAGGTCCAGCCAGAAGCGGAGAGCCGCCAGGATTTCCTCCTGGACGGCCGGGTTCTCGTAGTTGAGGTCCGGCTGGTGGGAGAAGAACCGGTGCCAGTAGTACTGCTTGCGCACCGGGTCGAAGGTCCAGTTGGAGGCCTCGGTGTCGACGAAGATGATCCGGGCGTCCTGGAACTGCTTGTCGTCGTCGGCCCAGACGTAGTAGTCCCCGTAGGGGCCGTCGGGGTTGGCGCGGGACTCCTGGAACCACGGGTGCTGGTCGCTGGTGTGGTTCATCACGAAGTCGATGATCACGCGCATGCCGCGCTGGTGGGCGGCGTCGACGAACTCCACGAAGTCCGCCAGGTCCCCGAACTCCGGCAGGACCGCCGTGTAGTCGGACACGTCGTAACCGCCGTCCCGGAGCGGGGACTTGAAGAAGGGCGGCAGCCACAGGCAGTCGACGCCCAGCCACTGCAGATAGTCCAGCTTCGCGGTCAGCCCCTTCAGGTCGCCCACGCCGTCGCCGTTGCTGTCCTGGAAGGACCTGACCAGGACCTCGTAGAAGACGGCACGCTTGAACCACGACGGGTCGCGCTCCGCGGCGGGAGTGTCCTCGAACGTGTCCGGAACCGGCTCGTTGACGATCATCGTGTGGGTGACCCTCCGATCTGCGGTGAGGACGGTCGCAGGACGGTCAGCACGTGCGCGGGGCTATCGCCCGGCGTGAGACGTACATAGTTGGCCCTGCCCCAGTGGTAGATGACACCGGTGAGCTCGTCGCGCACCGGGACGGTCTCGTGCCACTCGAGCCCGAGTCGCGGCATGTCCAACGAGACCGTCGCCTCCTGGGTGTGGTGAGGGTCGAGGTTCGCGACCACCAGAACCGTGTTCGAACCCGAATGCTTGGAGTAGACGATCACCGGTTCCTTGTCGGCGTGGTGGAAGTGCAGATTGCGCAACTGCCGCAGCGCCGGGCTGTTCCGGCGGATCTCGTTGAGCCTGGTGATCAGGGGCGCGATGCTGCGTCCCTCGCGTTCGGCCGCTTCCCAGTCCCTCGGCCTGAGCTGGTACTTCTCGGAGTCCAGGTACTCCTCGCTGCCTTCCCGCAGCGGCACGTTCTCGCACAGTTCGTAACCCGAGTACACGCCCCACGTCGGCGACAGGGTGGCGGCCAGCACCGCCCGCACCTCGAACGCCGGCCGGCCCCCGTGCTGCAGATACGCGTGCAGGATGTCGGGAGTGTTCACGAAGAAATTCGGCCGCATGTACGCCGCCGCCTCCCCCGACAACTCGCTCAGATACTCCGTCAGCTCCTGCTTCGAATTCCGCCACGTGAAATACGTGTACGACTGCTGGAACCCGATCTTCGCCAGCGTGTGCATCATCGCCGGCCGCGTGAACGCCTCCGCCAGGAAGATCACATCCGGATCCGAGGCATTGACCTCCCCGATCACCCGCTCCCAGAACACCACCGGCTTGGTGTGCGGATTGTCCACCCGGAAGATCCGCACCCCATGCCCCATCCAGAACCG
>NZ_JBVHTR010000051.1:0-6343 GCF_055565775.1 Streptomyces sp. NPDC028331 | reverse complement strand
ATCGGAATCATCCGACGGACGGGGTATCAACATATCTGGCGTTGACTTTTGGCACGCTGTTGAGTTCTCAAGGAACGGACGCTTCCTTCGTACTCGCCGGAGAGATTCACTCTCTCGGCTTTCCTCCGGGCGCTTCCCTTCGGCGTTTCCGACTCTATCAGATCTTTTCTCGATCCGATTTCCTCGGTGCTTTCCGGGTTCCCGCTCTCGCGTTTCCCTTTCCGGCGGTTCCGACTTTATCAGAAGTTCTGAGTCGGGATTTCCGCCCTGCCGGGGATGGTTCCCGGGCGCTCAGTTGCGCCGGGTCCCCCGCTGGCGGAGCCGTAAACGTACTGGAGCGGGGGGGGGGGGGGGGGGGGAGAGAAAACA
The DNA here is from genome assembly GCF_055565775.1 of Streptomyces sp. NPDC028331. Lineage (NCBI taxonomy): Bacteria > Bacillati > Actinomycetota > Actinomycetes > Kitasatosporales > Streptomycetaceae > Streptomyces > Streptomyces sp. NPDC028331. The sequence goes on along the minus strand of NZ_JBVHTR010000051.1, from coordinate 5,974 downwards.
ACCCCCCCCCCCCCCCCCCCCCCCCCCCCCCCCCCCCCCCCCCCCCCCCCCCCCCCCCAGGTCCACTCCCGCGAGGACTTGACCGGACGTCAGACTTCGACGACCACGGGAAGGATCATCGGCCTGCGCCGATACGTGTCCGAGACCCACTTGCCCAGGGTCCGCCGCACGAGCTGCTGGAGCTGGTGCGGCTCGACCACGCCGTCCTGCGCCGACCGCTCGAGCACTTCCGTGATCTTCGGGATGACGTCGCCGAAGGCCGAGTCCTCGATGCCGGAGCCGCGGGCCTGGAGGTGCGGTCCGCCGGTGATCTTGCCGGTCGAGGAGTCCATCACCACGAAGACCGAGATGATGCCCTCGTCGCCGAGGATCTTGCGGTCCTTCAGCGCCGGCTCGCCCACATCGCCGACCGAGAGGCCGTCGACGTAGACGTAACCGGCCTGGACCTTGCCGGAGATCTTGGCCTTGCCCTCGACGAGGTCGACGGCGACGCCGTCCTCGGCGATGACGATGCGGTCGTGCGGGATACCCGTGAGTGCGCCCAGTTCGGCGTTGGCCCGCAGATGGCGCCATTCGCCGTGGACCGGCATCAGGTTCTTCGGGCGGCAGATGTTGTAGAAGTACAGCAGCTCGCCCGCGGACGCGTGACCGGAGACGTGCACCTTGGCGTTGCCCTTGTGGACGACGTTCGCGCCCCAGCGGGTCAGGCCGTTGATCACGCGGTACACCGCGTTCTCGTTGCCGGGGATCAGCGAGGACGCCAGGATCACCGTGTCGCCCTGGACGATGCGGATCTGGTGGTCGCGGTTCGCCATGCGGGACAGCGCGGCCATCGGCTCGCCCTGGGAGCCCGTGCAGACCAGGACGACCTCGTGGTCCGGCAGATCGTCCAGCGTCTTGACGTCCACGACCAGGCCCGGCGGGACCCTCAGGTAGCCCAGATCCCTCGCGATGCCCATGTTGCGGACCATCGAACGGCCGACGAAGGCGACCCGGCGGCCGTACTCGTGGGCCGCGTCCAGGATCTGCTGGATGCGGTGCACGTGGCTGGCGAAACTCGCCACGATGATCCGCTTGCGGGCGCCCGCGAAGACCTGGCGCAGCACGTTGGAGATGTCGCGCTCGTGCGGGGTGAAGCCGGGGACCTCGGCGTTCGTGGAGTCGGTGAGGAGGAGGTCGATGCCTTCCTCGCTCAGCCGCGCGAACGCGTGGAGATCCGTCAGTCGGTTGTCCAGCGGCAACTGGTCCATCTTGAAGTCGCCCGTGTGGACCGCCATGCCGGCGGGGGTGCGGATCGCGACCGCGAGGGCGTCCGGGATGGAGTGGTTGACCGCGATGAACTCGCAGTCGAAGGGGCCGACGCGCTCGCGCTGTCCCTCCGCGACCTCGAGCGTGTACGGACGGATGCGGTGCTCCTGGAGCTTCGCCTCGATCAGGGCGAGGGTCAGCTTGGAGCCGATCAGCGGGATGTCGGGCTTCTCCCGCAGCAGGTACGGGACACCGCCGATGTGGTCCTCGTGACCGTGGGTGAGGACGATGGCGTCGATGTCGTCGAGCCGGTCGCGGATGGACGAGAAGTCCGGCAGGATCAGATCGATTCCGGGCTGCTCCTCCTCGGGAAAGAGCACTCCGCAGTCGACGATCAGCAGACGGCCGCCGTACTCGAAGACGGTCATGTTTCGGCCGATCTCCCCAAGACCACCTAGCGGGGTGACCCTGAGGCCTCCCGCGGGGAGCTTGGGCGGCGGGCCGAGTTCAGGATGCGGATGACTCAAAAGACTCTCCTCACCATGCGCGCCACGTACCTGTAGGGCACGTGGCGCGCATGACGTTCGTGCAAAAGCAGTTGTCGATAGTGGGTGCAGGCACCTGTGTCCTGCCTATTCAGTTGTGAAGTCCTTGTCAGAGCTGTACCCCGCCCGCAGCAAGATCGATCTTGAGCTGGGCGGTCTCCTCGGGCGAGAGCTCGACCATGGGCGGGCGCAGCGGCCCGGCGGGCAGGCCCTGGAGGGCGAGAGCGGCCTTGGTGGTCATGACGCCCTGGGTGCGGAACATGCCGGTGAAGACCGGGAGCAGCTTCTGGTGGATCTCCAGCGCCTTCTGCACGTCACCGCTGCCGTAGGCCTCGGCCATGGTGCGCAGCTCGGGCGTGACGACATGGCCGACGACGGAGACGAAGCCGACCGCGCCGACGGAGAGCAGGGGCAGGTTGAGCATGTCGTCGCCGGAGTACCAGGCGAGGCCGGACTGGGCGATGGCCCAGCTCGCGCGGCCGAGGTCGCCCTTGGCGTCCTTGTTGGCGACGATCCGTGGATGTTCGGCGAGCCGGACGATGGTCTCGGTGTTGATCGGGACGCCGCTGCGGCCGGGGATGTCGTAGAGCATGACCGGCAGGTCGGTCGCATCCGCGATGGCCTTGAAGTGGCGGTAGAGGCCCTCCTGAGGGGGCTTGTTGTAGTACGGCGTGACGGTCAGCAGACCGTGCGCGCCGGCCTGCTGCGCCGCGCGCGCCAGTTCGATGCTGTGGTGGGTGTCGTTCGTGCCGACCCCGGCCACGATGTGGGCGCGGTCGCCGACCGCCTCCAGTACGGCTCGTACGAGGTCCGATTTCTCCGCGTCGCTGGTGGTGGGGGACTCACCGGTGGTGCCGTTGATGATCAGGCCGTCGTTGCCTGCGTCCACCAGGTGGGTGGCGAGCCGCTGTGCGCCGTCGAGGTCAAGTGCGCCGTCCGCCGTGAAGGGCGTGACCATGGCGGTGAGGATCCGCCCGAAGGGGATCTGCGGAGTGGAGGTCGGAGCCATGGACAACACGCTACTCGGTGCTCAGGCCGTGGTCTGCCCTAGGGGGTCGGCAAAAGTCCTGACAAAGGTGGAGCCCGGCACTGCCTGCTCGGGGGTTCAAGCAGTGCCGGGTCCGTTTGATCAGGCTAGATGAACTTCGCGAAATGCCGCAATACGGACACTTCGCTCGGTTGACCCGTACATCTGTGCCCGGCCCTCCATGCCCGGCCGGCGACCGCGTGGGCGTTACGGCGCCACGCGGCCGTTCGCGTTGAAGGCGGCGTACGTGAGCGGCATGAGCCGGGCCCACTCGGCCTCCATCTTCTCGCCGACCATCTCGATCTCCCGCTGCGGGAAGGAGGGCACCTTCGCCAGCTCGTGCTGCGTGCGCAGGCCGAGGAAGTGCATCAGCGAGCGCGCGTTGCACGTCGCGTACATCGAGGAGAAGAGGCCCACCGGGAGGACCGAACGGGCGACCTCGCGGGCGACGCCGGCGGCGAGCATCTCCTGGTAGCGCTCGTACGCATGAATGTACGAATCCTGCATCGCGCGCTCCACGATCGCGTGCTGCGTGTCGGTGCCCGGCACGAACTCGTACTTGCCCGGACGCCCCTGCTGGACCAGCTTGCGGTCCTCTCCGGGAACGTAGAAGACGGGCTGGAGCTCCCTGTAACGACCTGATTCCTCGTTGTAGGAGTTGTGCACGACGATGCCGTCGGCGAGGAAGTTGTGCCAGGGGCCTTCGACCGACAGGTCGTAGGTCATCTCCTCGCCATCGTCTTCGACGGCGACGATCACGTCCGGAACGGCCTTGGCGACCTTGCCGCCCCGCTGGGCCAGAGCCTCTTCCTCGGCACTCTTGGCCGCGTGGCAGGGCTCACAGGCAGGGGCGAGGTTCCTCTCGCTGAGCGCCTGGGTCAGGTCACCGGCAACGGGGACCACATGATCCAGGGCGAGCTGTTCACGTGGGAAGTCCTGCCCGCACAGGTGGCAGGTGTCGACCTCCTTGATCAGTCGCTGTCGCTGCATGGAGGTCCATACGCCGATGCCCCGACGGAGACTCGGCGGGATCAGGGCCTGGGACGGGCCGGGGTCCGTGCCCGCCACCATGACGGCGTCCCCGACCGCGAGTTCGCCCGCCTTGCGCCAGCCCTCAGGGGTGAACACGGCATGGTCCACCGTGCAGCGAACCGCCTTCCCGGAAGCCGTGGTGATCCTGATCAGCGGCTTGACGCCGGACTGGATCACATCGACGATCCTCGACCGCTGAGCGAGCAGGGTTTCCTCGTCGTAACACCGCACGTGGTTGCGACGCACCGATTCGAGCTTGCGCAGACGGGTGCCGGGATGCTGCTCACGGAACTCGGCGACCGCGGACTCGGCCGCCTCGCGGCTCTCGTAGAGGCCGAGGTAGTGGTCGGTCTCACCGCGCCTGACCTGAGCCGTCCACTTGCCCGCCCGGCTGTGCCAGGTGACACCGCCTGCGGAGTGCGGGAGCCGGTCCTCGACCCCCAGGTGCCAGAGCTCGTACAGCTCGGCGATCGTACGTCGGCGCAGGTTGCCCGCCTCGCTCTCGAGCGTGATCTCGGTATCGCCTGCCAGACACCAGCCCACCCGGTGCCGCATGAACTCGCGGAAGACGAAGATCGGGGCGCTGATGAAGAAGGTCATCGAGTTGTGCTCGAAGGGGCTGCCGTGCCGGTCCCGCATCAGGTAGTTGATCAGGCCCTTGGAGCGCTCGGGGTCCTTCGTCAGCTCCTCCAGGGACTGCTCGCCGGCGGTGGAGACACGGGCGGCCCACAGCACGTCGGAGTCGGCCGCGCTGTGCTTGACCAGCTCGACGGTGACGTCGCTGCGGAAGCTGGGCTTGAGGTCGTCGGCGGGGGTGTCGGTCACGGTGTGGAAGGTCCTTCCCATCACAAGCTCGGGCGGCGCCCACTCTACGGCCCGGCACTGACAACGGGGCGTTCGGTGCCGGTCCGCGACATTCGTCGGCGAAGCCCGTCGAAGTTCTGCGAAATCGGTGATTCAGGGCACCATTTCGGGCACCCGCTCGTCTGTGTTGGTGACGGCGATTCGTTCGCGTCACCGATCTTCACAGAGCTGGTCCATCGGTCCCTGCGAACCTCAAGAGGAGAACCACACCCCATGTCCCGTCGGCGCGAGCCCGTACCCTTCGCCTTCCTCGCCGAAGCCGACTCCTTCCGCAGCAATGTCACCCCTCCGCCCCGTCGGCGCGCCTCCGTCGGCGAGCTGGCCGGGCGCTGGCTGCTGGGGCTGACCATCGTCGCCGGCCTGGTGGGCGCCCTGGTCATCGGCATGCCCGCCATGTCGCACCAGTCGCCCGCGACGACGCAGCAGTCCGTGGCCTCCGACGGCCGCTGACGCTCCCCGGCTCGGCCCGGCACGCTCCGGCCCCCCTTCGGCCCCCGAGGGTGGTGAGCGGGGGCACGGCTCGATAGCCTCACCCGTCACAGCCCCGTGCACCGAGTGAGGATCAGCCGTGCCCCTGTCCTTCCTGACGGCCGACCGTGCTTCCGCCCAGGCAGCGAACGATCTGCCGCTGCCGTACGACGACCGCGACCGCTGGCGCCGCCCCTACCGGCCGGGCCCCTGGCGGGTGGGCACCGCCGCGCTCCTGCTGCTGTTCGCGTCCTACGTGCTCTTCGCGGCGGTGGTCATCGCCCTCACCGGGACCGTGTCGGACGCGGGCACGGTGTTCGGCGTAGCGCTGGCCGTCGTCGCCGGGGCCCTGCGGCTGCTGCGGATGGGCGTCTGGGTGAGCGCGCGCGGGCTGCGCCGCGTGGGGTTTCTCGTCACCCGTACAACGCGGTGGGGGCAGATCGCCTCCGTACGCACGGTGCAGCAGCCGGTGCGCTGGCTGGGGCTGCCGCGCACGGTGCAGGGTCAGGCGCTGGTCCTCGTACGACAGGCCGGTGCGACCGCGGCAACACCCGTACTGACCAGCCACAACGCTGATTTCCTGGCCCGTCCCCAGGCCTTCGACCGGGCGGCGGACACGGTGGAGGCATGGGCGGCGGAGTTCGGGCGGGGCTGAGCGTCCCAGGGCTCTCGACGCAAAGGGGCCGCCCCGTGGACCTCAGGTTCTAGTAGTCGTTGCAACACCCCAGCTCAGGGGATGCAATGGACTTCGAGATCCGCAGGGACCGGACGGCTCAGGGGCCTGTGAAGC
>NZ_JBVHTR010000050.1:0-10125 GCF_055565775.1 Streptomyces sp. NPDC028331 | reverse complement strand
CCGAACGGCGAGCTGTTGATCAGCGCCACGCCCTCGTCGTAGGTGTCCACGCGCAGGACGCACAGGACCGGGCCGAAGATCTCGTCCCGGTACGCAGCCGCCCCGCCGGCCTGACCTGAGCAGGCAAGCGCGAGGTAGTCCCACACTGTTTTGCCGGACTGCGGACGCGGCTCCACACCCCACCGCTCCACCAGCGCATCGATGAGCAGAAGTCCTCGTCCCGTGTCGTCCTCCGCCGCCGGAGCGCAGACGGATGGGAGACGCCCGGCGCGTGTGGTTGCCGCGGCGTCCTACACCGTCCACGTCAGGGACTCGAAGGCCTCGGGCCCGAGCTCAGCTCGCCTTTGGTGCGAGGAGTGGTCGGCGTTCGTGCGGTATGTGACGGAACGCTGACCCCCTGCACACTTCCATACCCTCACGTCTCGGTCATCGGATGAACGTGATCATCAGGAGTGGAGGGGCAGCCAGACCCCCGCCCCCCACTCCTCCAGCCTCTCCCGCCGCGACTCGTAGTCCGGAAGCGCGCGGGCCACTGTGCGCCAGAACTCCGGTGAGTGGTTGCGAACGTGCATGTGGGCCAGCTCGTGCACCAAAACGTAGTCCACGAGGACTGCGGGCAACTGCATGACCGCCCAGTGGATGTTGAGAGCACCCCAGGCCGAACAGGAACCCCATCGGTAGCCCAGCGGGCGGACGATCAGGTCAGCGGGCGGAGCGTTTAGGGATTTCGCCCACGGGCCGACACGTCTGGGAAGCCATTGTTTCCCGCGCTCCACGTACCAGGCCACCAGTACGTCACTGGCGGTATCCCTGCAGTCCCGACGCAGCTGTAGCCTGCCCTGGGCCAGCGCAACCGGGTGGGGCGCAGCGTCCACGATTCTGAGCCGGTGGCTGCGCCCGAGGTAGAAGAAGCCCTCCCCGTCCACGAAGCGGCGGTACGGTCTCTGTTCCGCGTCCGCTTCACGGCTGCGGACCTTGGAGTAGAGCCAGGGCAGACGACTGCGGAGAAGCTGCTCCAAGGCCGTGTGATCCGTGCCGATGGGTACGACCGCGACGATCCGTGCGTCACGTTCCACCGTGACCCGGACGCTCTTGCGTCCGGGTACGGGGCGAATCTCGATGACCAGACCACCAACGTGCAGCGGTTCAGACGGAGTGTCATGCATGGACGGGTTACAGGTCCTTCTTGTTGTGCTGGACGATCTCCCGCACGGCCGGTGCCAGGCTGTCGACCACGGGAAGCGTTCTGTCGTTGACGGCGAGCAGCATCCAGATGTCGCTCTGCAGGTCGTGCAACGCCGCCATGTTGAAGAAGAGATCCTTCCGCGCGCTGTGACGCACGGCGATGGACCGCACTTCACGTGCCAGCCCGACCAGGTCCTGACGCACCTCGTCGCTGATGACACCGTCCGTGATGATGGTGGTCAGCTGTTGGTAGACGGCCTGCTCCAGCTTGCTGAGCGCGCGTATGTCCTCAGGCAGGCTGGAGTCACGACCGTGGGTCAAGTCCTGGGCGCTCTGGGAGAGTTCCTTGAAAGCCTCCACCTGGCCGGTCCAGTTCTCCGCGTACTTCTTGAGGATCTCCTCCAGGCGCTGGCGGAGCTTGTCATAGGCGACCGGGTTCTCCTGGAAGTGGAGTTCGATGTGGTTGCGCAGGGCGTGCGCCATCATCGAAGCCTTGGCGCGGGCGCTAGGCATCTGCTCGACCTTGGTGCGGAAGTCGTCGGAGGTGAGCCGAGTGGGTTCTATCGCGCGTTCGACGCCGAGAGCCTTGACGTGTTCGTCGATCAGCTCCGCGACACGAGCGCCGTAGGCGGCGGGGTTGAAGCCGTCGTCCTCCTCGCTGAACCGCTGCTTCGCCACCTGTGCGATGAACGCGAAGATCTTGGCCGGCTTCTGGTAGGGCCGGGTGGCCTCGCGTGGCATCAGAAGAGCAAGAGTGCTCAGAAACTCGCGGAGCAGCTTGCGGTAGGTAATGCGTCGTTCCTCGTCCTCCAAGGTGTCGATCACTCGGTGGACAGCGACGGTGTCGTCGGGGTCGATGAGCTCCCGAGGCAGGCCGAGGTGATGCCGGAGTGCCTGGTACTGGTTCTCCAGCTTGTCCTCCTCCGTCCTGAAGTCGATGGGTTCCCCCTCGGCCTCGTCGGAGGCGTAGGCCTCTATGGCCTCCCGGAGTGCCGTGGCGACACCGGCGTAGTCGACGACGTACCCGGCCTTCTTCGTCTCCCCGTAGGTACGGTTCACGCGCGCGACAGCTTGGAGAAGCTCAGCCTCACGCATCCGGCGGTCCAGGTACATCACCTGCTCGATGGGCGCGTCGAAACCGGTGAGCAGCATGGTCCGCACGATGAGCATGGCGACCGGCCTGGAGTCCGCGGTGAGCTCGGCGGGGTCCGGGAAGGGCGTACGGAAGGCCTTGATCGCGGCCTTGTGTGCTGTTGCGTCGGTCCAGGACGCCCAATCTTTCTCTTTCTCCGCGTCCGGGGAGATAACGGGAACGAAGTCCATGACTCTGAGTAGTGGAAGCTGCTTGTGGGCGGCAACCAGCAATCGTTGTCTGGGATTGCGTTCCTCCGCGGGTGTCTCCTGCGCCTTGAGAAGAATGCGGGCAGATGATGCCGCTGCTTTCTCCACCTCGGCGACCAATTCGTCCCTCGCACGGCACAAGGCCTCCCGGTAGCGGACGGCGATTCCTCGGGAGTGGGCGACGACCTGAGCTTTGAAGCCGTCCTTCAGAGCTCCTTCCACATAGTGGCGGAGCATGTGCCGGGCTTTGCGCTGGATCATGTCGTCGGCCGCGAGGACCGCCGAGGAGTTGGCGTAACGCTTTTGGAGTTCGTCGTACTGCTCGTCGGTGAGTTCCTCGAACTCCTCCTGGAACGCCTCGTCCAATGCCTCACCCTCGACGACTGCGCCTTTGGCGACGTGCCCCTCGTAGTAGATGGGGACGATCGCCCCGTCGTCCTCGGCGTCCTTGATCCGGTAGGTGTCGATGAACTCGCCGAAGGTCGTGGTGGTGAGCTTGCGGCGGTTCATGATGATCGGTGTGCCGGTGAAGCCGATGCGGGCCGCGTTGGGCAGGGACTCCATCAAGTTCTGGTGGAGTGTGGAGCTGTGCGAGCGGTGCGCCTCGTCGACGAGGATGAGGATCCCCTCGCGGTCGTTGACGAGTCCCCAGCCTGGTGTGCCCTCGTGAGCGAGGGAGTCGGCGGCGTTCTGCCGGGCCTTCTCCACGTCCTGCTGTTTCTGGATCATCACGAAGACGAGGCCAGCGTTCTCCAGTCCCAGGACCTTCGGGACCTGGGAGGCACGGGTGATGACATCCGGCTTCTCGCCGGCGAGGGCGGCCGTTTCGGAGAGCTGGTCCTGGAGCTGCTTACGGTCCGTGACCACGACGACCTTGAAGTGGCCCAGACCCGGCGTGGAGCGCAGCTTCCGTACCAGGAACACCATGGTCAGGGACTTGCCCGAGCCCTGGGTGTGCCAGATGATCCCGCCGCGCTTGTCCTCCTTGCCGTGGACCTTCTTGGTCTCCCCGGTCCGGAGCCGCTCTACCGCTTTGTACACGGCCCGGTACTGCTGATAGCGCGGGCCGATCTTCACCCGGGACGTGCGCCCGCCGGCCACCTCCACGTCCTTGAAGACGACGAAGTTGCGCACGATGTCGAGCAGGCGGTGCGGATGAAGTACGCCTGCGGCAAGCACCTTCTGCGCGTCGGCGAACGCGTCGTCGGGATGGAAGGTGGTGGCGACCACCTGCTCGGTGTCGAGCGGATACGCGTCCCGCCAGACGACGTAATCCCGGGGGCGCGCGGTGAACGTGCCCAGGAGAGCGGTGTCCCCTGTGGTCGCAACAGTCAGCTGAACCGTACGGAAGAGCTGTTCGCTGCCCTCCGGGGTCGTCGAGTCCCGTCGCTGGTTGGCGTACCGGCGGAGCTGCTGGACAGCCTTGTGTGCGTCTCCCTGACCGGCCTTGAGCTTCTTGCACTCTATGACGACCAGAGGGATGCCATTCACGAAGAGGACGAGGTCGGCGATCAGCTTCTTGGGCTTGCCCGCGTCGTCCCGTGCCCCCGGGATCGTCATCGGGAACTGGGAAACGGCAAGGAAGTCGTTGTTCCCCGGGGTGTCCCAGTCGATGAACCGCACCTTCTGGGCCCGCCCACCGTTCCAGCCCTCGACACCGGGCACGTCAACGCCCTCGATCAGCGCCTCCGTCGCCGCCTCGTTGGCTGCGACGAGACCGCCGCCGGGTGGGCCCCCCTTGCTGAGAGCAGCGATCGCGGTGGCCGCCCGCGCGTCGTCCAGCCATGCCGCACCGCTCGGTGTCCGGTTGAGCCGATCCAGTCGCCGCCGGAGAATCCCGGTGAGCAAAGCACTGTCCGTCCCCTGCCGGACGTACGGCTCCTCACCGGGCTCCTGCAGCTGCGCACCCTGAAGTCCTATAACGTGACGCCAGCCCATGGTGGGATGCGTGAGCTGAGCGATCAGCGGCGCCTCTACGTACTTGTACTCGGGGCCGGACATGGGCGGTGCGGTCTCCTTTGGTGAGCGGTACGCGGATGGGGCGGAGCAGCGGAATTAGGGAGCTGCAGGAATGCGGACCTGACAGGCAAGAAGGTCATTCATGAGTGCCTTCCTGGCGGACTTCAACTTGACTACCTCGCGTTTTAGTCGGTTTCGCTTTTCTTGGATCGCCATTACGGGGGCGAGGGTGGCGGCCTGCACAGAAGGATCCGCCCATGGCACCACAAGTCTTCGAATGGACTCTTGACTAATATTTTTCATGCTGCTACTCGTGCCGGTCGCCGCAATTTCGATCTGTCTGCGCAGTGCCGACTGTCGCAGAAGCGCATTCAAGAAGTATGGATCATCCTCTCGGTGTGCGAGATTCAATCGCAGCGTCTTATCGCTCAGCATCAACCCCGGCCGAACCTCACCCACCACGCAGGACAGACCGACGAGCTCAGGGGTATTGGCCCGAGTCATCAATAGGTCTCCCTGGCGCACTTCGATCGAGGCGTCAACTAGATCACCAGCTTCGACGCGCTTGTTCTCCAGCGGCCGGAACCCTTCACGACCCACTGCGCTGACCTTGAGAACACCCCACTGCCCCGCCCCCGCGGGTTTATCTTCGAGATCGGGACTGTTGCCTGCGTCAATGGAAGCAAGCAGAGAGCCGAGGACGACGAATCTAAAGCATCCGACTGTCTGGCCGATACGCTCAGCCATGTTGGACACTTCTGTCGCTTCGAGCACCTCAAGAGCAACTCGGAGCTTCGCGTCCAATACAGAATCGCTCAAAGCTCCGAGCTTCAGAGCTTCAATGTGCAACCTCTGAATCTGCATATCGAAGGCATCGAGGATCTCCGCAATTCTGCCCTGTTCCGAAAGTGGCGGCAGGTTGACCTCAATTTTCTTGAACTCGCTGTACTTAAGATTCCATGTGTCGCTCACGAGTCCCTGAGATCGGTTAAAAAACTTCCCTACAAGACCGGGCTCCTTCAGGAACCAACGAAGGAACTCGCTGGACACTCCGCCAACCGGTTCACATACTGTGTACGCCGGGCTAACGATTCCAGCTTCACCAGCGACACCCGAGACTCCCTGCCACATCCGCATCGTGTTGTAAACAACATCGCCCGGGTGCACATCCCAATACAGGGATTTATCTGCACTGGAGGAGTCCCGTCGGCCACTCTCACTCTGTCGAATCACACCCCTGTCGGCAGTCACCGAGAGCAGAGTGTCTACCGAGTGCGTCCGCTCGGACCGAAGTCTGAGAATCTCCCCCAGAGCTACTCGGCGCCAGCCCTCACGCATACCCCAACTCCTCCAGGTACCCCCGCAGCCGCTTCGCCGAAGCTTCGCGCTCCTGCTCCAAATCCGTCAGGGTAACCGCGTACTTCTCACCCCAGTTTCGGAATGCGTCCACCAGTGCCCGGCGGTCCGTGGCGACGAAGCGGTTCATGCGTGCGTTCAGGTCCTCACGCAGGAAGCCGAGTACGACCTCCTGCGCCTGCACGGGGGACAGTTCCTTCGCCGCCTGCTCAAGCTTGGCCACGAACGACGCCTTGATGGCAGCCAGTTCGATCTTGGCTTCCTTCAACTGCTTCCGCAGCGCAGCCAGCTCCTTGCGCGGCAGAACCTGCGACAGGTCGACCTCTTCCTCGTCCGCTTCATCCGCGCCGTCCGCACCCGCCTTGAACGTCTTCTTCGGCGGCGAACCGGCCTTTACCTCCGCGTCCAGCTTCGCGACCAGCGCCTCGGCCTGCTCCAGCTGCTCCACGTACTCCGGGATCAGCTCGGGGACCAACCGGTGTTCGCGGGCCTTTCGCATAGCGGAGCGATAGCGTGCCTTGGTCTTGGCGTCGGCCTTCTCCGAGGGTTCCTCGAACGCCGAGGCGATGCTGCGCACCCACCCGTCGATCAGGCCCTTGAAGCCCTTGGCCATCAACACGTCGAGGTCGTTCCTCGCATCGAACCACCAAGCAGCGACCGCACCTGCGAGCTGGTGCTTGTCGAGGACTCCCACCGGCTCCAACGCCGCGACGAACGTGCTGAGCAGTTCGTGGCGGGCCTGCGCCTTCTGTCGGTGCACGGGCAGCTGCGCCAGACGTTCCCGGTGCTCGGCCCACCAGGTGTGGAAAGCCCGCCCCAGGACGGCTTCCTTCTGTTGCGCGAGCATGGGGATCCGCGTCGCCGTCGCCTCGTACCCCTCCTCAAGAAAGTCGACGTAGTCCGGGTCGCCGTCCCGCTGCCGGAAGAGCTGACCCTCTGCATCGATACCGAAGGCCTCGAACTGCTTCTTGCGCGCTGCGATCTCGCTCCTCGGCACGCCCCCGTACAGGTGCGCTCGTACGTCCTGCGGTTCCGGAGCAGGGGTGTTGTCCACGTAGCGGCGGATGTTGAGGTTATAGTCGTTCTCCGCAAGCTCGTCGAACTTCACCACCCGGGCGAAACCAGGGATCTCCTGCCACCCCTCGTACGCTGAGACGATCTTTTCCGCGTGCTGGGCCTCCAACAGGTTCTGCGTGCGCCCGGCAGTGATCTCCCGATCGGCGTTAATGAAGAGCACGCCGTCGCGTCGGCCCTCGGGAGCACCGTTGCGGCCGCGCAGAACCAGGATGCAGGCGGGGATGCCCGTGCCGTAGAAGACGTTGGGGCCGATTCCGATGACGGCTTCCAGTCGGCCTTCCTCGATGATCCGCGCGCGGATCTTCTGCTCCTCCCCGCCCCGGAAGAGCACACCGTGTGGCATGACGACCGCCGCGATACCGTCCGCCTCCAGCACGGCGAGGACGTGCTGGACGAACATGAGGTCGGCCTTCTTGCCGGACTCGGGCGTCCAGTTCACCATCCGCTCAGGGAATTTCATTCCCTCGCGGCGGTAGTTCTGAGCAAACGGGGGATTGGTCAGGATCCGGTCGAAGCGCTGAAGCTGTCCGTTCGGCAGCACGTGCTTGGGGTCGGCGAGTGTGTCGCCGTGGTGGATGACGCCGTCGGCCACACCGTGCAGCAGCAAGTTCATGCGGGCCATCGCCCAGGCGCTGCCGTTGTCCTCCTGGCCGTGCACCGACAGGTGCGACTCGTCGCCGCCGTGCTCCTGTACGTACTCCTTGGCCAGGATAAGCATGCCGGCCGAGCCGCAGCACGGGTCGTAGACCGACATGCCCGGTTCCGGCTTGACCAATTGGTTCATCATGCGGATGACGGAGCGCGGGGTGTAGAACTGGCCGCCCTTCTTACCGCCCTCGTCGGCGAACTCGCCGATGATGTACTCGTAGGCGTGCCCCAGAAGGTCGGGGAACTCGAAGTCGTCATTGCTGAGCCGGTATTCGCTGAAGTGGTCGATGAGCTGCTGGATGACCGGCTTGGTCAGCTTCGTGTTGCTGCCGCGGGGATCGGTGAAGCTGATGTAGGAGAGAACGCCTTCGAGAGCCTGGTGGTTGCTGTTCTCCAGCGCATCCAGTGCCACGTTCAGGGCCTCGGCCGGCGTGGTCCGGGACTGGCTGACGATCGTGGACCAGCGGGCCTCATTCGGCACGTAGAACTCGTGTGCCTTGTACGCGCCGCGCGCCTCGGAGATCCGCTCGGCCTGCTCCTGACTCTTCCCCTCCGCGATGAGTCTTTTGACCAGTGCGGCCCGTGCCACGTCGAACTGGTCCGACGCACGCTTCAGGAACAGCATCGCGAAGATGTAGTCCTGGTACTGCGCGGCGTCCATCTTGCCGCGCAGAATGTCCGCTGCGGCATACAGATGCCGTTCCAGCTGCGGCAACGTCAGCTGTGCCACTGGGTTCTCCTCTTGCTTCATCTTCCACAGGAAGTGTGTCCTGTGTGAGCCCGGTCCACCTTAGGGCCGGTCTATGACATCCGGCTCGTGCGACGGGTTCTGGGTGCCCTTCGCTCAGGTGCGGCGCTTGGTGCCCGAGATACGGTCGTGCCAGGCAGCTCGTCGCCCAGCATCTGTGCGAACAAGCCCTGCCTGACAGCACTAAGGCGCATGAGAATGCGCTGCTGCAGATTCATCTGCAAACTGACCTCGCCCAGGGCTTCTGCCATTATCCGCTGGCGCCGTGCATCGGGCAGCAGCACCGGCAGTCCTTCCAGTGACCGTGTGGTAAGCACTGGCACCGTGCCCACCTGGACATGGGACAGCAACTCGGCCACCACCGGAGGATGTGACAGATAGGCAGCAAGGTAGACAGGGTCGACGCGTTCGCTATCGGGGCGAATGCGGATGCAGGAGGAGTGGTACACCCAACCATCGGCCGCCTCATCGACCAGTGCGACCTTCCCCACCCCGCCGAGACGGACGATCACCAGGTCGCCGGAGCGCAGCTGGAAGCGTTCGAGGCCGGTGATCGTATCGGGGATCTGTCGCAGCGCCTCCGGATCAATCCGCTGGGCGTCCGTGATGTCGGCAGGGGTCACCACGGGGACCCCATCGACGTCGTGTCCGAGTTCGGTGAAAAGGTCGCTGGAAGGGCTCGCTGTGATCGCGCAGATGTCCCCCAGCCTCACGGACTGTGGACTCACGATTCACTTCCCCTGCGCTGAGTACAGACTCCGGGGCGATTCGCCAGCAGCAGCGGCATGGACGTATCGGCAGTCTCGACCCGGCGGGCCACGCCCTCGGAGACGTAGCCGATGGCCGTCAACACGGACCGCCGGTCGGCCGCAAGGTCCCGGCCGCCGATACGGTCCTGATGCGCCACCTTGTTCCGCAGCAGACGCAAGTGGTTCAAGCGCTTGTAGAACGGCTCGCGCCGACCCCGGTAGCCGGGGAAGCCGGCCTTCATGGGGCGCCACAGTTGCGTCTCGTAGTCGTTGCCGCGTCCCACCAGCGTGACCCAGAAGCCGAGCGACACCTCACGCTGGATGTCTGTCGGAGTCAGTGGCACCCCTGCCCGGGACAACTTCTCCTCGGCTTCCTCGATCTTGCTCATGGTGCCGTAGGTGAGGCGAAGCCGTGGGGCGCTCCACCAGTCCGCACGCCCGTAGTGCGCCGACAACCGGTCGGAGATGGTGCACCGCAGCACGTTCTCCAGAGTCCTGAGCATTTCGTACATCGCCTTGGAGACGTCCGTCTCCCAGTCCGACCAAGCCAGAGCCTGGCGGCAGTAGGGCGCGCACAGGGCCTCGGGGTCTGCGTACCGACCGGCGTCGATCGTCCTGATGAGATCGACCTCATCAGCGGTGGCGCACGACATGGACATCCCCCGAGGGTCCGTGTTGCTTAGGCAAGGGTCCAGGCACTACCTTGGTAGGCGTAAGCCCCGGTGTGTGCCTCTGCTCGCAAGCGCCCCGGGGCATAGCTATGCACAAAAACGCCCTGCATAAATCGAATGCCAGTTCGATCTCTGCCTGACATGGACACCGTACCGTGGTTGCGACTCTCGGTCAACTATGGGCACTCCTTCGTGTATGTCGATACGAAGGAGATTGCGAATCGCGGGATATGCCGATCGAAGCAGTCGTGCCGGCGAGGCTCGGGGCACAGGCCTGGGGGGCGGCCCCGCCAAAGACAAAGGGGGGGAAAGAGGGGGCGCAGAGGTGAACTGTTGGGGAGGGAAACCCCATCCCCCAACCCCCCGGAATCCTATATGTTTGGCTACCACG
>NZ_JBVHTR010000049.1:0-13489 GCF_055565775.1 Streptomyces sp. NPDC028331 | reverse complement strand
GAGCAAGTAACTCCCACTCGTGATCGGTGAGTTCATGGCGGCGTATCACACCCACCATGATCTACCACGAGGTGATCTTTGAAGACGGACCCTAGCTCCGCATGGCGCGGGCGAGCCAGGGGGTCAGAGTCACACGATGGATCGGCTCCTTGTAAGTCTCGTCCCCGGGCAACGGGACATTCAGCCATGCGCCGGGCGGGAAGACCCGACCCGTCACATAGGCCAGGCCACCGTAGACGGACCGCAGGAAGGCCGGGGCCGAGTCTCGGGGAACATCGTGGAACACTACGTCCTCGACACTGATCTTTGCGTCATCCTCCGGGAAGATCTGTACGGTGACGGCCGGGGAGCCTCCCAACTCGATGAAGGCCTCGTGCGGCAGCGAGCCGTCCGGATCGAGAACGGTGAACGCCCCGGCCGAGGTGCGGCGCGACGTCTGGTCCGCGCCGATGTCGTCGGTCACGGTCATCGCGAGGCCGTACTCCCGCGCAATCTCACGTATCGCGGTGACGGCGGCCTCGGTGGTGGGCAGATGTGGATGCGTCATGATCCCACTGTTGCAGCAGGCTGCTGGCTAGCAGCCCGATTCAGGAATCCGACCGTCGGTCGGACGATAGACGGCCACCTTCCGTGAGGCGCGCAGGTTCCTGGACGACCTCGGCGTCGCCGGCGGCGTCACCGTCTGGGCCGAGCGCAGCCAGCAGGCCAACGCCTACGCCCGACCGCCGCGCGGACGGCATCTGGGTGGCCTTGGACCGGCTGACCGGCACCCGCGAGCCTGCCCGGTCGACTACCGCAACCAGCTGGAGGTCGGCGCGCACGGGGGCCGTACCGCCCGCTGGCAGGACCTCGAACTCGTCGTCCACTGGTGCCGCTTCCTCGAGCGGCCCGAGGCCTACCTACGGGCACCTGGTTTGAGCGGATGTCGGAGGTCCCTGCGAAGATCACGGCCATGGAACTCCTCACCGCCCTCGCCGGGCTCGACGCCCACCCCTGGGCCGCCGTCAACCACGCCTACGGCCCTGCCGAGGACCTGCCCCAACTGTTGCGCGCCTTTGCCGAGGGCGGTGAGGGCGCCGACGAGGCACTGGACGAGCTGTACGGCTCGATCGTGCACCAGGGCACCGTGTACGCGGCCAGCGCCGACGCCGCCCCGTACCTCGCCCGAATCGCCGCCTCCGGCCGACAGACCGTCGACGCGCTCCGGCTGCTCGGCTGCCTCGCCGAGAGCGAGGACGAGTACGACGTCGAGCCGGGCGCTGTCCGGGCCGCCGTCACCGCCCAACTGCCACTGCTCATACCGCTGCTGGCCGACGAGGACGCCGCCGTCCGGCAGGCGGCCGGCTGGACGGTCGGCCACACACGGGACACCGGCACCGCCCTGCCCGCCATCCGGGCCCGCCTGGCCGCCGAGACCGAGCCCGCCGTCCGAGCCGAACTCCTCACCGCGTACGGCCGGTTGGACCGCGCAGGCGCCGTCGCCGAGGCCCGCGCCCTGCTCGGCCCGGACACGCCCGCGCCGCTGCGCCTGGCCGCCGTGTTTACCGCGTTGGACGCCGAGGAGCCGTGGCTCGCCGCGCACCACGACGCCGTCCTCGGCCTGTTGCCCGCGCGCGAGACGGCCAGGTCCGGCTACGCGGACGAGCACCGGGAGCCGCTGCGCACGATCGTCGGGATACTGCTGAGGCGGGACACGGACGCCGACCGCGAGAGTGCCCTCGCCCTGCTTGACGTCGCCCTGCGCGACGAGCGGCCCGAGGTGCAGGCCGAGGCCCTGTGGGCGGCCGACCGCGCCTGCACCCTGTCCCGCAGCGCCCCGCAGCGGCTGATCCCCGCGATCGCCCCGCTCGCCGCCAACTGGGCGGCCGCCCAGCTGCTGGGCAAGCTCGGCCCGGCCGCCGCCGAGGCCGCGGCTCCCGTCCTCGCCGAACTCGCCGCGCAGCCGGACGACGAGGCGGCCGACCAGGCCCTCGCCGCGCTCGTCCTCGTGGCGCCACAGGCCGCCGCCCCACTGCTGGCCCGGGCCCTCGGCCGGCGCCCGCGCGCCATGCAGTGCGCCGCCGGGTCCCACGCCCCGGCCGATGCACCCTTCCCGTTCGACCCGGAGCTATTCGCCGCGGTCCGCGCTCGCCTGGCCGCCAAGGCGCTGGAGAGTCCCGAGGGGTGCAAGGACTGCGGTTGCTCGACAACCGATGACCACAACGACACCGCCAGACTGGTCCACCTGCTCCGCCAATGGGGCCCGCAGGCCGCCGAGGCGCTGCCCGAACTGTGCGCCATCCTGCCCCGGTTCCAGTACGCCGCCACCGCGATCACCGCCGTCGCCGCCGACATCGGACCGGAGCAGCGCGAGCAGGCCGCCACCGCCTTGCGGGCCGGCTCCGGGAAGCTGTTCGTGGCGCAGGCGCTGCACGAGCTGACCGGCGAGACTGGGCCGCTGTTCGCCGCCGCCGAGGCGGCGCTCGCTACCGGGGTGCGCGGCGCCGTCGAGGCCGCCCGCGCCGTGGCCGACCTCGGCCCGGCAGCCGCCCGCCTCACCCCGGCCCTGCGGACGGCACTCGGCCGCACCAACGACCGCGACACCACACCGGAGGTGGACACCGACCTCGCCCTGGCGCTCGCCCTGTGGCGGATCACCGGGGAGGTGACCGAGGTCCTCCCGGTGCTGGTCTCGGTGTTCGACACCTGCGAGGGCCGGCAGTGGTTCCACTGGACGGCCGCCCGCGCCGCCCGCGACATCGCCGTGCTCGGCCCGGCCGGGCGCCCGCTGACCGCCCGGCTCGAAGCTCTCCTCGACGACCCGGCCCAGGCACCCTCGGCCGTCCTCGGGCTGCTCGCCGTCGCCGATCCGGCCGGCCTCGACCGCGCACGGCTCGCCGAAGCGGCGCTGCACTCGGCCGAGACCCGCGCCGACCTCAAGGGCGCCTGCGACGCCCTGCAAGCGCTCGGCGCCGCCGTGCTGACGCCGCAGCAGCACAGCCGGCTGGCCGCGCTCGCCACCGGAGACCGCCGCCTAGTCGTCTCCGGCTCCGACCACGCAATGATCCGCGAGGACGAACAGCTGCGCGCCGCGCTGGCGTCCGTCCTCAACCGGGCTGGCTGAGGCCCAGGTCGTCTCTTTCGGATCTTGTCGGATCAGCGCGCGTCGTTGGGCGCCTGGCTGGGCGTGCCAGCGAATCGTCCGCGTACTGGTGCTGACCCGGTTGGAGCGCAGCACCAGCTCGCGCAGCTGTCGGACGTGATCGACCACAGCCGTGGGGCCAGCGGGCGGCGGGCACTCTTCGGCCGGTTCTGTGTGCTGTGCGCCTAGCCGTGCAGGTCGAGGTCTAGCATCCAGGCGAAGGCGTGTCCGCTGAAGCGAAGGGGTGCTCGTGGCGCAGCTGGTGCGACGACAGCGCGTAAGCGCGTACGTGGGGTATTACGCGTTCGGGTTGCAGGAGTCCGACGACGCAGACTTGCCCGTTCCGTTCCCCGACGACTTCCACCGCGACGTTTTCCTCGGCACCCATCCCGGGCGTCTGGACATCACCAGCGGCGGCCACACCCACACCGCCACGGTGGACGTCGAAGTGTGGGACGCAGCTCCGCCGCCGCAGGATCCTGCTGACTGGGACGAGCAGGCCGAAGCCGATTTCGACTCCACGAGCGGACAGCTTGCGGTGTGGTCCATGCACACGGGCCGCATGGACGACGTCATCACGCTGGCGGACTCGGGCGGCTCCTGGCGCGTGCGGGTCAGCTGCGCTGGCCGCGCCGAGGCCGCTGCCCTCTCGGAAGGGGAAGGGACGGGCGTCGGCGTGGAGCGCTACCTCATCCAGTTCTGGCCCGCGGACCGGTAGGAAGCGGAAATGCTGCGGCGGGGGCGGTCGCGCAGCCACCCCCGCCGGGCAAGGATCAGATCAGTCGACGACGTTGACGATGAAGCCGTCTTCCAGTCCGTCGATGATGCGGTTCTTGGCGTAGAAGCTCTTCAGGATCAGGCCGCCGGCCTGGTTGTCGGCCTTGGCGATCGGTTTCACCGAGAAGTTGAACTTCTTGGCGTCCGGGTCGTACTGCGGTTGGGCGGCTCCTTCGTATGTGCTGGCGAAGGGGTACTCGTCGCACTCCTTGCCCCCGTTGGCGTAGTTGGGCCCCCAGTAGCGCTTGCACTGCTTGACCGCTTCAGACCGGTTCTTGTCGTTGCGCTCGCTGCTCACCGTGCGATGCAGCGGATCTTCCACCGTCTGGCCGGGCACCTTCTTCGCCGACATGTACGGCTTGGTGTCCTGCGGGACGAGGAAGGCCTGTCGGATGTGTGCGGCTTCTGCCCGTTCTTCCGCTCCCTGCTTGGCGCTCAGGGTGAGCGTGGTGATGTAGCTGAACGTGGCGGAGCCCTTCTTGGCCGGGTTGCCGCCGCCGGTGGAGTTGGCCAGGTAGGAGGCGGCGTCCCAGCGGGGTGCGAGCATGAACAGCTTGCCGCCGGTTGCGCCGCTGAGCTTCCAGGGCGCGGGGGCTGTGTAGGTGACGGCGGGCTCGTACACCGCGAAGATCAGGTCGGTGGTGCCGCTGCTGCCCTGCCCCGGGGCGGCCGTCACGGTCTGGTTGAAGGTGCCGGCCGCCTTCAGCTGGGCGAAGGTCCTGCTCCCTGCGGGAAGGTTGCCGCCGCGGGTGTAACGCACCCGGGAAGGCCAGCTCTGGGGGATGTTCCCCTCCGTTGTAATGGGCATGGAGGCGGCGCCGGTCTCGCCGGTGGTGAGGAAGTCGGTGAAGTAGTACTGGAAGTTGATCGTGCGGCTGTTGCTCGGGATAGTGCCGATCACGCGGACGTTGAACATGCTCTCGCCGACCGGGCGGTTGTTCTGGAGCCAGGTCTGCAGGAACGACGCCCCGTCGCACACCGCGAAGCGTGACTTGACGAAGAACTTGTTGTCGCTGCCCAGGCCCTTCTTGCACTCATCGAAGGTCATCGTCCGGGCCGGCTCCGGAGCAGTCGCCTGCGGCGCCGCGGCAGACGCAGACCGTTCAACCGCCCCGTCCGGCACTGTCGGTGAGCCGGAGGCCCGCCGCGACAACTGAGCGTAGGCAGCGGCCGGTCCGACCGTCTCGGACGGCATCTGCGCTTGTGGCTCTGACGCGGCGGCTAGCATCCGCAGTCGCGCCAAGCCGTCCCCGTTCTGCAACTGCTCAAGTGATGGCTTCGCGGCGCCAACGGGCAGCACATAGGACTCCACCCGCAGCTCGCCGACGTCGTCCGCGCTCGCCATCGACGGTGTCGCCGTTAAGACCGCCACCGGCAGCATCGCAACAGCAATCTGGCCGACAAGGCGTCTCACCCATCTGTGGTCCATGTAGTCGAACCCCCGAACTCATACAGCGCCGGGCCTGATGCCCGGCACCCGGTCGGAAGAACCTTTACCGAACAAATGATCGACGCACCCAGTTGCGCGCCTGACATGGCGTGATAGCAGCCGCACCATGGCTGAGATCGCCACAATGACGGCAGCCCACCACGGCTGCCCCAACCCACTCAGACAGCGTCAGTTGCGCTGCTCGAACGGCGCAGTGAGGGAAATGGCCTCCCTGGAGCATGTGCACTGGTCGTGACCGAGTGACCTACTGGATGCTCCAGCGGTGTGGGTGGTGGGGCGCTTCGGGGCAGGCGAAGATGTTGAGTTCGCCCCAGCGGCCCACGGTGATCTTGGTCGGCCTGGCGGCCTGGTACGTGGGCAGGTCCTGGTCTTCCAGTGGCTTCCAGCTGCCGCTGCCGCCGTCCCATTCCGTGCTGTCGATGGTCAGCAGTAGGTGCATCGGTGTCGCGCAGGTCCGGCAGTTCATGGGGTACGGGTCGGTGGCGTGCCAGGAGGCGAACCCGCCGACGCGCCAGCCCGGTGGGATGGACAGGTCGTACTGGTAGCCCACCGGCGCGGCGGCATCGTCGCCCTCCGACTGCTCTGCCTCCTCCTCCAGCGCTTCTTCCCAGGCGCCGATCCGTGCGCACAGGTCCTCCGGGAGGAGGCCGGCGAACGGGTAGGTGGCCACCTGCTCCGGATGCAGCACGCACGGTTCGGGCACGTACCCCTCGAATCCGACGACCTGCGGCTGCGGTGGTGAGGTCTGCACCTCGGTGACTTCCCACGACCGGCGCCAGCGCAGGTCGAGCAGCATGCCGTGGCCGGTCGGGCCGTGGGCGTCGAAGGGGCACCAGAACACCTGAAGCAGATCGCAGTCGTCCGGCCCGGCCGGCAGGTCGGGGATGTCCCTCCTGTAGAGCTGCGCAAGGCCGATCAGTGGCAGCGGGCCGGTCGCAGCAGCCTCTGGTACGCGGTGTTTCTGGCGTAGTTGCTCCAGCAGTCGCCGTTCTTCGTCCGTGGGGCCGGGGTTCGGTTCGCGGAGCCATGCGGAAGCCAGGATCTGCCGCTGCCGGTGGATGTCCGCCGGGCGTTGGCCACGGGCGTGGCTGTGGGGCTCGGTGCACACCGGCCAGGGTTCGTTCGTCGGCCACAGCAGCGGACCGCCCACGGAACTGTCCGCCGCGTCCGGTCGGCCGGGGCGCGGGTGGAGCCGGGTGGTGGTGCCCCGGTAGGTCGCCAGCTCTGGGAAGAGCACCTCGACATCGAGCGGGCGCTGCGGCGTGGTCCTCGACATGCACCTGACCTTAGACAACCGCCGGCCGCACGGCGGCCTGGTGCTCGGCAGTGTGCTGTTCGCGGCGGCCGCCGCGGTGGACCTGTGCCGGCGCCGGGCGGTGGTCTGCCAGCGCGGGGCCCACTACACCGCGGCGGAGCCGACCCAGCTCGATGACCACGGCCTAGCGGTGGTGGCCACCGAATGCTGCAGGTCCACGGTTGGCGCCTGGTCGATCTGACCGCCCGCGAGGGGCGATCGCGCCTGTACGCCAGGGACCGCTGGGGGCGTGAACCCGACGTCGCATTCCGCCCCGTGGCGAGCACGGCCGCCACGGGGCGGACGGGGGCGCGAGCGGGCCCGCTCCCCTACAGGGAGGCGGGCCGTCGGTCAGCGGTGGCGGTGGCCGCCCCAGGAGACGGAGTCGACAAACTGGTGATGGTTGTTGCGCAGGGTTGCGGTGTCGGAGGTGTTGTTCCAGACGTAGGCGCGGCGGTCCTGGTAGACGTCGTGGCGGGAGTCGCGGCCGATGCCGGTGTGGACGCGGACGGTGGAGCGGCCGTCCAGGCGGTAGTGGTGGAAGGTGTAGGTGTGGCCGGCCCGGTCCGACAGCGTCCAGCCGTCCAGGTTCACCGCCCGGCGGGTGCTGTTGGTGATGAGCCCGCCGGTCACTCAGGGGACGCTGACGGCGAAGCCTGGCCCCGTCCATGAGGTCACTTCACTTCCACCGTGACCTTCCACGGCGTGACCACCAAAGGACAGAGATGGCCCGGGTCGGGGCGGCAGCGTCGTTGCGCGGTGACGGTGGCGGTGCCGTCATGTTCCGCGCGGAAGACCGCTGATGCGTCGCCGTTCGGTGTCGTTCGGCCGGTGGTGCGACGGAGACCAGTGGAGTCGCCGGACGCCGGGGTGCTCCAGGTGTAGGTGAGTCCGTTGTCGCGGTAGCCCGTGAGCCGGACGTCGATGTCGTCACCCAAGCTCGCGGTCACGGACCGGCCGTTGTCCGAGTTCGTGAGCACAATGCGCCCGGCCAGCCGAGTTCGGTCGGATGCCTGGCCGTGGGCAGCCGCTGGTGCCGCAGTAGCGGCCATGACAGTGACCACGATCAGTGCCGTGCCCCATGGAGCGGCAGACCACTTTGTTCCCACCATGACTACCTTCCCTTGATCCCGCCGGGCGGCATGTCACCGACGGTGACAGCAGACCAATCCTCCCGATCAGCTCGACAGGACAGCGAAGAATCCGGGCCAAACCACCCGACCGAGGGCTGTGGCGCCTGACCCATCGGACGCGACCTAAGCCCAGACTTCGGGACCTCCGTCGCGCCAGTCGATCAGCGCGGGATCCTCCAGGGCGACGTCGTCCGGGTCCATACCGGCCCGGCGCAGAAACTCGACCACATCGGCCAGCCGCAGCGCACGGCCGACGTCCACCCCGCGCACCGTGACCCGCCGCCCTCCCTGCGAGGGCGGGTGGACGATGACCGGCGGGTGCTCCATCCCCCCAGCGTGCCCTGGAGCTCCGTCGGCCGCATGCTCAGCTTCGCGTCCAGGCCGCCATCCAGCCGACGAAGACCTGGGTGCGGGCGCCGCGCACGGGGACGGTGCCGTCCGTGCTCGTCTCGCGCCGCCGAATTGCACAGACGTTCTGCTCTATTCGCCGGAGTCGAGGGACGCGGCGAAGGCTTCGGCCGCGCCGGGGAAGTCGACGCGGTTGGGGCTGCATCGGGCTCTGCGGAAGATTCGCCAGGATTTCAGGCGGGCGATTCCTCGTTCGACTGGTACACGAGCGGCGGACAAGGCCCGGTTGGCTGTCTGCTCGGCCGGGGTGAGTTCGCCCTGGGGCGGCCGGCGTTTGGGAGTGGTGACCCACTCGCCTGCGCCGATGTAGGCCATGTCGGCGAGGACGGGGACGCCCTGGCGCTCACAGATCCTGATGATCTTGTGGGTGCGGGCGGCGGTCAGGTCGTGTGTTCGGCCCGGCAGGGCGGGTGAGAGCCACAGCGTGCGACCGGCGGGATCCGTGATGACCTGCACGTTCACACCGTGCCGCTTGTGCTTTGTCGAGTAGTCCGCGCGCCCGTCGCCGACCCGGTCACACTCGGCGAGCGTGCCGTCCACGAGAACGTAGTCGGGGTCTGTCTCGCGCAGGACCTTCAGCAGGCCCGGCGCCTTGGCGGCCAGGTGCTCGACGACGGTGGTGACGTACGCGTGGGCGGTGCCGACGGAGATACGGAAACCCGCGGCGATTTGCGCCAGGGGGGCGTGGCGGCGCAGGTATGCCAGAGCGATCACCGCACGCTCGGACGGCCGGAGTTTGCAGCGTCGGTCACCCTCACGGGTGACGATCAGCATCGTCACCCACTCCACGAGTGCGTGCGGCAGGTCGAGTGCGGCAGGATACGGGACCAAACAGGGCTCCTGAGCTGGAGAGTTGAGACCTAGACACCTCTCTCAACGGCACGGGAGCCCTGTCCGTTTTCTACGGTCCCGCCGTCACCCGTCCGGGGGCCACCCTGAAAACCCTCAGTGATCATACCGGGATCTCATGTCATGAGCACGCGGCCTCCCGCGCTGTCAAGAACCGTTTGCTTTCACCCTCAGGAAAGAAGATCGGGAGCGATCGCACGCGCCCGCGACTGCCGGCTCTTGGTCTCACCTGACTGGAACTCGAGGAAATATCCGAAACTCTGAGTGTCAACAGGAATTCCGAGCCGTTCTCCGAGTTCCTGAGCCTGGCTCTCGGTGATTTCCTGCGGAGGCGCATCCGTTCGGGGCTGCCTGCCACCAAGAAACCCTGGGAACAGAGTTCGGCTCAATTCGTCAGGGATCTCGTGGAGACGCCGGAGGTTCTTGGTGTGACGGTGGAATGCGAGGAGAACCCACCCGTCGTCGAGTGGTTGCTCGAGGCGTTCTGGTGCGTACCGCTTCTCGAGCTCCTGCCTCCTGCGCGTGGCGGCACGGAACGCCTCGATATCTGGAGGCGGTGGGGGCGGCGTCTTGATCCTCTCACGGTCCACCACCAGCCATACGTCGTACTCTTCCGTGGTCACGCCGCACATGACGCTGCCGTCAAGAGCCATGGTGACAAATTCCGCGTGTCCAGGCGGTGCGTTGTGCCCCACCAAGTGCTCCGCCATATGTGTTTCACCGTGGACGCGCACTGGTACCCATGGGCCCTCCATCGAAGTTGTGATCAGGAAGCGGCCCTCCGCGTCCACAACATGGTGCTCACGCGCGAGCTGGAGCCACGCCATGTCGACACGTGAACTCAGTTCCGGTCCCACGAGGGGAACCTTCGCAGCCGGGTCCGTCCCTCCGATGGTGATGCCCACTGCGCGCCGAGGCGCGGGCAGGGAATCGGCTGGGGACTCGTCAAGGATTTCCAGGCCACAGCGGCGAAGGAGTTCAGTGGAAGCTGGCTCGCTCATATCAGGGGCAGACCTCTCCGCCTTTGTAGAACAGGTGGTGGTCACCACCAGGCTTGTTGACTTTTCCGTACCGCTCGAAGTTTTCGTCGGACGGATACTTGCTGGCCCAGCCGAAGTTCACCCCTGTACGATCTGAGCCATGCTTTGGCTCCCCTACGTGAAAGTGAGAGCCAGCCGGATCGTGAGTGTGCTCGACAACCACCCGCGAGCCTTGTGATGTCTCGAACTGGCGCATATTGCCCCAGTGTGTGGGCTCCGGGTCGTAGACATAGAAATCGTGCCCCTTTCGCCTGACGTCGTCCCCGATTTCCCACTCGAAATCCGGCACTCTATCGTAGTTCACTCCCGCCATGTCGAACGCTGCTCGCTCCGCGCTCGCGCGATCCGGGAACGGGTTTCCCTTTTCGCCCAGCGGGAGCTCGGCCAGGCCGAGGGGGTCGATTCCGTGAAGGGGATTGGTGACGTAGGCGACAGGGTTCGGAGCGGGAGCGAGCCCCAAGGGGTCCGGAGTGAGGTAGCGGGCACTGGCAGGGTCGTAGTGCCGAAAGTAGTTGTGGTGAAGACCTGTTTCGGGGTCGTAGTACTGACCGGGGAATCGCAGCGGGGTGTACGCCGTCGCGTCGCGGTTCCAGGCGGTGGCGCCCCACAAAGTGGACCGGGAGCGCCAAGCGATGGTCCCCTGTTCGTCGACCAGTTCGGTGGGAGTCCCGACGATGTCGGTGACGACTGCGAAGAAACGAGCGTCGATCTCCTCCTGAGGAGCGTCAATGCTGTGGATCCGTTCCCGCTGAGTGAGCGGTGCAGTGCCGTCATGGTCCCATGTGAGGCTCACCGCGCGGTCATTGCCGGTGAAGCGGGTGGTCTGCTCGCACAGTGTGGTGCCGTCCCAGGTGAAGTCCACCTGTTCAACGACCGTGCTGCCGTCCGCCGCCAACCGCAGTTTGGCGCTGCGTCGACCAAGCGGGTCGTAGTGGTAGCGCCAGCGAGTTCCATCAGGAGTGGTGACGGACGTGAGGCGATCCTCGGCGTCCCACTCGTAACGCCACGTGTCGGGCTTGGACGACAGGCGAGCCTTCTGGCGGAGGCTTACGCGCCCGGCAGCGTCGTATTCATAGCGAACGCCGCCGGCGGAGTGGATGCGGGTACCGGTGTAGGTACGCGGCCCGGTCGCCTCCTGGTGAGGCATCGATGTAGGCCAGGATGCTTCTGTCTGGTTGCCTGCCTGATCGTAGGCGTAGGTCTCCGCCCACCCAGCCGAGCGCACACTCGTGATTCGGCCTGCTGGGTCAAGGTCGTACCGACGGGAGCCGTTGAGGCGGTCGTCGACGGCGATCACATGACCGTCTGCGCGGTAGGTGTAGGCACGATGTTGCAGACGCCGGGAGTCCGGGCCGGTCAGCTCCTGACTCAGCAGCAAGCCGTGTGGATCGTAGCTGTGGGTCAGGATGAGGCTGTCCCCGATGCGTCGCGTCAGCTCCTGGCCTGCCGCATCGCGGTCAAACTTGATGATGCGACCAGAGCTGCTCAGCTCGGTGCGACGACCCGCGGCATCGTACTGCCAGGTGCTGGTAGCACCAGTCGGGGTGGTACGGCTGACGCGTCGCCCCAGCACGTCGTAGGTGTAGCGCTGTGTGCGGCCGTTCACCGTCTCGGCGACCAGACGCCCCACAGCGTCCCGCTCCAACGTAAGGACAGCATCGGGGGTTCTCGCCTCGGTCAGGCCACCTGTCGCGTCGTAGGCATAGGTGGTGACGAAGCCGGCTGCGTCTCGTGCCACGGTACGGCCCAGTAGGTCGCGTTCGAAGCTGATCACTGCCCCGGAAGGTGTGGTGCGGCTGACCAGTTGCCCGGCAGCGTCATAAGTGTAGCTGACGACCCGGTCGTCGAAGTCCGTCTCCTCGACCAAGTGTCCTGCCGGGTCGTACTGGTAAGTCCAGGTCAAGCCCTGGGGGTTGATCACCTTTCGCAGCCGCAGCTCCGCGTCGTACTCGAACTCGTACCGCGCGCCTTCGGGCGAGATGCTCGCGGACTGCAGGTTGAAGTGCGTGTACTCGAACCCGGAGACGGCGCCCATAGCGTCCGTGTGGGTCAGGCAGTTGCCGTCGCCATCAAATGTCCAGGACTCGGCAGCGCCGTCCGGGCCAGTGCGACGAGCAAGCTTGCCTTCCGTGGTCCACTCGAGTCGCACCGTCGCGCCCAGCGGGTCGGTGACTGCTGTTTGGCGGCCAAATGCGTCACGTTCGCAGAGGGTGGCCGCACCCTGCGGATCGATGGTTTCCACCGGCAGCCCGGCTTCGTCGCAGCGTACGCGTGTCCTTGCGCCGAGGGGGTCGATGACTGCGGTCAGACAGCCTCGGTCGTCGTAGACAAAGCGCGTCGTCGCACCGGCGGCATTGGTGACAGATGTCCGATTGCCGAAGTCGTCGAACTCCTGAACAGCGTGAGAACCGTCATCGCGCTGTACTGACACAAGGAGCCCGAGTTCGTTGTAGCGCATGGCCGTCCATGAGCCATCGGGGCGCCACACGGCGAGCATGTTGCCCTGATCGTCCCAGGTGTACTCCGTGGTCCGGCCCAGTGGATCCGTGCGAGCCAGCACCTGGCCATGGGTATTGACGGTCTGCCGGGTCGTACGACCGAGCGGGTCGGTCTCCGCAATGATCTGGCCACGTTCGTTGAGCTGGTAGAGCGTGACGTGACCCAGCGCATCCGTCCAGCGAGTGGTGCGATTCTCGGAGTCGTAGACGAACGTACCGGAGAGATACCCTTCGGGACCGATGGTCTGTATGACCCGCCCGGAATGGTCATGGACGTACCGGTAGCTGGAACCATTGCGATTGGTCCAGGAGGTGATCCGCCTCTCGGCGTCGTAGTCGAAGCGCAGCGGTTGCCCCGAGGAATTGACAACCTCCGTGAGATCTCCGGAGGCGCGGTCGTATCCGTAGGCCATGACCTGCACGGTGTCGTCGGTGTCGGGGCCGGTGCGCAGGGACAGCCCGGTGATACGGCCCAGCTCGCCGTCGGCGGTGAGGTGGACGTCGTAGCCGCCGCTGTGGGTGATGGACAGCGGCAGGCCGGTGCCGTCGCGATGGATGTCGATCTGGTTGCCGTTGCGGTCCTCGATCGTGGTCAGCCACAGTTGCCAGCCCGCGCTGCCTGGGCGCGCGAAGTACTTCGTCCAGCCGGTGCGCGGGTCGGTGGTGGCGAACTCCATGTGCGCCGAGCCGACCTCACTGGTGCGGTGCAGCGGTATTCGAGGGCCTTCCAGCGGCAGTACCTCGGGCTGCTGCGGGGTGGGTAACTGGTCGTAGACCAGCAGGGTGCCGTCTTCGCGGGCCCAGACGGCCTTGTTGCGGATGTCCACCTCGATCCGCTCGTCCACGGTCGAGGCCCAGGACGGGCCGAACCAGGTGCCGAAGGTGTAGTCCGACAGATGCGTGCGCTTGAGCACGAGGG
>NZ_JBVHTR010000048.1:0-13986 GCF_055565775.1 Streptomyces sp. NPDC028331 | reverse complement strand
CGATCCACGGCCGCGACTGACGCTTCCCCACGACCACACCAACGAGTGGACAAGCCGACAGTCACGTGATCAACGACTTCTGTTAGGGCCAGTTAAACCGCGGAGGCGCCGGCGACGACTGGGCCGCAAGGTCACGACGTCAGGCGGGCCTCCGCGCGAGGCCCGCCTGCCCCGGCGGTTCAAATGGTCAGCGCCACTCCCAAAGCGCAGTCTGCGGCCGCGCCGACCTGTTCGACGCCTGGGACGCCCAGCAGGCCGAAAGCGGTGGTTGCGCACCCGCCCCGCAGCTCCCCTCGCGGCTGGAGCTGTGATCTTCCTCAGTGCCTCGACGTGCTCCGAGGAGCGGCCGGCAAGTTCCAGTACATCTACTACCTCCCCGACGACCACAACAAGGGCAAGGCGTTGGTCTCGATCGACCACGGAGTGACCTCCGGCACGCTGGACGCCTGGCTTGCACTGTGGCAACAGGAGAACGACCCGGAGAAGCCGCTGTTCCACATCACCGGCCACGGGGCCTGCAACGGTTAGTACTCCAGCTGTAGATCGCGACCTTCGTAGCGCGCGGTCTGCCGCGCGGCGGCAGTGGCCAGCCGGGGCTTGGTGGCTGCGGCGGGCCGGCGCGTAAGGTGCCGGAGTGATCGCGATGCCAGAGGAGTTCGCACAGAGCACCGTCGACCGCGAAGGGGAGGCCGGAGCGGCGTGGCTCGCCGAGTTGCCCCGGATCGTGGAGGAGTTGCTGAGGCGCTGGGGGTGCGTGCGTGATGGCGAGGTCATGCACGGGGGCGTTGGCGTCATCGTTCCGGTACGGCGGCGGGCTGAGGGAAGCGCCGTGTTGAAGGTGTCGTTTCCACATCCCGGTAACGTCCATGAGCCGGATGCGTTCGTTGCGTGGGGCGGGTGCGGGGCCGTCCTGCTGCATGAGCGCGACGACGAGCGGTTCGCGATGCTGCTGGAGCGGGTTCAGCCGTCGAGCCTGGCGGAGGTCGAGGACGGCGACGAGGTGGTGCGGGTCGCCGGGCGGCTGAATCGCCGCCTGGCCATTCCCGCACCGCCCGGCCTGCCCCGGCTGCGTGAGCAGGCCGATGCATGGGAGGAGCGGTTGTGCAAGGACGCCGAGGAGCTGTCGCATGCATTGCCGCGTCGGGTGCTGGACGCTGCCGTGGCGACCGTTCGGGAGCTGGGTCGGTCCCAGCCGGACACCCTCATCCATGGCGACCTCCATGCCCGGAACATCCTGCGTGGCGGCCGGGAGCCGTGGCTAGTTGTGGACCCCAAGGGGTACGTGGGAGATCCGGCCTACGACGGCGGCACACTGCTGAAGTCCCGTGCGCTGACGCTCCTTGAAGCGGATGACCTGCGCAAAGCTGTCCACCGCGTGTTGGACGTCTTCGCCGAGGCCGCGGAACTGGACCGTGAACGCGTCCAGCGGTGGGCCCAGTTCCATGCCGTCCAGGCTGCGTTCTCGGGCCGCCGCCACGGCTTTCGTATCGCCCGCAGCGGACCGCGGCTGGACTGGCTCACCGAATTCGTCGACCGTCTGGCGGGGTTGCTCACCGAACGTTCGTAGAGCGTGATGGTGCCGTCCGGGCCCGGTGGGTGGACGAGTGCGGCCACCGTTGATCATCGTGAGCTGTGTGGACGGACGATGAGATGGTGGCCGCAGGTCACAGCATGGATCCCGCCCGGCGGTGGAAGGCGTTCGTGGCGGCCATGGGCCGCATCGCGGGCCGGTCGCCCGATACGAACCCCGCCTGCTGGCCGGGAGGCTGGTGCTGGGCTGCTGTCGGACCTTCCCCGCGCCTCGCCCTCGTCCTCCGGCACGCTCGTGGGGGCGCTCTGTGGGATGCGGCGGGTGAGCGCCCCCTCCAGCGCGCGGTTTCTTCCACCAGGTGGTCGGTGCCGGCGGAGCACGTCAGCCGCCAGGATGCGGTGCCCTCGTGGTCACCGGATTCGGGGCCGGCGGCCAGGTAGCCGTCCGCGCCCGGCCGACCCTTGCTACAGCAGATGGTTGGCAGCGGGCCGCGGAACCTGGTGCCGTCTCTCCAGTAGGCCAGAAGTCGGGGTGGCCGCCCCTTACGCGCCAAGCGGCAGTTGACTTGCCGCGATGGCGGCTTCAAGAGAAATTTAGTGGGCAACTATGACGCCAGTCTGGGTATCAACCGGCCGGGACCTCTGGCGGGTGATGTGTCATGTTGGTGGCGCTGCGCCACGATGCCCTGACTGTGAATCTACGGTGTAAGTTCCGTGAGCTACGTGTGAGTCTTGTTACGTTGGTTTACTTCTGACGCTGCTTTAGGGTCGGGGTCGACCACTTATTTTTGCTTTACGTCTGTGTGTGGGGGACGCGGATGTGCTGTCACCCATGCCTGGAAAGGAACGTGGGTGACTCCTCGTATGCGCAGGATGGTCACCGTCACGGGGGCTGCTGTACTCGTGGCGCTTGTGGGCACACCGCTGATCGCTTCTGCGGACCCGCAGCCGCCGTCGGGAAACGACACACCGCCGTCCGCGGTGGAGGACTTCGCCTACCCGAACGCGGATCAGATTCAGCATGACAAGGGCATCAGGCTGATCAAGGGGGACGGGCACATCACCCTTGCGGCGTGTGATGAATCGGCTCAGCAGATCAGGGTCCTCACCGTGCAGGGCCGGGGCGGGAACCCGCAGGGCGCCTACTGCTTCAAGGCGACAGCCAAGACCGGTTACCTCACGTTGGAGCTCCCGCACGTCATTGCGTTGGAGACCGCGGATCACCCGATCAGCGCGGATCTGAAGCCGCAGGGTGACCCGTCGGCGCCGGTCAAGACGGTGAGCGTGGCGAAGGACGGCTATCAGAGCGTCGGTGAGGGGTCCGCCGGGGGTGCGTCCACTGTTCTGGTGGAACTGCGCGTCACGGGCTGACCGACCGATCTGCCTTGCCTTCTCACCGATCTCACATGAAACGGGGAACGTTCATGTCTGGCTTTCGTCCGCGCACGGCGCGGACTTACGGTCTGATCGCCGCTACGTCGCTGGCTGTCGCCGCCTTGTCGGGCACGCCCGCGGTCGCCGTATCGGGCCCGCAGGCTTCTGACGCGGTATCCACTGCCACCGCACGGCTCGACATCGGCGGGCAGCGCGGCTGTTCGGCCATGCTGGTGGCTCCGCAGTGGCTGCTGACGGCCGCGAGCTGTTTCACCGACACCCCGGGCGGCCCCCTTGCCCCCGGCGCTCCGAAGCTGAAGACGACTGCGACCATCGGCGGCACCGCTCAGCAGGTGGTGAACCTCGCGCCCCGGACAGACCGGGACGTGGTGATGGCTCAACTGGCCAAACCGGTCAGCGGTGTCACCCCGACCCCGGTGGCGGCCACAGCGCCCGGCGTGGGTGACGAGGTACAGGCCGCGGGCTACGGCCGTACGCATGACGAGTGGGTGCCCGACCAGGTGCACGCCGCGGTGTTCACCACCCAGAATGTCGGTGCCACCACAGTCGATCTGGCCGCTGAGTCGGACGGCGCGGCGATCTGCAAGGGCGATACCGGCGGTCCGGTGCTGAGCACCGCCGCCGGTCATACGGCCGTCGTGGGCGTCAGCAGCCGGTCCTGGCAGGGCGGTTGTCTGGGCACCGATGCGTCCGAGACCCGTACCGGGGCGGTGGCGGCCCGGGTCGACGATCTGGCGGGCTGGGTGCAGCAGGTCGCCTACAGCACCACCTTCGCGAACGGTCCGTGGAAGCACGCGGTGCAGATGGCTGCGGGCTACTACACGGGCGGCTCCGCGGGCGGCGCCAGGCACATGGATCTGATCGTCCTGTGGGACGACGGGGAGGTCACTCTCTACCAGGGCGGCGTCAGCAACGATCCCGGCCACCCCTTCGCCGCCGAGTACCAGCTGGCGCCCCGCAAGAGCATCTGGACTCATGCCGTCTCGATCACCGGTGTCAATGCCACCGGCGGCGGCACGGACGGGCTGGTCGTGCGCTGGAGCGACGGCGAGATGACCCAGTACGCGACGGTGGATGCCAAGGGGTTCCACGGCGAGAAGCAGCTTGCGCCGCGGAATACTCCTGCCTGGAAGAACGATGCACGTCTGCTGGTCGCCGGCCGGTTCACACCGGGCGGTCACCGTGACGACCTGCTGGCTGTCTGGAAGGACGGCCACGTCTCCGTCTTCAGCGACCTGGCGGCCAACGGACTGAGCAAGCAGACGCAGATCGTCGCCAAGAACACCACCACCTGGCCCTACGCCGAGGACCTCACCACGGGTTCCTTCACCGGCAGCAGCACTGATGATCTGCTGGTGCGCTGGGTGGACGGAGAGACCACGATCTATCCGGGTCTGACCGGCAAGTCCCTGCCCGGCGAGATCAGGATCCGCGTGAAGAATTCGGAGTGGAAGGACGCCGCCGTGGTCGCGGCGGGCGCCTTCACCGCCAACACCGCCGCGAACGACATCCTCGTCCGCTGGAACGACGGCCACGTCAGTCTCTTCACCGGCGTCGATGCCAAGGGCCTGCACGACGAAGTCCCACTCGCACCGGCCAACTGACGTAGCTGGTGCGGCTTTACGATCCGGCTTGCCAGGGGTGCCCGCCTCCTGACCAACGGTGGGCCGCCCCTGGCTGCCGCGGCCGTGCACGGCCTGAGCGGCCACGGCCCGGCCGCCGGCCGACGCGTCGGTATCCGGGGTACAGCTCTACGTCCGCGCCTTGCTGAACACCGCGTTGGGACCCCCTTCGTCACAGACGAAGAGGTGGCTCGTACTCCGCGACGGCCGTCGCTTCACATAGACCGGAGGTCCGCGTGCCTCCGGCGTGCCTGACTGGAGCAGCTTTACTTGAGTAACAGACGAATACGATTTTGGCCTGCCGCCGCACTGTGCGGGGCACTGGTGCTGCTGGAGGCTGGAACAGCATCGGCCTCATCAGCACTCGGCCTCAGCAGATCTGCGACGAAGGAGTCCCTGCCCGCGTCAACGGTCACCGCTCCTTCGCCCGTGACGTCGCCCTCGATCACCTCTTCGCCTGCTGGCGGCGGCGCCTGGACAGTGCGGGACGCGATCCGGTTCTGGACCTCCCAGCGCATGGCCTCGGCCGTCGACCCCTCGGGCCGAGCCGCCCGACCGCAGGGCTGGACGGCGCCGCGTAAGCGGTCGTCGGTCGCCGCCGGGGTCAGCGGTGAGTTCTTCGACGGCATGAAGTCCGTCGGCGTGCTCTTCACCACCGACAGGGAGATGCGAGCGCACTACTGCACGGCGAGTGTGGTGCGCAGCACAGGGCACAATCTGCTGCTGACGGCCGGCCACTGCGTCGGCAACAGGGCGGCGTTCGTCCCCATGTACGACCACACCAAGTCGGCGGCAGACCAGCCGTACGGGGTGTGGCCGGTCAAGGAGTGGTTCCGGGACGCACAGTACGCCTCGGACAAGAGCCGGAACTCCGACCTGGACTTCGCCTTCGGAAGCCTGGCCGACAACGGCGGGCGGAACGTCGAGGACGTCGTGGGCGCCAACACTCCGGCCCGTTCGCCGGGGTTCACCAACCAGGTGACCGTCGTCGGCTACCCGAGGGTCGACCACAATGCGCAGGACCGCGCGTTCCGCTGTGCCGACGTCAAGACGACCGCGCTGCCGGCCTATTACCAGATGCAGATCGACTGCGCGGGCATGTGGGGCGGGGTGTCCGGTGGACCGTGGTTCTCCTCTCTCGACCCGTCGGGCGACACCGGCCAGATCATCGGCAACGTCGGCGGCTTCATGCAGGGCGGCCCGGACGTGTCCACCAAGGACCCGCTGTACAACCGGATCACCTACAGCCCCCTGTACGGCGACCGGTTCTTCCAGCTCTACGACGACGCCCAGAACGCCGT
This sequence comes from Streptomyces sp. NPDC028331, assembly GCF_055565775.1. Taxonomy (NCBI): domain Bacteria; kingdom Bacillati; phylum Actinomycetota; class Actinomycetes; order Kitasatosporales; family Streptomycetaceae; genus Streptomyces; species Streptomyces sp. NPDC028331. Next base: position 8,138 of record NZ_JBVHTR010000048.1, on the reverse strand, counting down.
CCACAACGACCACGGCGCCTACCAACCGCCGCCGCTGCCCTACTCCATGGGGAAGGCGGGGACCTGGAAGCACGCCGTGGCCATGACTGCCGGCTACTACACCGGCGGGTCCTTGGGCGGCACCCGACGCATGGATCTGATCGTCCTGTGGGACGACGGGGAGGTCACCCTCTACCAGGGCGGTGACAGCGACGACGCCTCCCACCCGTTCGCCGCCGAGTACCAGCTGGCACCCCGTAAGAGCATCTGGACTCATGCCGTCTCGATCAGCAGTGTCAACGCCGGCGGTGACACGGACGGGCTGGTGGTGCGGTGGAACGACGGCGAGATGACCCAGTACGCGACGGTCGATGCCAAGGGTTTCCACGGTGAGAAGCAGCTCGCTCCGCGGAACACTCCCGCCTGGAAGAACGACGCGCGTCTGCTGGTCGCCGGCCGCTTCACGCCGGGTGGCCACCGCGACGACCTGCTGGCCGTCTGGAAGGACGGCCATGTATCGGTCTTCGGTGATCTGGCGGCCAACGGGCTGAGCAAGCAGAGCCAGATCGTCGCGAAGAACACCACCACCTGGCCTTACGCCGGTCAGCTGACCACCGGGTCCTTCACCGGCAGTGCCACCGATGACCTGCTGGTGCGCTGGGTCGACGGGGAGACCACCCTCTACCCGGGCCTGAGTGGCAAGGCCCTGCCCGGGGAGATCAAGATCCGGCCGAGGAATTCGGAGTGGAAGGACGCCGCCGTGGTCGCCGCGGGTGCGTTCACCGCCAACGCGGCCGCGAACGACGTCATCGTCCGCTGGAGCGACGGGCACGTCAGCCTCTTCACCGGCGTCGACGCCAAGGGCCTGCACGACGAAGTCCCACTCGTACCGGCCAACTGACGCTCTACACACCGTTCGAGGGACGGGTCCGCGGAACACCGACGGGCCGTCCCACGAGAACCGCGCTGCGCACGGGCCTGTGATCAGTCAGGTCCGTGTGCGAGCCGGTGCACACAACCCCCCCATGAACATGCGACGAATCGAGTCCGCAGTGAGACATCCGCGACGCCCGCGGCGCGTGGCGGCAGGGACACAGCACGCGGTGCGCGTGCTGTGTCTGGGCCTGCTGCCCAGCGCGCTGGTACTGGGCCTGCTGGGACCCGCACCCTCCCCGGCCAGAGCCGACGAGACGCCTCCGACAACCGCAACCGGTAGTCCGCTTGCGGACACCGACCGCGCCAAGGTGGTGCGGTTGTGGGAGAGCGGCGGGCCCGGCGTGCGCGCCGCCGCCGAGGCTGCCCTGGTCGGCAGTGACGACGACGTCAGGAACTTCCTGGCTCAGGCCTCCGACATCCAGTTCCAGGACGAGCGTGTCGCCACCGCTCAGGTCGCCAGTGTCGGCGGGACCTACCTGCAGCAGGCCGCCCGTACCGCCCTGGACAGCAACTCGTCCGACCAGCTGCAGGCGTTCTTGAAGGACGGCTGGAAGGCGCCGCTGCTGCAGGACCAGCGTATCCGGGTCGCGCAGATCATCGACGTCAGCGGCCCGCTGGTGAAAAAGGCCGGCCAGGCCGCGCTGAACGGCACCCCTGAGGACATCAAGAAGTTCCTGGACAACGATCAGTACACCGAGCGGGAACAGGACGAGCGCGTCCAGACGGCGCAGATCATCGATGCCGGCGGGCCGAACGTCAAGGCGGCCGGCCGGATAGCGATCAACGGCAGCGCCGACGACATCCACGAGTTTCTCCAGGTCGGGCAGTACGTGGCCCGCGCGCACGATCAGGAACACGCCACGATCGCGCAGCTGGCCGATCAGGCGGCGAAGGCGGGCAAGCTGGCCGGGCAGCAGACCCAGGCCGCCAAGGACGCCTCCGCCCGTGCGGTGACCGCGGCGAAACTGGCCAAGGAAGCCGCGCAGAAGGCCGCCGCGGAGACCCAGGCCGCGCAGAAGGACACCCAGCACGCGGCAGCATCCGCCGCCCGCGCGGCGAGCGCTGCCCAGCAGGCCGCCACCGCCGCGCAGACCGCGATCGACGCCGCTGCTGCTGCCACCGATGCGGCCCGGGTGGCCGCGAACGCCGCCTCGGCTGCCGCCGCGGCCGCGGACGGTGCCGCAGAGGCGGCCTCCCGGGCCCGTGATGCCGCCGCGAACGCCGCCCTGGACGCGGGCCAGGCAGGTGCCGCGCGCCAGGCGGCCCAAAACGCACGGGATGCCGCTGCGGGCGCGCACGCCGCCGCACAAGCCGCGGACTCGGCGCGGACCGCGGCCGCGTCGGCTGCGGATGCGGCCAAGGCGGCCAGCGGTGCCGGCAGCAACGCAGGCGACGCCGCGGATGCGGCCGACCAGGCCAACTCCTACGCCGACCAGGCCGGTGCCCACTCCGCCGAAGCGCAGAACGCCGCGGCCGCCGCACACCGCCACGCCCGCGAGGCAGCTCGCGCCGCCGATGCAGCCCAGGCGCTGGCGCAGGAGGCCGCCTCCGCTGCCGGGGAAGCCCGTGACGCCGCCAACGACGCGGCCACGCACGCCGAGAACGCGGCCAAGGCCGCCGACGACGCGGCCAAGCACGCGGGTGAGGCGTCGACCGCCGCAAAGCAGTCCGCCGCGCACGCCAAGGAGGCCAAGAAGGACGCCGACGTGGCCAGTGCGGCGGTCGCCAAGGCACAGAAGGTCCACGACCTCGCGGTCCGTATCGACACCGAGCAGCTGACCGCCCGCACCAACGAAGCCATCGCCCGCGCGCGGGACCTCAAAGCACAGGAAGACCAGCGCACCGCCGCCCAGCAGGCAGCGGTGCAGCAGGCCAAGGACCTTCAGGCCGAAGCGGCCAAGCTGGCCGACCAGGCCGCCCAGCCCAGCGCCGATCCCGCGAAGATCGCTCCCGAAGCCCGCAAGGTTGCCCTGGCCACGGCCAAGACCGGCCGGGCCTGGAGCCAGTCCGCGGCCCTGGTCGCCCTGGCCGGCTCCGAGCAGGACGTGACCGCGTACATCCGCACCGGCCGCAAGGAGGCCAGTGCCCAAGACGACCGCGAGGACGTCGGGCGCCTCGCGTCTACCGCCGGTTCCGCCGACGTGCGCGCCGCCGCCGCCAAGGCCCTCGACGGCGACGACTCGGCGGTGAGCGCGTTCCTGGCCACCGGCCAGTACGAGGCCATGAAGCAGGACATGCGCCTCTACGTCGCCCGCACCATCGCCAACGTCGGCCCGATCGAACAGCAGGCCGGACGCACCGCACTGAACACCGACACGACCGACGCCCTGCGCCAGTTCATCACCACCGACGACCCGCTGGCACGCACCCAGGACGAACGCGTCCGCGCCGCCCAGCTCGCCGACACCAACAACAAAAACAACGGCCCGCAGGTGAGGGCCGCCGCCCGCATCGCGCTGGAAGGCCCCTCCAACCTGCTGCACGCCTTCATCACGGTCGGTCAGTACAAGGCCCAGCACCAAGACCAACTGGGCGCCACCCACGAGCAGCAGATCCAGCAGCTGATCGCACAGGCCGCAGGCATCGCCGCCACCGCCCAGAAGAACGCCGCCGAAGCCGGCAGGGCAGCAGCCAACGCCGCACACGCCGCCTCCGAAGCCGAGGGCTACCGCAGGCAAGCCGAAGCAGCCGCCAACGACGCCAAGAACTACGCCAAACAAGCCAACGGCTACGCCACCCAGGCCGAACAGTCCGCCAAGGACGCCGCCGCCTCAGCCAAGACCGCCCGCAACGCCCAGCAGAACGCCGAAAACGCCGCAGCCGCAGCCCTCACCTCCGCCACCTCCGCCCAGTACTCGGCCACCTCAGCCCGAGACTCCGCCGACGCCGCCTGGACAGCAGCCCAGCAAGCACGCGCCTCCGCCACAGCCGCCGGCAAGGACGCCACCGCCGCAAACCAAGCGGCAACAGAGGCCTACCACACCGCGGTCACCAAACAGCAGCAAGAAGACCGGCAGTGGCAGCAGTGGTACGAGGAACAGCAGAAGCAAAGCCACCAGGATGACGACGGCAGCTGGATACCGGGCTGGTTGAAAGACGCAGCCAACACGGTCGCCACCTACGGATCAGCGATACTCGACAACGGCACCCAGATCTTCGGCGGACTCGCCGAAACCTTCGTCAGCGTCGGAGCGGTCGGCTTCGGGACGTCCGGCATCGTCGGTGGTGGCGCCCTGTGCATCTTTGGGTTCGGTTGCCTGGTCGGCGCACCGGCCATCGCTGCAAGCAGCACACTGATAGTCGGCGGCGCCTACGGCATCGCAGACGGGATCAGCCGGTTCAACAATGGACTCGGACAGGCACTCCGCGAGGCCAGCGAAGCTGACCGTGCAGCGGGCGGAGGTGGAGCTGAGGCAGGTGCTCTGGGGGACCGAAGGGAAGAATATGTGGCAGATCTGATTGGCGGTAAGGTCGCCAAGGGTCCGAATGGGCAAGACATCAAGATTGTCATGCCTAACGTTGGATCCAGTGGCATAGATGTAATTGGCCCGAACGGAGAGTACGTCTACGTGGGCGGAGGGGCGAAAGCGGCCAATCCCTCCAAATTCGGAAAGGCGCTCAAGATAAACAAGTATGCCGCTGATGAGGCGGGCGTGCCGGCCATCTACTACCTGGACGCGTCCAACACTCCCGAATCGGCAATTAACCAGGCGCGCAAGGTGTTCGGCGTCGAAAACGTCCACACTTTCAACATGCCTAAAGGGTGAAAAATGGCAGACGGATTTATTCGCTGGTATCGCGAGGCGGGCGCGGAATCCATTTTTCGCGACCAGGTGGCTGTTTTTGAACAGCACGGCGTCGCTCTCGCCCATCCAGGAACCGGTGTCGCTACCGTAATCAACGTGGATGGCGACGACATCCCCATCGATCTCGAAGCGCTCGACCTGATCATCGGCCTCAGGCTTCCATCGGTCAGCATCAATTGGTGGATCTCGGCAGACACCAACGTCGTAAGCTCGTATACACACGAACCGCTCGGCTGTGAAATTCAGACTTTCTGGGTGGATGGATTGACGGCAGAAGAAGCACGAGCCTTCAATTCTGCCGTCATGTCGACCATGTCTCGAGTGCAAACACCGACGCGCGCTCTTGTGTGCGATCACCAAGGAATCACAGACGCTGACGACTGGGATTCGGCAATCCTGTACGGTAGCGCAGAAATTCCAGGGGTTGTTGACTCGCTACTCCTGAGTTCAGAAATTTCGACGCGGATCCTTTCGAATTCGACACGACTCTGCGGCACTGTGACAGAAGACTCTTTGGTGAGAGTGACGGCAGTGCAGAGGAATTGACGGACTATCCGGTGATTGTGTATCTCCCGCAAGGTCGCGGAAGCGTGATTAAGAGCCTCGAGCAGGCCGGTATCATAGTTACGCGCGACAAGAATGCTCTGCTGGATATCTTGGCTCCATAGCTCGAATTCGGAACCAGGTGACCGTCAAGATAGGAATATCCATGCGTCCCACCATCGTCCTCCTCAGCCCTCCGGAGGACCATCAACGGATCGTGACTTGACTTCAGCAAGTCGGGGTCTACAGCAAGGGGACACTCCTCGATCGACTCGATAGAGGAGAGTGCAGCTTCGGTGTGGACGTGTCCGGAGGCGTCCTGGATGAGTTCGACGAAGCGGAAGTGGACGAAGTCCGCCAGAGAATCGGAGATTTTCAAGCGATCCTGCTTGAATATTCCGGAGTATCCTGCATTCGCGACCTATTGGGCGAAATAATTCAGGGGGTGTCGGGATTGCTGGACACTAATTTCGGCGAAATGATCGAATATGAAGAGGTTCTGGTGCGCTTTCGTCGTGAACCTCTTTGGGACTGGCGCTCCGCAGTAGCTGAGTGATTGCCGCACGTCGGTGCGGTGACTTGGGGGCGTTCTCGATCCGCCCGGCAGTACCGATGTACTGCCGGGCCACGCCGACGCTCTTCATGCCCTTGTTGATGTCGCCTGTTTCGTCGGCGATAAGGACCGCATCTAGGAATCGGCGGGTCAACGTCCGCCTCACCACCTAGGACACGGTCTTAACCTCGCCGTATTCGTCCCCTGGCCTCTAGTACTCCAGCTGTAGATCGTGATCTTGCTGGTGGGGAGAGGGGCGTCGGTCAGCGACGGCCGCTATTCCAGCCACGCCCCGTCGCGCATGATGACTCTGCCGCGTAGTTCCGGTTCGCCGCGCCAAGCGCGCACGCTTTCCGGCACCACGCGCACGTACAGAAAGGAACCTTCCTCCGCACGCGGGTCCCACCCGAACTTGGCGGCGAACGCCTCGGCCGCGTCTCCGGGTACGTCCTGGTCCAGGAAGCATTCCGCCTCACCCTGGAGAAGCACCACGTCGAGGGTGTCCGGCAGCGCCAGGCGCACGCGCGGCTCCTCGCGGACGTTCCGCGCAGTCGCGGAAGTGGCACTGGTGCACATCCACACTGCTCGCCCATCCCACATGAACCACAGCGGCACCTGGTGCGGCCCGTGATCAGGATGTGCTGTCGACACCCATACATCCCGTTCGGTGACGAGCCGTTCCAGAGTGTCGCGCCTACGCTCCGCCGCCTGGCGGCGGACAATCCCCGTGGTCTGCATGAGTGCCGACCATAGCCAGCAGGCTCAGAGCGCGCATGAGGCGAGGGACCTACGCCCGGCGACCGATGAACCCCTCAGCCTCTGTCCCGGGACGGCCAGTATAGGCCGGCTGGCAGACGGGTACGGCCACCGCTGATCATCGTGTGTTGTGTGGACAAACGAAGAGACGGTGGCCGCAGGTCACAGCGTAGACCCTGCCTGCTGGCACGAGGTGTTCGAGGTCCTGATGGGCCGGATAGCGGGCCGGTTTGCGCGGGTTGAGCCCCGGCGCCGGGTGCGGGACCTGGTGCTGGGGCTGCTGTCGGACTTGCCGCGCAAGAACTGCTGGTCGATCGCCGAATGGGCTCGGGAGGCGAGTCCGGACGGCATGCAGCACCTGCTTGGCCGGGCCAGGTGGGACGCCGACGCCGTGCGTGATGACGTGCGTGAGTACGTTCTGGAGCATCTGCACGATGAGGACGCGGTGCTCGTGGTCGACGAGACCGGGGATGTGAAGAAGGGGGCGCACACCGTCGGTGTCCAGCGCCAGTACACCGGCACCGCCGGCAGAATCGAAAACGCGCAGGTCGCCGTCTATCTCGTCTATGCGGGCCGCCGCGGGCACGCGGCGGTGGACCGTGAACTGTATGTTCCGCGCTCGTGGACGTGTGACCCGGACCGCTGCCGGGCAGCCGGGCTCGGCGACGACACCGTCTTCGCGACCAAGCCGGAGCTGGCCGCCCGCATGATCGGCCGGTTCCTCGACGCCGGGCACCATGTGGGCTGGGTCGCGGGCGACGAGGTCTACGGCGGCAACCCGAAGCTGCGGTCCGTGCTGGAAGAGCGCAAGGTCGGCTACGTGCTCGCCGTCGCCTGCTCGGCCGAAGTCACCACCGGTGCAGGGAAGTTCCGCGCGGACGCCCTGGCTGCGAAGGTTCCGAAGCGGGCTTGGCAGAAGCTGTCGGCAGGGGCCGGAGCCAAGGGGCACCGCTTCTACGACTGGGCCGTCATCGACCTGGCCGAAGAACGACCCGGCAGTCACCGGCTGCTGATCCGCCGCAACCGCACCACCGGTGAACTGGCCTACTACCGCTGCTTCTCACCCGCCCCAGTGCCCCTGGCCACCCTGGTCCGCGTCGCCGGATCAAGGTGGCGGGTGGAGGAGACCTTTCAGGCCGGAAAGGGCCTGGCCGGGCTGGACGAGCACCAGGTCCGCCGCTTCACCTCGTGGTCCCGCTGGGTCACCCTGGCCATGCTCGCCCATGCCTTCCTCGCCGTCGTCCGCGCCGACGAACACACCCGCCATCCCGCCCCCCACGGGCTGATCCCGCTCACTTGCAACGAGATCCAGCGCCTGTTCACGATGCTTGTCGTCCAGCCCGTGCACGATGCGGCCCACCGGCTCCGCTGGTCCGTCTGGCGACGCCGCCACCAGGCCCGAGCCCAGGCCAGCCACTACCGCCGACAAGCCGCGAATCAGACATGAAGATCACGATCTACGGCTGGAGTACTAGGGTCCGTCTTCAAAGATCACCTCGTGGTAGATCATGGTGGGTGTGATACGCCGCCATGAACTCACCGATCACGAGTGGGAGTTACTTGCT
>NZ_JBVHTR010000047.1:0-16925 GCF_055565775.1 Streptomyces sp. NPDC028331 | reverse complement strand
CACGATCCACGGCCGCGACTGACGCTTCCCCACGACCACACCAACGAGTGGACAAGCCGACAGTCACGTGATCAACGACTTCTGTTAGGGCCAGTTAGACGGCCCGGCGGCCAACGACGAGCTGAGCGCCCTCACCCTCCGACTGGCAGAGCCCGGATTCGCCCCGGACGACCTGCCGTTGCGGGCCGCCGTCGTCACCGTGGACGGCAGACCCACCCACATCGCGCTGTCATTGCACCACTTCTCGGCGGACACCACGGCCGCCCGGCTCGTGGCCGAACACATAGCCCGACTGGCCGCCGATCCGGGCGCCGACCTGGGCACGGGTTGGCAGCCGCGGCAGATCGCAAGCTTCGAAGCCAGTCCCTCGGGGCTGCGGCACGCCCATCGTGTCGACACCCATGACCGGGCCATGCTCCGCCAGTCCGTCATGCCCGAACTCCGGGTGCCCGCGAGCCACAGGGACGCCGTCTACAACTTCGTATGTCTCGACTCGGCGGCCGTCGCCCTCGCGGCAGCGGGTCTGGCGAAGCAGTACCGGACATCCGCGGCCGCCGTCCTGCACGCCGCATACGCGTGCGCGCTCGCCGAGCACCTCGGCATCGGCAACTGCGTGTTCAACACCGTGATGGCCAACCGGCAGACCACCTTCGCCCGCGAGGCGGTGGCCCATATCGCCGGCAGGGCCCTCGTCCCGGTCGACACGTCCCTGGGCGGCGACCGGTTCCCGGCGCTGTGCCGGGCCGTCGACGCGGCACTCGCCAGATCCTCCTCCGTCAGCCTGCGAGAGCCCGACCGCTACGCCAGATCCCTGGACGAGGTCTCCGCCGAACTGGGACGTTCCGCAGACAACCCGTACGTGGTCAACATCCGCCCCATAGCGCCCCGCACGCTGATCCGGGCTCGCGCGGACAGGGCACGGCAGGACTTGGAGCGAGCCATGGCATCCAGCCGGTACGGACGATTCCCCAAACGCGTCGACCCGTACTCCGGAAAGCTCTGCTTCGTTGTGTGGGACATGTCCGATACGGCCGGAGTCAGTCTCGGGACGGATGCGACGTCGTTCGACGCGACGGATCTGGAACACATACTGATGTCCTTCGAGAGACGGCTGGTCAGGGCCGCGATCGGCGGTCACGCCGCACGGAGCGGCTCCTTCGCCGGCGCGTAGAGACGCGGCCGGGCGCGGACGGTCGACGTCGAGATCCGGCTCGGCCTGGTGGAACCAGGTGCCGGAGCCGAGGACGTCTACGGGCCGAACCTCGGTGCCTCGGGAACCGCCTGCCGGCACCCTTACCGTCCTGGGCCGTCCAGCCCCGCGGGGGCAGCCGCACGTACGTCACGCGGGCTCGCGCCGAGTTCACGGCGGCAGGCCTTGTTGAAGGCCTGGAGATCGGCGATGCCCACGGACGCGGCGATGGCGGTGATGGACAGGGTGGAGGACAACAGGAGGTGGCGGGCGCGTTGAAGGCGGCGATGCCGGATGTACGAAACGACTGTGAGGCCGGTTTCGGCGCGGAACACGCGCGTCAGGTGCGTGTGGGAGATTCCGACGGCGCGAGCGACGTCCGGTACGGACAACGGGCCGGCCAGGTGTTCCTCGACGTAGGCCTGGGCGGCTGCCACGAACGGGTGGCGGCGCCCGGCTCCATCGCCCCTCGGCAGCTCGGCGATGCGCCACAGAGCGGTCCAGACCTCGGCCGAGGCTCGTGGGGGAGAAGTCGGCATGGCCGTCACGGCGTGTCGCAGTAGCTCGGCCAGGCGTGTGCTCTCGGCCGCGGCGTCCTGCATCACCGGCACCACCCGCGCGGTTCCGCCGTCGTGCAGCCGCAGATGGACGTAGAAATGCTCCGACCGGCCCCGGTAGTGAAAGTGCACCTCCGTGTTCGGCGGCACCAGGCTGACGTGGCCGGGGCGTATGGGGTGGACCGACTGCCCGAGGGACAGCGCACCCTCGTAGTTGTAGAGGTGGAGCTGCCACAGGTCGGGCAGCCGGAAGACGTCGTGGGCGGTGGAGACGCCGTGCACCCCGATGCCGGCATCGACCACGGTGGGTGCCTCGTCGAGCCGCAGTGTTACGTGTTTCACGAGGATGGAAAACTACCAGCACTGGACGATTTCAGGCCACGACCGATCCCGACAGGGCACGTACGTTCGTCGCATGTCAACCAGCAAACGACTCCTGACATCGGTTCAGGTGGCGCGCTTCGTCGCGCAGGGATTTCTGCGTCTGGACGGGGTGGTGCCGCAGGAGATCAACGAACGGGCCATCGCGGCCTTGGCCGAGGGCCTGCCGGAAGTGTCCTACGGCACTCCGCTGGGCAGGGCGTTCGCGCAGGACACCTTCGTCCACGAGCTGCTCACCCTGCCCGTCGTCGCAGGCGCTGTCGAGAGCCTGGTCGGCCCGGAGCCGACCGTCGACCACCATGCGGTTCATGTGCGCGAGCCGCACGAGGGACAGGCGCAGCCGCTCCACGGAGACGCGATCATCGATGTGCGGCCGGATGCGTTCGACATCCAGCTCATGTACTACCCGCACGAGGTGACCGCCGAGATGGGCGGCACCCTCAGTGTGCCCGGAAGCCATCTGCGCAGGATCAACGAGACGGACGTCGGCCGCGTCCAGAACCTCAGGGGGCAGACCCGTCTGACCTGCCCGGCAGGCACGGTCGTTCTCGTGCACCACGGCATCTGGCACAGCGGCCGCCGCAACGACACCGCGGACCGTCGCTACATGTACAAACTCCGCCTCAACCCGACCGTGCCGCAGGTGCGTCTGTGGGACGTCTCCGACCTGCACGACCCTGCGGTGGCCGCGGAACTCGATACGTACTTCCCCTGGTACGAGCAGGCCACGGGCCGACTGGAGATCTACAACCGGGTCCTGCTGTGGCGGGCCCTGACCGGTGACGACTCGTTCGACGTCGACTACTGGGTCACGCGCGTCAGCAACCGGCCGACGTTGAGGAGGCATGCATGAGGCAGCAGGTTCTGGTCCTCTATCTCGCGACGTCGGCGCTGGACTCCGACGTCGTGGGCTGGTCCCGCTACGACGGGACCGCCCGGACCCGCCCGACGACCGGCGACAGCGACGAGCCGCCCTATCCCACAGGGCTTGCCGCGCTGCAGGACGGGTGGCGCCTGTTCCAGGCCTCCCAACTGCTGCCGCCTCAGTCCGGTCACGAGTACGACGTCTCCTTCCTCAAACACGAGTTCTTCTTCGAGAAGGTGGAGGACGGCTCCCGCCGTTGACCCGTATCGTCAGTGGTCGACTCGCCCCACGGACACTCTCTTCGCGAGGCCTGGTCAAAGCTCTGACCAGGCCTTTTGCGTGTGGGTCGGATTAAGTGGTCGAAACGGACGCCCTGCCTCTCGGCGGCGCACCACGCTGGCCTGGAGTCTCTTCGGCGATGAGCTGTTCGGACCAGATCGTCTTGCGGTTCTGGCCATGGCGGCAGCCCCATCGCTCGCCGAGTTGGGCGACGAGGAACAGGCCGCGTCCTCCCTCGTCGGTGGTATGGGAACGCCGCAGGCGGGGCTGGGTGCTGCTGGAGTCGGTGACCTCGCAGATCAGAACGTTGTGGCGGATCAGACGCAGGTCCGCCGGCGGACGACCGTAGCGGATGGCATTCGTCACCAGTTCGCTGACGATCAGTTCGGTGGTGAAGAGGAGGTCTTCCAGGCCCCAGGCGGTGAGTTGGCGGGCTGTCCATTCCCGCGCCTCGGAGACGGCGGCCGGATCGGCCGGGATGTCCCAGTGAGCGGTGTCCTGTGCCGGTACCGCGCGGGTGCGGGCCAACAGCAGGGTTGCCTCGTCGCGCCGCGACCGGCTCCGCAGCTTGGCGACGAGATCCCGGCCGGTTTCGTCCAGAGCGCGGTCCGGACGGCAGGAGGCGGCGAGGGCCTCCGCCAGGCACTCGAGCCCTTGGTCGATGTCGCGGTCGCTCTGGTGGATCAGGCCGTCGGTGCAGAGCGCGAGGACGCTGCCCGGCTCGATCTCGATCGTGGTGGTCTCGTACGGCATGCCGCCGACGGCGAGTGGCGGCCCGGGGCGGATTCCGACGGCCTCGGCGGTCCCGTCGGGCCGGACCAGGACCGGCGGCGGGTGCCCGGCACTGGCCATGGTGCAGCGTCGGGTGACCGGGTCGTAGACCGCGTACAGGCACGTGGCGCCGACGACGTCGTGGTGGTCGGGCGGGGCCTCGGCCACGAGGCGCTGGACCAGGTCCGCGATCCGGGTGAGCAGCTCGTCCGGTTCGAGTTCGAGGTCGGCGAGGGTCTGTACGGCGGTGCGCAGCCGGCCCATGGTGGCGGTTGCGGGTATGCCGTGGCCGATCACGTCCCCGGCGACGAGGGCAAGCCGGAGAGAAGGCATTGCAATGGCGTCGTACCAGTCGCCACGGATTTCCGCTCCGCCGCCTGTGGGCAGATGGATACCGGCGGTCTCGGCGGCCGGAGTGTCGGTCGTGGCCGGAGGAAGAAGGCGCTGCCGCAGTGCCACGGCCGCCCGGTGCTCGCGCGTGTAACGGCGGGCGTTGTCGATGGCGAGCGCCGCCCCCGAGGCGATCTGTGTCATGAGATCCGTCTCGTCCTCGGTGAACGGTTCGGACCGGCCGCAGCGCCAGATCGATATGCCGCCGAGCGTGAGACCACGGGCGTGCAACGGTGCCACCAGCACCGAATGGCCTCCCTGCGGGATGACGAATTCGACCAGCCGCGGATCGCCGAGCGCAGCACCGTAGTCGTCGGCGCCGATGGCGACGGTCTCGCCCTGCTGGAAGCTGCGCAGGAGCGGGTGGTCGGGGAAGGGCGGGAAGAGGTCGCCGCGCTCGACGCGGGCCGGCCATACCGTCGCGGTCGGCGCCAGGGCCGCGGTGCGTAGACCGAGATCTCCACCGCCGAGTTGCTTCGGTGGCTCCTCCCCGTCGAACACGGACTGTGCGAGGTCGACGGTGACGAGATCCCCGAAAGCGGGTACGAGTACGTCCGCGAGCGCTCGGGTGGTGCGCACGACATCCAGGGAACTTCCCACACGTTCGGTCACCTCACGGGTGAGGTCCAGATGACGGCGAGCCCGCACGTTGGGGCTGTCGACGTACAGGGCCGCGACCCCTGTCGGGCGTCCTCGCGCGTCCTCCAGACGGAAGGCGGACAGCGACAGGACCCGCCGCCGCTCCGGATCGTGCCGCCAGCTCACGTGCTGGCTCTTGCGGATCACCGGGGCGCCCGTCTCCAGCACCCGGCGCAGTACTGCCTCGAGGCTCTCGGCATCCTCGGCGCAGAGCACGTCGCACAGCCGCGTGCCGGGCTGTACTCGACGGCCGTCGGGAGTGTCCGGCGTGGCGTTCGTCTGCACCATGGTCAGATGCGCGTCATGCAGAGCGATCGTGACCCGGTTCTGTGAGGACAGTGCGCGCAGGAGCGCCGCTCCCTGTTCGCGGTCGACGACGTGGTGTGCAGGCGCCGCAATGACGAGGAACTCCGCGGGGCCTTCCATCGCAGAGATCCGGAAGGTGACATCGACGGTGTCGCCGGACCGGTTCCGCAGCCGCGCCTGGCCGGATGCCGGCATCTGAGTGGCACTGCGCAGTTCGTCGGGGAGTTCGGCCAACAGTTCCTGTACAGGGCGGCCGCATACCTCCTCGGCCGCAAACCCCGTCAGGTGCTTCGCGGTCCCGGTCCACCGCAGCACCGTGCCGCGGTGATCGAGCACGGCGGCTGCCACACCGTCGAACGCGTGTGACCTGCCGTCCGAGCCTGGACCGGACACCGGCCTCGGGCCTCGGACGTCCTGCGGCGAGTCGGTCTTGCTGTCGTTGGTGCTCATGTACGTACCTTCTTTGTCGCAGGCAGCACGACGGGAGATCGGCAACCTGGGGCGTCACCGAGTGGTCAGTGCTGCCGGTCGAAGCGTCACCGTGCGGCGGCTGTCGAGGGCAGGTCCTGTTCGGCCCAGACGACCTTGCCGTCCGATGCTGAGCGGGAGCCCCACCTGCGGGACAGGTGAGCGGTGAGGAAGAGGCCGCGGCCGTTCTCGTCGAGAGTGCTCGGATGCCGCGGGCGTGGATGGCTGGTGCTGGCGTCGGAGACCTCGCAGGTCAAAACCTGATGTCGGATGAGCCGTAGGCGGACCGGCCCGCCGCCGTAGCTGATGGCGTTGGTGACCAGTTCGCTGACGATCAGCTCCACGGTGGCCTCGAGATGCTCGATCCCCCATGTGCGGAGCTGACGGGCGGCAAGGCGCCGGGCGGTGCGCACGGCGGCCGGCTCGTTCGGCAGATCCCAGCACGCGACCCGGGCCGGCTGGAGTGCGCGGGTCCGAGCAAGGAGCAGAGTGACGTCGTCGGAGTGTGTCCGGGCCGGCAAGGTCTCGACCACTTCCGAGCACAGGTCCTCCAGGGGCCGGCCGCACTGTGCCAAGGCCGCGCCCAGGCGGCTCATGCCGACATCGAGGTCGTCGTCGCGGGACTCGACCAGGCCGTCGGTGTAGAAGGCGAGGACACTTCCCTCGGGCAGTTCGAGTTCCACGGACTCGAAGGCGAGGACCCCGAGGCCGAGGCCGAGGCCGAGCGGAGCTCCGGCGGGCAGGTCGGGGAAGGTGACACGGCCCTGCGGGTCGATGATCGCGGGCGGGGGGTGCCCGGCCCGTGCCATCGCGCACCGTCGGGTGACCGGGTCGTAGACGGCGTACAGACAGGTGGCGCCCACCATCGCCGGGACCTGGTCGAGGTCGTCGTCTTCCCCGTTCTCGTCGTTCAGCCGCCTGACCGTGTCGTCGAGGTGCGCCAGCAGCTCGTCGGGGGGCAGGTCCAGGTCCGCCAGCGTGCGCACGGCGGTGCGGAGCCTGCCCATGGTCGCCGCGGCGTTGATGCCGTGTCCGACCACATCGCCGACGACGAGGGCCACCCGGGCGCCCGACAGCTCGATCACATCGAACCAGTCGCCCCCCACGCCGTGATCCATGTCGGCGGGCACGTAGCGCGAGGCCACCTCGACTGCGGCCCCGCCCCGCACCCGGTGGGGGAGCAGGTCGCGCTGGAGCGTGAGGGCCGCGGCGCGTTCGCGCGCGTACTGCAGAGCGTTGTCCAGGCAGAGCGCGGCCCGGGTGACGAGCTCCTCGGCGAGCAGCAGGTCGTCCTCCTGGAACGGCGTCGGCTCCGCGGAGCGGCCGAAGACCGCCAGTCCCAGCACGCAGCGCCGCGCACGGATGGGTACGACCATCAACGAGTGGACCCCGCTGTCACGAACCTTCTGCGCCCGCGCCGGGTCGTGGTGGACCCACGGGCCGAGATCTGCGTCCAAATCCAGCAACGGCACCAGGTGAGAAGTGCCGGTGCGCAGTACGTCGGCGAAGGGCGAGGCCGGGTGGACGCGGATCACCTCCTCGCGCACCCACGGCAGTTCCAGGCTCCCCAGGTCGAGTGAGGCCACACCGGCGCGGCGCAGCGCAGGAGGGCGGCCGTTCGCCATGCCGATCGGTGCCGAGGGCTCCAGCGCGAACGGAACCGACTCCACCAGGTCGACGAGGGCGTGGTCGGCCAGCAGAGGCACGGTGAGCTCGGCCAGTTCCTGCCCGGTCTGCATGACGTCGAGGGTGCTGCCGATGCGCGTGCTGGCTTCGCTGAGGATGGCAAGGCGCTCGCGCGCCCGCTGGTTGCCGGTGACGTCCACGACCATGCAGCACACCCCCAGTGGCATACCGTCCGCGCCCAGGAGGCAGAAGAACGAGGCGGAGAAGGCATGCTCACGGCGCCCGTCCGTCGGCGGCCACGCCCGGAACTCGTGGACCATGGTGGTGCCGCTTTCGAGGACCTGCCGCATCACCACCTCCAGCGCTTCGGCCTCGAGAGCGGGCAGCCAGTCCTTCACCCGGAGCCCGAACTGTTCAAAAGGAATGCCGTCGTGGCGCTCCATGGCGACGTCGTTCGCCCATGTGCAGCGCAGCTGGAGGTCGTGAACGCTGATGCCGATCGGCGCGTGGGCGAGGAGGGACTCCCGCACCGGCCCGCCGGCCGCCCCCGAGGACAGCGCGCCGATGTCGGTCACGGAAACCAGCCACTGCATGCTTCTGTTCGGCCCCCATAGCAGCGAGACCCGCAAAGTCATGTCGATCGGGCGCCCGTCGCGGTGGCGGACCCGCACCGTGCCGGACCAGCCACCCTGGGCACGGCACTGTTCGGTGACCGCTGTGGCCCTCCGGGGGTCTTCCGTGGGCGGCAGCACGTGTGCGGCGGACCGGCCCACCACCTCCCCGGCCGAGTAACCGACAAGCTGCTGAGCGGCCCGAGTCCACCCGACAACCGTCCCCTCCGCGTCGAGCATGGCGATCGCCGCGTCCGGTATCTCGCTCGGGGTCGTCGGCTCGGCGAGTTGCGATCGATTGGTGGTCATCGGGGGGATCCCTTCCGGTGCACAGGTGCCGGGAAGTCTGGGGCGGGGAGTGGTCCACCGACAGGACGGTGCAATACGTCCAAATCGGAGCCAATGCCCGCCAGAGCGGCATCATGGATCGTGTTAGGTTATTTCTGATGAAAGCATCATCGATGACAGGCTCATCGTCAAGGACGCCACAGAACTGATCAGACGATCAATTATGTGAGACAGATCACTTATAAGGAGGGTTGCGGCTCGCTGTGGACGGCCGGGCTCGTCAGAGCAATGAGGAAATCATCAGAACTGCTTACCTACGGGTGCATGCCGATGTCAGTTCCACCCAGCAACCGATTCGAACGCCGCCGTAGCGGGACCCGGCAGGCCCTCGTCCGCGCCGCGCGGCAGATCCTGGCCGAGTCCGGCGACACCAGCGCCAGCATCCGTGTCATCGCGGAGCGCGCGGACGTGGGCTTCGGCTCCTTCTACAACCACTTCGACTCCAAGCCGGACCTGTTCGACGCAGCCGTGCACGATGCGATGGAGGAGTTCGCCCGAGCCATCGATGAACGCCTGCGCGGCGTCGACGATCCCGCCGAGCGTCTCGCCGGAGGAGTGCGGCTCAGCGCACGCCTGGCCGAGTCGCACCCGGAGATCATGCGAATCCTGTGCCACAGCGAACTCGGCCGCATATGGGCCGGCAGAGGACTGGCTCCCCGCGCCAGGCGCGACGTGGAGCAGGGCATCGGCGAAGGCCGCTTCGTCGTGGTCGATCCGGTCATCGCCCTCTCCGCGCTCAACGGCAGCCTGCTGGCGCTTCTGGAGCTGTGGTTCAGCAAGCCCGAGGCCGACATCGACCAGGCCGCAGGCGCCATGGCCGAGATGCTCCTGCACATGCTCGGCCTCTCCCCGGAAGAGGCCCGCGCCGTCGCCCGGGCCCCCTTTCCGCTGCCGCGTGAAGAGGGGGCGTGAGCGTCGCGTCCCGGCGGGCAAGGGACGACTGCGTACCGCCCGCGAGCAGTCCGAGGCTGCTCGCGGGCGGTGGTGGTCTCCTAGGTGGATGCGCGGGGCAGACCGTCATTCTTGGCTGCGGCCCCGGGTGCCGCCACGCCACCTCATAGTTCGACGGACAGGTGGCGGGGGCCGCGGAGCATGGCGTTCTGCCGGTAGGGGGGCGGATCCTCGACCAGGCGTGCCGTGCCGAGGCGGGGGATCAGCGCGCCGAGCGCGGCCTGGGCTTCGATGCGCGCGAGCGGTGCGCCGTAGCAGAGGTGGACACCGCTGCCGAAGCCGAGGTGCTCGTTGTCCGGTCGCGCCGGGTCGAACCGGTCGGGCTCCTGGAACCGCTTGGGGTCGCGATTGCCCGAGGCCAGCGCCAGGATGACGGAGGCCCCTTCGGGGAGGGCGGTGTCGGCGAGATCGACGTCGGCTCGGGGGATGCGCTCGCGCATGTGGACCGGGGGCTCGTAGCGCAGCAGTTCCTCGATCGCCCGAGGGAGCAGGTCGGGTTCTTTGTGCAGATGGTCCAGGTGCTCGCGGTGGCGCAGGAGGGTGAGTACGCCGTTGGTGATCAGGTTGACCGTGGTCTCGTGGCCGGCGATGAGCAGCAGCACGCCGGTCTCCGCGAGCTCCTCGTGGGTGAGCCGCAGGGCCGGCTCCGGCTCGTTGATGAAGGCGGAGAGCATGTCGTCGCCCGGGTTGCCACGGCGTTGCTCGGCGAGGTTCACCAGGTACTGCCCCATTTCGCCCCTCGCCTGCTCACCCGCCCGGTCCAAGGCGGACGCCGCACTCCTGGAGCTGCTGGGCGAGCAAGAGGGCGATTCCGGGCCGAGTGAGAGGAAGCAGCGAGACGCTTCACATCTGAAGACCACGTCGATGGCGCTGGGTGGCAAGTCCCCGGTCGTCGTCTTCGCCGACATCGATGCCGATGTCGAAGCCGCCCCGGCTTCCGTGGTGTTCGGCGTGTTCTCCCTCAACGGGGAGCGCTGCACGGCCGGTTCGCAACCGATGGCCGACAGCGGGGGAGGCGCAGGATGTTCTTCGCCACAGGTTCGAGTCCCCGGCGGTACCTCGGAATGAAATCATGCCCGTTGATGCGGAGTGACGGCAGGACAGTCGGGTACGTTCGCGTCGCGGTGATCAACTGGGTTCCGCGGCGCAGCCGGGCAGCTCTGCGCAGGACCACGCACCCTGATCGCCAGCGAGTGAGGAGCCGTAACGGCCATGCCGAATGAACGTGTTGTCATCGTCACGGGCGGTGGTTCCGGCATCGGTGCGGCGACCGCCCGGTTGCTGCGGGCCGAAGGCCACCATGTCGTCATCGGGGGGCGGCGGCC
This sequence comes from Streptomyces sp. NPDC028331, assembly GCF_055565775.1. Classification (NCBI taxonomy): domain Bacteria; kingdom Bacillati; phylum Actinomycetota; class Actinomycetes; order Kitasatosporales; family Streptomycetaceae; genus Streptomyces; species Streptomyces sp. NPDC028331. Next base: position 6,219 of record NZ_JBVHTR010000047.1, on the reverse strand, counting down.
CGAGCCGCTACGGCAGTTGGCCGACGAGACCGGTGCTCTGGCGCACCCCGCCGACCTCGCGGACCCGACCGCGGTTCAGGACTTGGTGGAAACCACGGTCTCCCACTACGGCAGGCTCGACGGACTGGTCCTCAACGCGGGCATCGGACGCGGCGGCCTGGTGGGAGACCTCTCGGACGAGACCTGGAACGAGGTGATCCGCACCAACCTGACCGGCCCGTTCCTGATGCTGCGCGCCGCTCTGCCCCACCTGTTGAAGGCCCGTGGCTCGGTCGTCGCGGTCTCTTCCGTCTCCGCGCTACGCGTCGGGAAGGGCAACGCCGCGTACGCCACCTCCAAGGCCGCCCTCCTCCAGCTCTGCCGTTCGGTGGCCGTCGACTACGGGAGCCAGGGCCTGCGGGCCAACACCGTGTGCCCCACCTGGGTGCGTACTGAGATGGCCGACCGGCGCATGGTCCGGTTCGCGGAGGAGTCGGGACTGCGCGGCGGGATCGAGCAGGCGTACCAAGAGGCCACGAAACTGGTGCCCACCGGGCGTCCGGGCGACCCGTCCGAGGTCGCCGAGGCGATCAGATGGTTGCTGTCGCCCGCCGCGTCCTTCGTCAACGGTGCAGTGCTCACCGTGGACGGCGGGATCTCCACGCTCGACCCCGGAACGGTGCCGTTCGACTTTCGCCTGGAAAGCCGCGACGGCGATCATTGACGACGGGTGTCGTCATAGGGGGAGGCCCAGCTCTAGGGTCCGCGTACCACACCACCATGATCCACCATCTAGCGCTCTTCGAAGACGGACCCTAGGCGCGCGGGCGACAAGCCGGTCGATGACCCTGCCGGCCGCGTCCTTCGGCAGGCCATATTGCCGTCCCCCGTTCGGACGCAGCCGCAGGGCGCCTTGCCAGCGGCTTTGTGACATTCGTCTTGGGTGCCTGTCGAACCGGGAGGCGCCGGGGGCCCAGCTCTGGCTCTCCCCGACGAGCGGACACGACAGGACGGTCCCCCATGAACAGACGGACTTTCGGCAAGGTCCTCGGCGCGGGCACGACGAGCGCAGCGGTTGCCTCACTGGCTGGGATGCTCCGTCCCTCCTCGGCCTCGGCGGCCTCCCGAACGGGCGCGGAAGCAGCCGGGCTCGACAAGGCGCGGGGGACCCCGTCCTTCGCCGCACTGAAGCAGATCCGCGCCGGGGAGTTGAGCATCGGCTACGCCGAAGCAGGACCCGCCCACGGCCCCGCGGTGATCCTGCTGCACGGCTGGCCGTACGACATCCACAGCTACGTCGAGGTGGCACCGCTGCTGGCCACGCACGGCTACCGCGTCATCGTCCCCTACCTGCGCGGCTACGGAACGACCACCTTCCTGTCCCGCACGACGTCGCGCAACGCCGAGCAGGCGGCGTTCGCGCTGGACATCATCGCTCTGATGGACGCCCTGCGGATCGAGCGGGCCGTCCTCGGCGGCTTCGACTGGGGGTCCCGCACCGCCGACATCGTCGCCGTGCTGTGGCCGGAGCGCTGCAAGGCCCTGGTCTCCGTGAGCGGCTATCTCATAACCGACCGCAAGCAGCAGCACCTACCGCTGCCCCCGGCGGCCGAGTGGGCGTGGTGGTACCAGTACTACTTCTCCACCGAGCGGGGTGAGTCGGGCCTTGCGGAGTACCGGCGCGACTTCGCCAAGCTCATCTGGCGCAACGTCTCGCCGACCTGGCACTTCAGCGACGCCGTCTTCGACCGCACCGCCCAGGCGTTCGACAACCCGGACTACGTCCACATCGTCATCCACAATTACCGCTGGCGCCTCGGGCTCGCACCGGGCGACCCGCGCTACGAGGACCTCGAGGCGAGGCTTGCCGAAGGTCCACCCATTCACGTGCCCACCGTCACGCTCGACGGTGCGCTGGACCCCTTCACCCCGCCTGACAACGGCGCGTCCTACCGCGGCAAGTTCACCGGCCCGTACGTCCACCGCACGCTGAAGGGCATCGGGCACAACGTCCCGCAGGAGGCTCCCGAGGCGTTCACCCGCGCGGTCCTGGAAGCCGACCGCATGTGACACCGTACGACCAAGTCTCAAGCCGCTGACGGCCGTGGCGCCGTCAGGCGGTCGTTGCGGCGGCCACGAGCATGTCGAGGGAGGTCTGCCACAGGCGGGCCGCGTGGTGGGGGTCCACGGCGTGGGCGGCCACTCCCCGGCGCACACCGGGCCGGTGCGGGCCGGCCTCGTTGCAGTCCTCGAAGTACCGACCGGTCACGCCCTCGACCAACGGGGAGGCCGCGAGGAGCACCGAGGTCGCCGCACCCTGCTCGATGGTCTTCCAGGACACGTCGGTGCTGGTGGGGTCGAAGGAGGCCGGGCTGTTGGAGATGTCCCCGATGTGGCGGCCGAGCCGGGTGCTGGTGATGCGGCCCGGGTTGAGGGCGTTGACGGCGATCAGGTCGGACGCCCAGCGGCGGCCCGCCTCGACCGCGAACAGGACGTTGGCGGTCTTGGACTGGCTGTAGGCCGCCCACGGGTCGTAGGGGTGCTGCTCGAAGTTGACGTCGTCGAAGAGGACGTCGCCGTTGACGTGGCCGACCGAGCTGACGGCGACCACGCGCGCGCCGTGGGCTGCTGTCAGGGCGCCGTGCAGGCCGGTCGCGAGGGCGAAGTGGCCGAGGTGGTTGGTGGCGAACTGCATTTCCCAACCCTCCTTCGTCCGCTGGAGCGGCGACGCCATCACGCCGGCGTTGAGGACCAGAAAGTGCAGCGGCCCCCGCCATGCCGCCACGAAGGCGCGCACCGAGGTCTGGTCGGCGAGGTCGAGCATCGCGGCGCGCACCGTTCCCCGGCCACTCGCCGGGGCGATCTCCTCGGCGGCCTGTTCGCCCGCCGCCAGATCGCGGACGCCGATGGTCACCTCGGCGCCGGCGGCGGCCAGGACACGCGCGGTCTCGCGCCCGATGCCGGAGCCTGCTCCGGTGACGATGGCACGCCGACCACTGAGGTCGATACCGGCCAGCACCTCGGCGGCGGTCGTCTGTGCGCCGAACGGGGTCGTGATGAGGTCGTCGTTCACGATGCTCTTCCAGAAAGGCGGTGGAGTGGGGCGCTGAGTGCACGGCCGATGGCGCGGAGGCAGGGGGCCGTCGTACGCTCGTATCCGGAACTGGTTCCGGTTCGACTTCGAGAGTAAGCGGAACCGGTTCCGCTTGCAAGTGTGGCAGGAAGGGAGTCGGGAGTGACCGGCCGCGAGGGGGACGCAGCACGGCCCCGCAGGGCTCTGCGCGCCGACGCGCAACGCAACGAGGACCGGCTGCTGGAAGCAGCAGCGGTCGCCTTCGCCCGGGAGGGCGCGGGCGCCTCGGTCAAGGACATCGCCCGTGCGGCCGGCGTCGGTGTCGGCACGCTCTACCGCCGGTTCCCGTCCAAGGAACTGCTGATCGAGGCGGTCTACCGACAGGAAGTGCAGCGCCTGTGCGAGGCGGCACCGCACCTCGCGGCCGCACAGCCACCGGTGGACGCGCTGCGGACCTGGATGGAGCGCTTCATCGACTTCATGGCCGCCAAGCAGGGCATGGCCGACGCGCTGGCCGTGGTGTTGACCGACGACAGCGAGAAGCTGCACACCCGGGCCCTGCTCGCCGACGCCATCACCCACCTGCTCACCGCCCTCGAGGGCCGGTCAGCGGCGCGGCCAGGGGTCGATGCCCAGGACGTGCTGATGGCCCTCGGCGGGATCAGCCTCATGGCCGCCAGCGAGGAGCGGCGCGACCTGGCCACCAGACTCATCGACCTGCTTCTGCACGGCATCGTGACGAACTGATGAGCTCGTCCTCCCGGCCATGCGCCAGTGCTGCACCGTCATCCGTCACGGGCCGCTGCAACCTCCGTCGACGGCCTGCTCACCCGCGACATGGACGGCCTGCGTGACTTCCAGCGGCCCTACGCACGCGATCCGGACGAGGTCGCGGACTGGGCGAGGGACGACGGCGCGATCTCGCTGCTGGAAACGGTGCGCCGGGTCGAACCCACGATCCTGCTGGGCACTTCCACCGCGCACGGCGCCTTCACACGCGAGGTCGTCCAGTCGATGTCCGAGGGTACCGAGCGGCCGATCGTCTTCCCGATCTCCAATCCCACCTCCCGGATCGAGGCCATGCCCGCCGACGTCATCGCCTGGTCCGAGGGAAAGGCGCTGGTGGCGACCGGCATCCCCGTCCCACCCGTGGAATACGACGGCGTGACCTACGAGATCGGGCAGGCCGACAACGCGCTGCGATCGCCCACAAGGCCAACGACGAGGACACCACCCTGCGCGAGGCCGCGCTGGCCTCCGGCTACATCAGCGCCGAGGACTTCGACCGCATCGTCCAACCCGCCGCCATGGTCGGCCAGACGTAGGACGGCCCCGGCTCCCGAACGGTGCCGCCAGGCCTGCTCCACAGGACTACTGATGGGCCCGGACGGCAGCGGGTCCGGACCCCGCCGCACGGGAACGGGTGGTGCCCGAAGCCGGACTCGAACCGGTGCCCGCTCCAGGACCGTGGTCGGGGCCTCGGGGGCGCGAGCCCCTCCCCGGCGCGCTTCGCGGCTACGGCACTTTCCCGTGAGCGGTGCGCGGATGAGTTGGGCTCAGTCCTCGTCCTCTGCGCGCCGGTAGAGCTTGGCGATGTCGTCGTCGAAGTATGCGGCGTAGGAGACATCGTCCTGGTCGCCGCCGCCCTCGTGGCCGCCCAGGACGCCGATGACCGTGCCGGTGTGGCTCTTGGGGTTGTAGTCGGTGAGCCAGGGGCTGCCGCTGGTCCCGTCCTCGAGGTCGGTGCACTGGATGCGCAGCTGGGTGTCGCTGAACTTCGTGGTGCGGTTCTGGCATGAGATCGGGGAGTCACGGCTGCTGGGATAGCCGGTGATCTTGACCTTGTTGTCGAAGCCGCGGTTCATGCCGAGGGTGTTGCCGCCCAGGACGTCCTGGATGTTCTTGCCGCCCTTCCGGTCGAGGACGAGGAAGGCGACGTCCAGGTCCTCGTCCTGCGACTTGGCCCAGCGGTCGTCGACGACCACCTTGCTGACCTTCCACAGGCCGGTGGGTTCGTCGCCGTTGCGGTAGCCGGGGGCGAAGACCAGGTCGTTCAGCGGCTGTCCGGAGTCGGCGTCGAAGGCGCAGTGGGCCGCGGTGATCAGCATGTTCCGGCCCGGACTCTGCACCACGCTCGCCGTGCAGAAGTGGGCGCCCTGGTCGTCCTTCTCGAAGAGCGCGCCGATCCGGGCGTTCTCCTCGGTCCTGCGGGGGGTGTACGCGTTGCCGTCCTCGGCCGGGGCCGTGGCGGAGAAGTCCTGGTCCTGGCCCTGCGGGGACTGGCCGGGCTCGCCGGACTTGCCGAAACCGCTGCGCCCGCTGCTTCTGGCCGCATGGTCCCCTGCGGCGCCGCCCACCACTGCGGCCGCCCCGACGATGACCAGCGTCAAGGGCAGGATGGAATTCCTGACTAGCGAGCGCACAAGGTCATTATCGACGTGGACCGCGAAATCGGGGAGGTGCTTCACCGGGAGGCTCCCGTTGTGCCTGCCCCAGCGGCACAAGCCAAGCCCGCCGCAGCCGAGTCCGAAGCCGTCGTGACGCTCACCTCCCGGTTCCGCCGCCCCGGACATCACCGTGATCCTCGGCCGGACGAACACCACACCGACCGTACGGCCACCCACGCCCGGCCCCGCTCCCAGGGCCGGCAGCGCCCGCTCCGCCGCCGACGCCCCGTGCTCCGTCGTCTCCAACGGCCGCCCCCCGGCGTGCAGCGATCGCCGGCACAGGTGAAGCCCCAAGAAAATTGCATCACTTGCGCAATAATGAAACCGTTGTAGACCGGGCCGAGGGGGAGGACCGTGCCATGCGAGACAAGTCCACGGCGGAGCATCTGCTGGAAGAACTGGCCGCAGAATGTGCCTCGCCAGGCCCGGACGACCTGATCCGACACGTCTACCGGCCCGTGACCGTGTCCGACCCCGCCGGATGGCCGTGGCCGGGCATCATCACCGCCTGGTGGACCGACCACCGTGGCACCACCCTGTGCCGCCTGCGCCTGTCCGGAGGCCCGACGCCGCGCTGGGCGGTCTACGACCCCGACCGGATCACCCTGCTGGTCAAGGGCGGTTGCTAGGGCGTGTTGCGAAAGTCCCGTCGTCCGGCCGGAGGCCGGGCCTCGCGGCGTCAGGTGCGTGCTCTCGGCGTGCCGGGTGGAAGCCCTCGTA
>NZ_JBVHTR010000046.1:0-20536 GCF_055565775.1 Streptomyces sp. NPDC028331 | reverse complement strand
AAAAGAGTGGGGGAAAGAGAACCTTCCGCGAGACGGGACAAGCGTCTTGGTCTTTTGGGGGGCTGGGGGTAGCCCTCCCTCGGGGAGCACGCCCTCCACCTCTCGCAGCATGCCCACCGGGCCGCCGGTCCGGCCGCAGTGGCCCCGTCATCAGGACCGCGACGTGGCGTACCGGGCGCTCCGACGTGCGCTTGCGCGCGCGGACCGGCGCCCTGACCCGCGTCCCGATATGATCGGAGTGATCGTCGGCCACCCACCGCAGTGTGCCGATCACCCACCAGCGGGCAGGGTTCCGAGCAGCGCGACCGGAGAGACGGACGTGACCACGGGCTGGCAGTTCTGGGTCGACCGGGGCGGCACCTTCACCGATGTCGTCGCGCGCCGTCCCGACGGCCGGCTGCTCACCCACAAGCTGCTGTCGGACAACCCCCACCGGTACGCGGACGCCGCCGTCGCGGGCGTGCGCGCACTCCTCGACGACGGCGGCCCCGTCGACGCCGTCCGCATGGGCACCACCGTCGCCACCAACGCCCTGCTGGAACGCAAGGGCGAACGCACGCTCCTGGTCATCACCCGCGGCTTCCGTGACGCGCTGCGCATCGCCTACCAGAACCGTCCGCACATCTTCGCCCGTGCGATCGAGTTGCCCGAGCTGCTGTACGAGCGGGTCGTCGAGGTCGACGAACGCGTCCTCGCCGACGGCACCGTCCTGCGCGCCCCCGACCTGGACGCCCTCGCCGGACCGCTGCGGGAGGCCTACGACGACGGGATCCGCGCGATCGCCGTGGTCTGCATGCACAGCCATCTGCACCCCGCCCACGAGCAGGCCGTCGGCGAACTGGCCGCCCGCACCGGCTACCCCCAGATCTCGCTGTCCAGCGAGGTCAGCCCCCTGATGAGACTCGTGCCGCGCGGCGACACGGCCGTCGTCGACGCCTACCTCTCGCCCGTCCTGCGCCGCTACGTCCAGCACGTCGCCGACGAACTCCGGGGCGTGCGGCTGATGTTCATGCAGTCCAACGGCGGACTGGCGGAGGCGGGGCAGTTCCGCGGCAAGGACGCCATCCTGTCCGGGCCCGCCGGAGGCATCGTCGGGATGGCCCGGATGTCGCGGCTCGCCGGCTTCGACCGCGTCATCGGTTTCGACATGGGGGGCACCTCCACGGACGTCTCCCACTTCGCCGGCGAGTACGAACGCGTCTTCACCACACGGATCGCCGGGGTGCGGCTGCGGGCACCCATGCTCGACATCCACACGGTCGCGGCGGGCGGCGGCTCGATCCTCCACTTCGACGGCTCCCGCTACCGTGTAGGGCCGGACTCGGCGGGCGCGGACCCGGGGCCCGCCTGCTACCGCGGCGGCGGCCCACTCACCGTCACCGACGCCAACGTGATGCTCGGCCGCATCCAACCCGCCCATTTCCCCCGCGTGTTCGGCCCCGAGGGTGACCAGCCCCTGGACGACCCCCTCGTCCGCGAGCGATTCGCCGCCCTCGCCGCCGAGATCCGCGAGCGGACCGGAGACGACCGCACCCCCGAGCAGGTCGCCGAGGGCTACCTGCAGATCGCCGTCGCCAACATCGCGGGCGCCGTCAAGCGGATCTCGGTGCAGAAGGGCCACGACGTCACCCGCTACGCGCTCACCACCTTCGGCGGGGCAGGCGGACAGCACGCGTGCCTGGTCGCCGACTCCCTGGGGATCCGCACCGTCCTCGTACCCCCCATGGCCGGCGTGCTCTCCGCGCTCGGCATCGGGCTCGCCGACACCACCGCCATGCGCGAACAGTCCGTCGAGGCACCCCTGGAGCCCGCCTCGATGCCCGGCGTCCGGAAGACCGCCGACGACCTCGCGAACGCCGCCCGCGCCGAACTCCTGGCCGAGGACGTGCCCGAGGACCGCATCCGGATCACCAGCAGGGCCGAGCTGCGCTACGACGGCACCGACACCACCCTCACCGTCGAGCTGAGCGAACCCGACACGATGCGGCACGCCTTCGAAGAACGTCATCGCGCCACATACTCCTTCACGCTCGACCGCCCGATCGTCGTCGAAGCCCTCTCCGTGGAAGCCACCGGCATCACCGAACCCCCCGATCTCTCCGCCCTCGCCCCGTACGAAGGCCGCTTCGCCGCGCCCGAGTCCGTCCGCCTCCACACGGGCGGAGCCTGGCGCGACGTACCCCTCCACCGCCGGGAGCACCTGCCGCCCGGCGAAACCGTCACCGGCCCGGCGATCATCACCGAGGCCAGTGCGACGACCGTCGTCGACGACGGCTGGCGGGCCGTGGCCCGAGACGACGGGCATCTGGTCATGGAACGCGTCGCGATTACGGAGAGTTCCCGTCCGGACACGGAAGTCGACCCGGTCGTGCTCGAGGTCTTCAACAACCTGTTCATGTCCATCGCCGAACAGATGGGCGCCCGCCTCGAGTCCACCGCCCAGTCCGTCAACATCAAGGAACGCCTGGACTTCTCCTGCGCCCTCTTCGACCCCGAGGGCAACCTGGTCGCCAACGCCCCGCACATCCCCGTGCACCTGGGCTCGATGGGCACCAGCGTCAAAGAGGTCATCCGCCGGCGCGGCGACGGCATGCGCCCCGGCGACACCTATGCCGTCAACGACCCCTACCACGGCGGCACCCACCTGCCCGACATCACCGTCATCACCCCCGTCTTCGACACGGACGGTGAGCGGATCCTCTTCCACGTCGCCTCCCGCGGCCACCACGCCGAGATCGGCGGCATCGCCCCCGGCTCCATGCCCGCGCACAGCCGCACCATCGAGGAGGAGGGCGTCCTCTTCGACAACTGGCTGCTCGCCGAGGGCGGCCGCTTCCGCGAGGAGGAGACGCTCCGCCTGCTGACCGAGGCGCCCCACCCGTCACGCAACCCGGAGACCAACCTCGCCGACCTGCGCGCTCAGATCGCCGCCAACCGCAAAGGCGTGGACGAAGTCGGCCGTATGATCGAGGACTTCGGGCTCGACGTCGTCCAGGCGTACATGAAGCACGTCCAGGACAACGCCGAGGAGGCCGTGCGCCGCGTCATCGACGCCCTGGACGACGGCGAGTACGCCTACGAGACCGACTCCGGCGCCGTCATCCGCGTCCGTGTCCGCGTGGACCGCGAGAACCGCTGCGCGACCATCGACTTCACCGGCACGTCCGCGCGGCTCCGGACCAATTTCAACGCGCCCCTGTCGGTGGTCCATGCCGCCGTCCTGTACGTCTTCCGCACCCTGGTCGCCGACGACATCCCCCTCAACGACGGCTGTCTGCGCCCCCTCGACATCGTCGTCCCGCCCGGCTCCCTGCTGGCCCCCGAGTACCCGGCAGCCGTCGTCGCCGGGAACGTCGAGACCTCCCAGGCCATCACCGGTGCCCTCTACGCGGCGCTCGGGGTGCAGGCCGAGGGCTCCGGCACCATGAACAACGTCTCCTTCGGCAACGACCGGTACCAGTACTACGAGACGGTGGCCTCCGGATCCGGGGCCGGTGACGGCTTCCCGGGCGCCCCCGTGGTACAGACCCACATGACCAACTCGCGCCTGACCGACCCGGAGGTCCTCGAGTGGCGGCTGCCGGTCCTCCTCGAGGAGTTCGCGGTGCGCCGCGGCAGCGGCGGCGCCGGGCGATGGCGCGGCGGGGACGGCGCCGTGCGGCGCATCCGCTTCCGGGAGCCCATGACCGTCTCGACGCTGTCCCAGCACCGCAGGATCCCGCCCTACGGCATGGCGGGCGGCAGGCCCGGAGCACTGGGCGCCAACCGGGTGGAGCGCGCGGACGGGACCGTGGTGCGCCTCGCGGGCAGTGATGCCGCAGACGTCGGCCCGGGCGACGTACTGGTCATCGAAACCCCCGGCGGTGGAGGATACGGACCGCCGCCGTCCGATCCCCGTCAATCAGGAGAAGAGAACGATGATCCTCGGGCGCAGTGAGCGCGACAAGCCTCCGGTCGAGCCCGTCACGCTCAAGATCCTGGTGGCCGGCGGTTTCGGCGTGGGCAAGACGACCCTCGTCGGCGCGGTCAGCGAGATCAGGCCGCTGCGCACCGAGGAGGTGCTCACGGAGGCGGGGCGGCCGGTCGACGACACCCGAGGCGTGGAGGGCAAGCGCACCACCACCGTCGCCATGGACTTCGGCCGCATCACCCTCCGCGAGGACCTGGTGCTCTACCTCTTCGGAACGCCGGGCCAGGACCGCTTCTGGTTCCTGTGGGACGAACTGGCCGCCGGTTCCCTGGGCGCCGTCGTCCTCGCCGACACCCGCCGCCTGGAGGACTGCTTCGCCGCAGTCGACTACTTCGAGCGCCGCTCCATCCCGTTCGTCGTCGGCGTCAACTGCTTCGACGGCGCGGTCCGCCACCCCGCCGAGGACATACGGCAGGCCCTCGACCTGGACGACGACGTACCGGTCGTCCTCTGTGACGCCCGCGAACGGGAGTCGGTCAAGGAGGTGCTGATCGAGGTCGTCCGGCACGCCGGGACGCACACGGCCGACCGTCCTGCGAGCGCCCCCGCCTGATCCCTGCCGACCCGCGGGGGGCGGCCCGTACCCCCGCCGACCGGGGTACGAGCCGCCGTCGTGCACGCGCGCGTGGCTCACGGGAGACGCACGCGCGCGTGGCTCACGGGAGACGCACGCGCGCGTGGCTCACGCGGGACGCGGGCGCGCGTGAAGGGCGTGGGTCAGCTCGCCCCGTCGTCCTGCCAGCCGAAACTCTTCTCCACGGCCCTGCGCCAGTTGCGGTACTCCCGGTCGCGGACCGGCGCCTCCATGGCGGGCGTCCACTCGACGTCCTTCTGCCAGTGCGACTTCAGCTCGTCGAGGTCGTTCCACACCCCGGTCGCGAGCCCGGCCGCGTACGCGGCGCCCAGGCAGGTCGTCTCGGAGATCTTCGGCCGGATCACCGGCACGCCCAGCACGTCCGCCTGGTGCTGCATCAGCAGATTGTTCTTCGTCATGCCGCCGTCGACCTTCAGGGTGGTGATCGGCACCCCTGAGTCCTGGTACATGGCGTCCACGACCTCACGCGTCTGCCAGCTCGTCGCCTCCAGCACCGCCCGCGCCAGGTGCGCCTTCGTGACGTAGCGGGTCAGCCCCGTGACCACCCCGCGCGCGTCGGAACGCCAGTAGGGCGCGAACAGACCGGAGAACGCGGGGACGATGTACGCCCCGCCGTTGTCGTCGACGCTCGCCGCCAGCGTCTCGATCTCGTCCGCGGTGCGGATGATGCCGAGCTGGTCGCGGAACCACTGCACCAGCGCACCGGTGATCGCGATCGATCCCTCCAGACAGTAGACCGGCGCCTCGTCACCGATCTTGTAGCCCATGGTCGTCAGCAGCCCGTTCTTCGACGGCACCGGCCGGTCGCCGGTGTTCAGCAGCAGGAAGCTGCCCGTGCCGTAGGTGTTCTTCGCCGTCCCCACGTCGTAGCACGCCTGTCCGAACACCGCAGCCTGCTGGTCGCCCAGCGCGGAGGCGACGGGGACGCCCGCGAGTTGGCCGACGGCGGTGCCGTACACCTCGGAGGAGGACCTGATCTCCGGAAGGATCTCCTCCGGGATGTTCATGGCGGACAGGATGGAGGGATCCCACTGGAGCGTCCGCAGGTTCATCAGCATCGTGCGCCCCGCGTTGGTGACGTCGGTGACGTGCCGCCCGCCGTCCGTACCGCCGGTCAGGTTCCAGATCAGCCAGGAGTCGATGGTGCCGAACGCGATCTCGCCGCGCTCGGCGCGCGCCCTGAGCCCGGGCACGTTGTCCAGCAGCCAGGCCGCCTTGGGACCGGAGAAGTAACTCGCGAGCGGTAGCCCGGTCTGTTCGCGGAAACGGTCCTGCCCGTCGGGACCGCCGAGTTCGTTGCACAGCGCCGCCGTCCGGGTGTCCTGCCAGACGATCGCGTTGTGCACGGGCTTGCCGGTGGCGCGGTCCCACAGAACCGTCGTCTCGCGCTGGTTGGTGATACCGAGCGCGGCGATCCCGTCGGCGCGCAGCCCGGCCTTCGCGATCGCGCCGGCGACCACCGCCTGCACCTTGGACCAGATCTCCGTGGCGTCGTGTTCCACCCAGCCCGGCTTGGGGAAGATCTGGCGGTGTTCGCGCTGGTCGACGGCGACGATCCGACCGCTCTGGTCGAAGACGATGCAGCGGCTGGAAGTGGTGCCCTGGTCGATCGCGGCGACGTACTTGCGGTCGTGGTCCGTCATGACGTCCCTTCGTCAAAGGGTCAGAAGGCTGCTTTGTACACAAGGGCCGACAGCGCACCGCCGATCAGCGGTCCCACCACCGGTATCCAGGCGTAGCCCCAGTCCGATCCGCCCTTGTTGGGGATCGGCAGCAGGGCGTGGGTGATGCGGGGGCCGAGGTCCCGGGCGGGATTGATCGCGTATCCCGTGGGCCCGCCGAGGGAGAGGCCGATGCCGACGACGAGGAGGGAGACGAGCAGGATGCCGATGCCCGAGCCGTACGCCGTCGTACCGGGGATCGGGCCGATGTTGGTGCCGAGGTTCTTGCCGAAGAACAGGATGGGCAGCACCAGACCGGCGGTGGCGATGATCTCGGTGATCAGGTTGGCGACCGGATTGCGGATCTCCGGGGCGGTGGAGAAGATGCCGAGCGTCGGCTGGGCCTTGTCCTCCTCGGCGTTCGCCTGGAACTGGGCGAGGTAGAGCAGCCAGGTCAGCACGGCGCCGAGGATCGCGCCCGCCATCTGACCCAGCAGGTAGTACGGAACGTCGCCCCACTTGGTGATGTCGGCGATGGCGAGGCCGATGGTCACCGCCGGGTTGAGGTGTCCGCCGGATTTGGGGGCGGCGGTGTAGGCGCCCGCGAGGACGCCGAAGCCCCAGCCGAAGGCGATGACGACCCAGCCCGCCCCGCGGGCCTTGGAGTCGTGGAGGGTGACAGCGGCGCAGACTCCCGCGCCGAACAGGATGAGGATGGCGGTGCCGATCAACTCGCCGACGAAGATGCTCGTATGCGTCATGGCGGCTCCTAGGCCCTCGCCCGGGGTCCGTCCGGCCCCGTGTCGGTCCTGCGTGCAGGGTGCGTTTCCCTTGGCGACTTCAGCCGGAGGCAGGAAGGGTCCCGAGTCCCGCCCGGCGTCCGCGACGAGCGTGCCTGTGCAGCGGAACCGCCCGTGGGGGAAGACCCGTGGTACCGGTGTGGGCCCAGGGGCGCATGACCCGAATACGCCCGAATGCGGCGATGCCGACTGACATCCGGAAGTTTTCCCCCGCACCCACGGAGCGTCAAGGCAGGTGACACAAACCGTGCTCGGGCATCCGCGGAATCTTCAGCGGGCGACGGGGACGGCTTCGAGTCAGCGGCGGCCCGGAACGCCCACCGGGGCGGGGGCCGGAAGCGAGCCGCGACGGACCTCGTGGCTCGGGAACCCGGCCCGGCCCAGGACCCAACTCGCGCCGCTCAGCGCCTTCGCGGCCTGCTTCAGGGGTGCCAGGTACGCCGCCGCCTGACGGTGGTCGCGCACGCTGCCGGGGGCGCACACGACCGTCGCCAGCGACAGCGTGACCGTGCGCCCGCCCGCCGACCAGGGCGTGTCCAGCAGGGAAGCGGCGAGCGGGTCGAGCCGCTCCGGATCGGCCAGCACCAGGAAGTCGTCGCCGCCGATGTGCCCCACCCGTGTGCTCCCCGACGCCGCGCCCTGCAACGCCCGCCCGACCGCACGGATGAGCTCGTCACCGGCCGCGAACCCCGCCCCGTCGTTGACCTGCTTGAAGTGGTCGACGTCAAGCCAGCTCAGCGCGAACACCCGTCCGTCCGCGATCCGCCGGTCCACCTCACCGGTGATCGCGTCCGACCCGGGCAGCCGGGTCAGCGGGTTGAGGCCCGCCGCCTCCTCGACCCGGTTCTCGGTCAGCGCCCGCACGAGGTCCGCGAGCCGTACGACGCCCACGCACCGCCCCTGGTGATCGACCACCGCCACGTCGTCCGAAGTGCGGTCGCGCCCGCCGTCCGCGACCACGTCGAGCACCTCCCACGCCGTGGCGTCGATGCCGACCGTGCGCGGCGGGTCACCCAGCTTGGCCGCGGGCCGGTCGGCGTACAGCGCATGCCCGTACGGCCCCGACATCGACAGCAGGAACCGTGAGCGGTGCACCGATCGGACCGGCACCCCCGCCGGGTCGACCAGCAGCACCCCGGACACCTCGGGTGACCCGGTGAGCAGCGCCCGCACCTGCCCGGCCGAGGCCGTGGCCGGGAGCAGCGCGGCGGGCCGCAGGAACTGCCGCACCGGCGGCCCGGTGCGCGGTGTCGCCGGCACGGAAGGGGCCATGAGCGGAACGTATACGTCCACGGCGGGCCGCCGGGACGGCGGCGCGAACAGGTCGCCCTGCGCCAACTGCGCGCCCGCCGCCCGCACCGCCGCGCACTGCGTCTCGGTCTCCACGCCCTCGACCGACAGCAGGGCGCCCAGTTGCTCGCACAGCGTCCGCATGGCCCGCACCATGGCCGGCCGCGTCAGCAAGGACGCGTCGAGCTTCACCAGGTCCGGCGCCATGTCCGCCAGCAGGCGCAGCGGTGCGTCGCCGTCGCCCACCCCGTCCGCGCAGATCCGGAAGCCCTCGCGGCGCAGCACCGCCACCGCCTCCAGCAGGGCCCGGTGCGGTACGTGCGTGTAGGGCGGGCCGACGTCGACCGTCACCTCCCACGGCAGCCGCCCCGCCTCGCGCACGGCCTGCCGCAGCGCGGTGAGGCCGCCGAGATCGGCGAGCGTCGCCGCGAAGACGTTGACGTGCAGCGGCAGCAGGGTCTCTTTCCGCGCCGCGGCGCCGACCGCCAAGGCGGCGAGATGGCCGTCGAGTTCGGCGTCCCGGCGGGCCTGCGCGAGGACGTCGCCGGTCTCGGGGCGCGCGAGGATCTCCAGTGCCGCCACCCCTCCGGTCGTCAGATTGACCACCGGTTGGAAGGCGAAACGGATGTTGTCCGTCCAGGAGGGCACGGGAGCATGATGACGCCGTCCGTGGCCGCCGAGGCCCAGTTCATGACCTGTTCACACAGCATTCCTGCGCGAACACGGACAGTAGGGGAGTCCCCCGGTATCAGCGCACGGCGATCACCGCCGACCCGTGCCCGAACAACCCTTGGTTCGCGCTGATCCCGACCCGGGAGCCCGCCACTTGGCGGTCGCCCGCGACACCCCGCAACTGCCAGGTCAGCTCGCACACTTGGGCGATCGCCTGTGCCGGGACGGCCTCACCGAAGGACGCCAGGCCGCCGCTCACGTTCACCGGTATGCGCCCGCCGAGCGCCGTGGCGCCCTCTCGCAGCAGCTTGGCCCCCTCGCCCTCCGCGGACAGCCCCAGATCCTCGTACCACTGCAGCTCCAGGGCGGTGGACAGGTCGTAGACCTCGGCGAGGGAGAGGTCCTCGGGCGCGATTCCCGCCTCCTCGTAGGCGGCCGTTGCGATGGAGGTGCGGAACGTCTCGGGCGCCGGCTCGACCGCCACCGCCGAGTCCGTCGCGATGTCGGGCAGGTCGAGCACGGTGTTGGGATAGCGCGGCGTCACGGTGGACACCGCGCGGATCCGCACCGGCCGCGTCGCACCGTGGCGGTGGGCGAACTCCATGCTCGACAGGACGAGCGCCGCCCCGCCGTCCGAGGTCGCGCAGATGTCGAGGAGGCGCAGCGGGTCGGCCACCACCGCCGAGGCGGCGACCTCCTCGGCGGTGACCCGCTTGCGGTACCGGGCGTTGGGATTGAGGGCTCCCATGGCCGCGTTCTTCACCTTGACCAGGGCGAAGTCGCCGGCCGTGTCCCCGTGGACGGCCATGCGGCGACGGGCGTACAGACCGAAGTACGCCGGGTTGGTCGCCCCGAGGACCCGGAACCGCAGCCAGTCCGGATCATCGGGCCGGTCACCGCCCGCCGGGCGGAAGAACCCCTTGGGGGCCGAGTCGGCGCCGACGACCAGCACCACGTCCGCCAGCCCCGAGAGGATCTGGGCCCGTGCGGTGCCGACCGCCTGCGCCCCGGAGGCGCACGCCGCGTACACGCTCGTCACCCGCGCTCCCTGCCAGCCCAGCGCCTTGGCGAACGTCGCCCCTGCCACGTGCCCGGGATAGCCGCCCCGCACGGTGTCCGCGCCCACGATCGAGTCGACGTCCCGCCAGTCGACCCCCGCGTCGGTGAGCGCCGCGCGCGCGGCCACCGTCCCGTAGGCCGCGAAGCCGCGTCCCCATTTGCCCCACGGGTGCATGCCCGCGCCGAGCACCGCGACATCGTCCGTCATTCCGCCACCCCCGTCGGCCGCCAGTGCCATGTCGTCCAGACCGTCTCCGCGTCCTCGTGCAGCACACCGGGGACGACCTCCGCCTCCATACCCACCGCCAGATCGGCGGCGGCCACCCCCGGAACCGCCTGCCCGAGCACCACGATCCGCTCTGCTTCCAGTTCCACCGCGATCAACGCGTAGGGCTCCCACGGGAGTTCCAGGTTCGTCACATAGGGTGACGGAGGGCGGTAACGGGTGTCGGTGTACGACCAGATTCGCCCCCGTTTGGACAGTGGCAGTTCCGTGAGGTCGCTGCTCTGGCAGCCCGGGTTGCGGCAGAAGGCGTCCTCGCGTGGAAAGAACACCGACCGGCAGGCCGAGCAGCGGGTGCCGACGAGACGGAAGTCTGCGCCCTCGCCCGTGAACCATCCGGCCACCACGGGGGTGCGGATGCGTGACATGGCTCCTCCCGCACAACGATCCGACGAGATACCTGACGAAACGTCAGAAGTCTGCCAGGCACTCCCGGAAAGCGGCAGACCCGCGGCAGAACCTCCAGGCGTCCTTCCACACCGAACCCCCGACTGATAAGGGCTAGGGGCATGACACGTTTCTCCGTGGCTGCACGAAGCCTCGTCACCGCACTCGCCGCGCTCCTCGCCGTGGCGTCCGCCTCGGCGACCGCCCAGGCCGCCCCGGGGCCCAAGGCGCCCCCGGACTTCGTCGAGCTGAGATCCGTGGACCCGACGATCCTCGAGGAGATCCGGTACTTCACCCCGCACAACTTCGTCGGCGAGCGCATCGACGGTTACCGGCAGCCCCTGTGCATCCTCACCCGCCCGGCCGCCGAAGCGCTGCACCGGGCGCAGATCGAGCTCCTCCGCGACGGCTACACGCTCAAGGTGTACGACTGCTACCGGCCGCAACGCGCCGTCGACAGCTTCGTGCGCTGGGCGAACGACCTCGCCGACCAGAGGATGAAGGGCGAGTTCTACCCGCAGGTCGACAAGACCCGCCTGTTCGCGGACGGCTACATCGCGGAGAGGTCGGGGCACAGCCGCGGATCCACCATGGACCTGACGATCGTCCGACTGCCCGCAAGGCCGACCCGTCCCTACGTCCCCGGCGAACCGCTCGAGCCGTGCTACGCACCCAGGGCCGAGCGCTTCCCCGACAACTCCGTCGACATGGGCACGGGTTTCGACTGCTTCGACACACTGGCTCACACCGACGACCCACGCATCGTCGGCGAGCAGCGCGCCAACCGGCAGCTTCTGAAGCGCACCCTCGAGGGCGCCGGTTTCGCCAACCTCGCCGAGGAGTGGTGGCACTACACCTACAAGGCGGAGCCCTACCCGGACACCTACTTCGACTTCCCGGTGTCCATGAAGTCGCTCACGCCGCCCACGTCCTCCTGATGAGCCGCCCCCGGAAGACGCCGCACAGATGATCGGATACAGTCCGCCACGTGTCCGAATCCCCTGTCCCGTCCGCCTCCGACTCCGTGCCGGACTCCCACTGTTCGAGCTGCGGAGCGCCTTACGGAGAGGGCATCTCCGGCTGGCCCCGCACCTGCGCCGCCTGCGGCGCGGTGGTCTACCGCAACCCGTTGCCCGTCGCGGTCGCCCTCCAGCCCGTGTACGACACCAAAGGCACGTCCCTCGTCGTCATCACCCGGACCATCCCGCCCGCGCGCGGGGGCATCGCCCTGCCCGGAGGTTTTGTCGACCACCGGGAGGACTGGCGGCACGCCGTCGTCCGGGAGCTGAAGGAGGAGACCGGCATCGACGCCGCCGCCCGTGATGTGCGGCTCGTCGACGCGATGAGCTCGCCCGACGGCCACCTGCTGCTGTTCGGGCTCCTCCCGGAGCGTCCGGCCGCCGATCTTCCGCCGTCCGCCGGCACGGACGAGACGGAGGGCTGGCATCTCCTGCGCCGACCCGCCGAACTCGCCTTCCCGCTGCACACGCTGGCGGTGCAGGGCTGGTTCGAGGGCCGCTACGTGTGAGCCCCCGCGGGACGCGCGCAACACACCCTCGCGCGCGTCCCGTTCGGGTCACCCCTGGTCGAGGCCCCGCACCCGCACCGGATACGCGGGCTCCCTGCGGCCTTCGTCCTTGTCCCGCCGGACCACCACCCGGCCCCCCTTCCACCGCGCCACATAGCGCTCGATCCGCGGCTCCTCCCAGCCGTCGCCCGCGTCCGGCACCACCACACCGCCCCCCGACCGCCCCCGTGCCGGCGCCCAGACCTCCAGCTCCAGGGCCCCGTCCGCACCCCGCACCGGCAGGACGGCGCCCGCACGCGCGAACACCGGAATCCGCCCCAGGGGCGCGTCGACCAGCACCTGGCCCGGGCCTTCGTGGACCGCCTCGGTCACCGTGTCGTACCAGCGCCCTGGCGGCAGCAGCACCGTCCGCCGGACCGCGCCCGCCTCCAGCACGGGTGCCACCAGGAGGCTGTCGCCGAGCAGGAAGGCGTCCTCGCAGTCCCTCAGCGCCCTGTCCTCGGGCACGCCCCACCACAGGGGCCGCACATACGGCGCACCCGTTCGGCGCGCCAGATGCGCGAGGGTCACGAAGTACGGCAGCAGCCGCCGTCGCGCGGCGAGCGCCACGCGCGCGTGCTCCAGAACGTCGTCGCCGAACTCCCAGGGCTCACGCCGCCCGGCGCGGAGACTCGCGTGCGTGCGGAACAGCGGCAGGCAGGAGGCGAGCTGGAACCAGCGCAGATACAGCTCGGGCGACGGACTCCCGTCGAAGCCGCCCACGTCCGGCCCGGAGTACGGCACTCCGCACAGCCCGAGGCCCAGCACCAGCGACAGCGAGGCGCGCAGGCCAGGCCAGCCCGTCGCCACGTCCCCCGACCAGCTACCGCCGTAGCGCTGCATGCCGGCCCACCCGGAGCGGGAGAAGAGAAACGGCCGCTCCTCGGGGACGAGGCCGCGCAGACCTTCGTACGCGGCCCGCGCCATGCACAGGGCGTACACGTTGTGGGCCTCCCTGTGGTCACCACCGCGGCCCTCCAACGCGTGCCGGGCCGAGCGCGGCAGGGTGTTCTCCCCGAAGGCCGTGAAGGACACCGGCTCGTTCATGTCGTGCCAGAAACCGGCGAAGCCCTGTGCGAGACGCTCCTGGTACAGCCCACCCCACCACTGGCGCACGCGCGCGTGCGTGAAGTCGGGATAGACGACCTCCCCGGGCCAGGCGACCCCTTCCACCAGCCGCCCCGCCGCGTCCCGCACGAACACGTCCTCGGCTCTTCCGTCGTCGTACACGGGATCGCCCGGCTCCGCCTTCACCGCCGGGTCGACGATCGACACCAGGCGGACCCCGTCCCGGCGCAGATCCTCGGCGAGCACCGGCAGCTTCGGAAAACGGTCGCGGTCGACCGAGAACACCCGGCGGCCGTCGAGATGATCGATGTCCAGATGGACGGCATCGAGCGGAAGGCCATGCTCCGCATAGCCGGCGACGATCCGGCGCACCTCCTGCTCACTGCCGAACCCCCACCGTGCGTGATGGTGCCCCAGCGCCCAGGCCGGCGGCACGGCGGGCGCCCCGGTCAGCGACGCCCAGACGCGCAGCACACGCGCGGGGGTGCCCACCATCACCCAGCAGCGCAGCGGCCCGCCGTCCATCCGCACCTCGCAGGCCCCCGCCCGGTCGTGCCCCGAGCCCGCCCCCTCCTCGCCCTCGCTCAACGTCACCGTGCCGTCCCACGAGGTGTCGTGGAAGACCAGGTGCGTGCCCGCGTCGGCCACCACCATCTGCACCGGCATCGTGATGTACAGGGGGTCGTCACCGGGTCCGAACGGCCGACCCGGGTCCGTGTTCCACAGCCGGTACGTCCCGTCACGCAGCCTGGGCCCCGCGGCCCGCCCGCCGAGCCCGAAGAACCGCGCGTCGGGCGCCACTTCGGCCCGCTGCATCCACCGCGCGCCGCCCCCGTCCGCCGGTTCCCACCACCGGGGAGGCAGTTCCCGGCGCAGGGCCACCCCACCGGGCGTACACACCTCGATCGCGCCGTTCCGCGACACCACGACCGTGACCCGCTCCGCCACGACCCGCCAGCCGCCGTCCTTGTCCGGTTCCAGTACGGCCCGCGGATCCGGCTCGGGGCAGGGGCCCGCGAGCGCGTACGACGGCTCCGGGCCCGCCCCGTCCCACCCCCAGAACACGGCACCGTTCACGGCGACCATGACCCGCAGCTCCGTGCGGGCGAACCGTACGACACCCCCGCCCGGCCCCGGCTCCACGTCCCGCACGGGGCCGGGCACCCGCGCCCGCTCCGCACCCCGCCGCGGCAACCCGGTGGCGTCGGCACGCCTCCTGCGCCACGCGGCCCGCACGGTGCGCAGACCCCCCGTCGCACCCCCCGAACCGACCGCTTTCACCGAACGCACCAGGTCACGACCGTCCATGCTGCTCACCCTGCCACCGACGTCCTCGTACAAGGGTGTCGTTCAACTGCCGTTCACCTGTGTTGGGAGCACAGCTTCACAATGCCGACTATGTGGGGGACACCCTGGTGCAGAAGTCGATCACATGGCATCGTCCGTGTCAGCCGCGTGACGCGCACACCCAGCACGTGCGCGGACCACGCACACGACGCGCACAGTCCGGGAGCCGCCCCATGACCGCAGCGAACCCCACGCCCCTCTGGCAGCCCGACGCCGACCGCATCGCCCGGGCACGGATCACCCGGTTCCAGGCCTGGGCGGCCGAACACCACGGAGCCCCCACGGAGGGCGGCTACCCAGCGCTGCACCGCTGGTCGGTGGACGAGCCGGACACCTTCTGGAAGGCCGTCACGGAATGGTTCGACGTACGGTTCTCCACGCCCTACGCGCGCGTGCTGGGCAGCCGCTCCATGCCGGGCGCCGAGTGGTTCCCCGGGGCGACCCTGAACTACGCGGAACACGCCCTTCGCGCGGCGGCCACCCGAGCCGACGAACCCGCCCTGCTGGCCGTCGACGAGACCCACGAACCCCGCCCGGTCACCTGGGCCGAGCTGCGCCGCCAGGTCGGCTCGCTGGCCGCCGAACTGCGCGCCCGCGGAGTGCGCCCCGGAGACCGCGTCAGCGGCTACCTGCCGAACATCCCCGAGGCCGTCGTCGCCCTCCTCGCGACGGCCGCCGTCGGCGGCGTGTGGACCTCCTGCGCTCCCGACTTCGGCGCCCGCAGCGTCCTGGACCGCTTCCAGCAGGTCGAACCGGTGGTCCTGATCACGGTCGACGGCTACCGCTACGGGGGCAAGGAGCACGACCGCCGTGAGACCGTCGCCGAACTGCGCCGCGAACTGCCCACGCTCCGTGCCGTCGTCCACATCCCGCTGCTCGGCACCGACGCCCCCGAAGGCGCGCTGGAGTGGTCGGCCCTCACCTCGGCGGACGTCGAACCCGCCTTCGAGCAGGTTCCGTTCGACCACCCCCTGTGGGTGCTGTACTCCTCGGGCACCACCGGACTGCCCAAGGCCATCGTCCAGTCCCAGGGCGGCATCCTGATCGAACACCTCAAACAGCTCGGCCTGCACTGCGACCTCGGCCCCGAAAGCCGCCTCTTCTGGTACACGTCCACCGGCTGGATGATGTGGAACTTCCTCGTCTCCGGCCTGCTGACCGGCACCACGATCGTCCTCTACGACGGCAGCCCGGGCCACCCCGACACCGGCGCCCAGTGGCGCGTCGCCGAACGTACCCGTGCCACGCTCTTCGGCACGTCCGCCGCCTACGTCATGGCATGCCGCAAAGCCGGCCTCCACCCGGCCCGCGACTACGACCTCACGAGTGTGCAGTGCGTGGCCACGACCGGCTCGCCGCTGCCACCGGACGGCTTCGCCTGGCTCCACGACGAGGTCCGGGAGGACCTGTGGATCGCCTCCGTCAGCGGCGGCACCGACGTGTGCTCCTGCTTCGCGGGAGCCGTACCGACTCTTCCCGTGTACATCGGAGAACTCCAGGCACCCGGCCTCGGCACCGACCTCCAGTCCTGGGACCCCGGCGGCAAGCCCCTGATCGACGAGGTCGGCGAGCTGGTCGTCACCAACCCGATGCCCTCCATGCCGATCCGCTTGTGGAACGACCCGGACGGCAGCCGCTACCACGACAGCTACTTCGCCGTGTACCCGGGAGTGTGGCGCCACGGAGACTGGATCACCGTCACCTCCCGCGGCTCCGTGATCATCCACGGCCGCTCGGACTCCACGCTCAACCGCCAGGGCGTCCGCATGGGATCGGCCGACATCTACGAAGCCGTCGAACGCCTCCCCGAGATCAAAGAGTCCCTCGTCATCGGCATCGAACAACCGGACGGCGGCTACTGGATGCCCCTCTTCGTCCACCTGGCCCCCGGAGCCGTCCTGGACGACGCCCTGCTGAACCGCATCAGGCAGACCATCCGCGAACAGCTCTCACCCCGCCACGTCCCCGACGAGATCATCGAGGTCCCCGGCGTCCCCCACACCCTCACCGGCAAACGCATCGAAGTCCCGGTCAAGCGCCTCATGCAGGGCACCCCGCTGGAAAAGGCCGTCAACCCGGGCTCCATCGACAACCTCGACCTGCTCCACTTCTACGAGGACCTGGCCCGCAAGCGCGGCTGACGCACTCCGCGCAGAGCCCCCCAGCACCGGCCTGCCGGCCGCGGCCACCGCGACCGGCGGGCCGTTGTCAGTGCCGCCGGTTACGTTGAGTGAGCACAGATCGACTGAACGTAGGGGGACTCATGCCGCACACCGAACAGCGGACCATGCGACGCGTCCTGCGCCGCGAGATCGCCGGCACCATCGGCCTGCTGACCGACGAACACGACTTCGCCGCGATGCGGCGCTACCGCACCTTCACCTTCGACGACCACGCGACCTACCTGCGGCAGGTGGAAGCCCTTCTCCGGACCCTCGCCGCGCAGGGCGGCCACACCACGGTCGCCCTCTTCGACCCGGAGGAGTACGCCGAGTTCTGCGCCCACAACGGCCTGGAACCGGACGCCCCCTCCAGCCGCACCCGCTTCACCGCGGAACTGGCCGCCACCGGACCCGCCCTGCCGTACGAAGGACAGCCCCTGGCCGAACTCGTCCCCGACCTGATCGACGAAGCGGTACGACAGGCCACCTGGCAGTACGCGACCACGGTGCTGGCCCGGCTCGGCGCCTGCGCCTCCTGCGGCGAGGACATCGGACGCGCCGCCTTCGCACAGGCCTCCCGCCTCGTCGCCCGCATCCTCGACACCGCGAGCCCCGGCCACCGCCACCTCGTGTGCAGCGTCTCGGCCGCACCCGAGACACTCGCCGCCGTGCTCCACTCGGACCAGGACCCGGACGGCACCGCCCAGCTCGACGAGACCGAGGCACTGGAATTCACCAGCGTCCTCGCCCTCGGCATCGCCACCCACAGCGCAGGCGGCCTCGTCATGCGCACCACAGCCCCCGGCACCCCCGACCGTGTCTACGGCTGGCGCCTGCGCGGCGAACGACTGGAACCACTCACCGCCGGAGAGGTCTTCGACGCCTACTGCACCGACATCGAGTCCGGCGACCTGGTCTCGCCCGAATCCGGCGTCGACTACTGCGTCCCGCCCGACCTCGGAGACGACGGCCTCACGACCGGCCACGCCCACTGAACGGGCCAGGGGCGCCCCACCGAAAGGCGGAGCGCCCCTCACCGCACGACATGGCAGCGACGACGCGTGCCGGCTACTCGCCGGACAGCACCGTCTGCGCCGCCCTGCGCGCCTCGTCGGCGGTGTCGGCGGCACGCGCGGCCGCCGCGGCACGCTCGCACTGCGCCAGCGTGTACTTCGCCAGCGTCGCCCGTACATAGGGAATCGACGCCGCACCCATGGACAAGGAGGTGACACCCAGACCGGTCAGTACACACGCCAGCATCGGATCCGATGCCGCCTCGCCGCAGACACCGCAGCTCTTGCCCTCCGCCTTCGCCGCCTCAGCGGAGAGCGCGACCAGGTCGAGCAGCGCCGGCTGCCACGGGTCCTGCAGCCGCGACACCGCACCCACCTGACGGTCCGCGGCGAACGTGTACTGCGCGAGGTCGTTGGTCCCCAGCGACAGGAACTCCACCTCCTGCAGGATCGAGCGCGCCCGCAGCGCGGCCGACGGGATCTCCACCATGGCACCGAACTTCGCCCGCAGCCCGGCCTCACGGCACGCGTCGGCGAACGCCTTGGCGTCGGTGCGGTCGGCGACCATCGGCGCCATGACCTCGAGGTACACCGGGAGCCCCTCCGCGGCCTTCGCCAGCGCGGTGAGCTGCGTGCGCAGCACCTCCGGATGGTCGAGCAGCGTCCGCAGACCGCGCACGCCCAGCGCCGGGTTCGGCTCGTCGGCGGGGGTCAGGAAGTCCAGCGGTTTGTCCGCACCCGCGTCCAGCACCCGCACGACGACACGACCCTCGGGGAACGCCTCGAGGACCTGCCGGTAGGCCTCGATCTGCTTCTCCTCGGACGGCGCCTTCTTGTTGTCGTCCAGGAACAGGAACTCCGTGCGGAACAGACCGACACCCTCGGCGCCCGCCTCCACAGCGGCCGGCACGTCCGCCGGACCGCCGATGTTCGCCAGCAGCGGCACCTTGTGACCGTCGGCCGTGGCACCCGGGCCCGTCGAGGCGGCCAGGGCCGCCTTGCGCTCCGCCGCAGCGGCCTCGAGCCGCGCCTTCTTCTCGTCGCTCGGGTTCACGAATATCTCGCCGGTGCTGCCGTCGACGGCGATCATCGTTCCCTCGGCAAGCTCACCCGCACCGGGCAGCGCCACCACGGCCGGCACGCCGAGCGCCCGCGCCAGGATGGCGCTGTGGCTGGTCGGCCCGCCCTCCTCGGTGACGAAGCCGAGCACCAGGGACGGATCCAGCAGCGCCGTGTCCGCGGGCGCGAGGTCGCGGGCCACCAGGACATAGGGCTCGTCGCTGTCCGGCACACCCGGCATCGGCACGCCGAGCAGCCGCGCGACGATACGGTTCCGCACGTCGTCGAGATCCGCCACACGCCCGGCGAGGTACTCACCGGCGCCCGCCAGCAGCTCCCGGTACGCGGCGAACGCGTCGTACACCGCCCGCTCCGCCGTGCTGCCGACGGCTATGCGACGCTCGACGTCCGCCATCAGCTCCGGGTCCTGGGCCATCATGGCCTGTGCCTCCAGCACCGCCTGGGCCTCGCCGCCCGCGAGGTTGCCGCGCGCTGTCAGATCGGCCGCCACAGCTTCGACGGCCTGGCGTGCGCGCCCCTGTTCGCGCTCCGCCTCCTCCGCCGGGATCTGCTTCGCCGGGGGCTCCAGCACCGCCGTCCCCATGTGCCGAACCTCGCCGATCGCCACACCGTGGCTCACACCGACGCCTCGCAGCGTTGTCTCCATCTCACCCGTCTCCGAATCATGCGGCGGGTCCCGCCACCGCGATGGTTGTCTGTTGTGCCGTTCAGTACGGCGCCGGCATCACTGCCAGGAGAAGAGCTGGTCGCCCGCCTTCACATCGCCGTCCTCACGGAGACCGGAGAGAGAGTCGGCCGTGGCTTCGAGCGCCACCACCGGGCACACCGGGGACTTGCCGGCCTGCTCGACGGCGGCCGGGTTCCAGCGCACGACGGCCTGGCCACGCGCCACGGTGTCGCCCTTGTTGACGAGCAGCTCGAAACCCTCACCGTTCAGCTGCACCGTGTCGATGCCCAGGTGGGTCAGGACGCCGTGCCCCTCTGCGTCCACCACCACGAAGGCGTGCGGGTGAAGGGACACGATGACTCCGTCCACGGGGGAGACGGCCTCCATGGGTTCGCGCACGGGGTCGATCGCCGTGCCGGGACCGACCATCGCTCCTGAGAAGACGGGGTCGGGCACTGCGGCCAGTCCGATCGCACGTCCTGCGAGCGGGGACGTCACGGTGGTCATGGGAAACCTCCCAGGGGTGGAGATCCGAACGGGTCGTCGCTGCCTGTGCCGGACGGCGCACTGGGCAGCAGCGTATGTCATATGAACTGCCGGTTCCGCATGAGACGTACTGGTTGACGAGCCTTGGAACGCGGCATGAGAGATTTGCACCCGCTCCGGGGCCGGTGTACAGTCGTACTCCTGCCTGGGGCGGAGCGATGCGACCGAGCGTCGTTGGCCGGGCAGCACCCAAACTTGTCAGATCCTATCTCGGGATCCGTTCTGCATGCCTGCAGGGCGGTGGTCAGAGAGACGGAAAAACACTGATAGAGTTGGAAACACCGAAGGGAAGCGCCCGGAGGAAAGCCCGAGAGGGTGAGTACGAAGGAAGCGTCCGTTCCTTGAGAACTCAACAGCGTGCCAAAAGTC
>NZ_JBVHTR010000045.1:0-23817 GCF_055565775.1 Streptomyces sp. NPDC028331 | reverse complement strand
ACGCTCGGCTGGGCAACCCCAGCCGAGCGCCTGCATAAACTGCTCGCGGCCTGATCAACACGACCACGTGTTGCAACGATCCCTAGAAACCGCCCCCCGGACCCGGCCCTCCGTCGTCGTACCGTCTGCCGGCACGTGCCGCCCGTCAGAACAGGCGGAGCTTGTCGTCCTCGATGCCCCTCAGGGCGTCGTAGTCCAGCACCGCGCAGCCGATGCCGCGGTCCGTGGCCAGTACGCGGGCCTGGGGCTTGATCTCCTGGGCCGCGAAGATGCCGCGCACCGGCGCGAGGTGCGGGTCGCGGTTCAGGAGCTCCAGGTAGCGCGTGAGCTGCTCCACGCCGTCGATCTCGCCGCGCCGTTTGATCTCCACCGCCACGGTCTGCCCCTCGGCGTCCCGGCACAGGATGTCCACCGGCCCGATCGCCGTCATGTACTCGCGGCGGATCAGCGTGTAGCCCTCGCCGAGCGTCTCGATGCGGTCGGCGAGCAGTTCCTGCAGGTGCGCTTCCACGCCGTCCTTGATCAGTCCCGGGTCCACGCCGAGTTCGTGCGTGGAGTCGTGGAGGATCTCCTCCATCGTGATGATCAGTTTCTCGCCCGTCTTGTTGACGACGGTCCACACGCCCTCTTCGTCGCCCGAGCCCTCCTTCAGCGTGCAGGGAGGCGACATCCAGTTGAGGGGCTTGTAGGCACGGTCGTCGGCGTGGATCGAGACGCTTCCGTCCGCCTTCACCAGGATCAGGCGGGGAGCGGAGGGGAGGTGGGCGGTGAGACGGCCCGCGTAGTCGACGGAGCACCGGGCAATGACGAGACGCATGGTCGGCAACGCTACTCGACGCCCCCGTCCCCACGCGATTCGACCTCGTCCGGGCCGGCCGTCGGAACCCCTCCGTTTTTCCCGAGATGCCCCCGTTCGGCAATGGCTTGTTGTGTGCCCAGTGGGACTTCGCTGTGTTCGCATTTTCCTGGTGCCGCCATCGGCGGTTGCCTACCGTAGTAAACGGGAGGTCGCGCACTGTGTACTCAGCGTGTTCGATATCGCGAACTCCCTTACCTGTCCATCAACCCCTGTTGTCTCGGGGTGCGAGAGGAGAACCCATGTCGCTCGACGTCTCACCGGCCCTACTCGAACAGGCCGAGCGAGGCGAGGTCGACGAAGCGGAATTCGTCGACTGCGTCCGGACCTCCCTGCCCTACGCGTGGGAGATGATCAGCTCCCTGGTGGCCCAGCTGAAGGTGGACGGCGGTGAGTTCGCCGACAACCAGACGCCCCCGCCGGACGAGCAGGCACGTGGACAGCTGCTGCGCGCGCTCGCGAGCGACGCGATACGCGGCGCCCTGCAGCGGCACTTCGGAGTACGCCTGGCGTTCCAGAACTGCCACCGGGTGGCGGTGTTCCCGCTGGACTCCTCGGTGGACGACACGCTGGCCCGCTTCACCTCGGTCCGCAGCCAGCTCCTCAACCAGTCGCCGGAGCTGCGCGACTGCTGAGACCCGCAGAGTCGTACGGCTTGCCGCTCCGTACGCGGGAGGTGCATCGTCTCGGAGCGGCAGGCTCCCATACATGTGCCGAAGCGGCAGGCGCCCGCACCGCGGCCCGGCGGCCTCAGCGGAGGTGGGGGAGTACCTCGGCCCCCAGCCTGCGGACGTTCTCCACCGTCGCCGCGAGGTCCCCGGAGCCCTCGACGAGCAGCGCGAAGCGTGTGATGCCGGTCCGCTCGGAGGTCGCCGCGAGCCGGTCGGCGCACAGCCGCGGGGTGCCCACCGGGTGCAGCCCGCAGAGCAGTTCGGTGTACGCGAGCGGGTCCCGCATGGCGCGGGCCCGCCCGTCCACCGTCACATGCGCGTCCAGACCCTGTTTGAGCCAGCCCGGCATCGCCTTCGTCAGCGCCTCGACGGCGTCGGTGCGCCGGTCGGCGATCTGGCAGACACCGGCCGAGACATGACCGGCGCCGGCGATCGCGTCGCCGTCGACTCCGGCCGCGTGCGCGTGAGTCCGCCACAGCGCGACCATGTCCGCCTTCTCCTCGTCCCCGACGTGCATGCCGAGCAGCATCGGCAGCCCCCGCTCGGCCGCCAGCCGGACACTCGCCGGGGAGGTGCAGGCGACGACGACCTCCGGTCCCTCGGCATCCGTGAGCGACTCCGACGGGCGCGGGACGACCGGGACTTCACGGAAGGTGAATCGTTCCCCCGCGGCGGCGACGGACGGTTCGCGCAGCCAGCGCACCAGCAGATCGAGTGATTCCGGGAAGCCCGTCTCGTACGCCTTCAGCCCCGCGCCGAACACCTCCAGGTCCACCCACGGTCCGCCGCGCCCCACCCCGAGCGAGAACCGCCCGCCCGAAGTGATGTGCAGCAGCGCGGCCTGCTCGCCGAGGGCCACCGGGTGCGCGGTGGGCAGGACGGTCACCGCCGTGCCGACCCGGATCCGGCGGGTGCGGCCCAGCAGGAGGGCCGCCAGCGTGATCGCCGACGGGCAGGTCCCGTACGGCACGAAGTGGTGCTCGGCCAGCCATACCGTGTCCAGGCCCGCCTGCTCGGCGGCCTCGGCCGACCGCACCGCGCGGTGCAGCGCCTCCCCCTGGCCCTGTCCCGGAAACTGGGCAGCCAGTACAAAACTTCCAACGCGCATCGCACTTCCTGCTTTCCTGGCTCCGACGCGGAGCTCCCCCACGCGGCATAACTGCCTGACATGTGCCCAAGTCACGGGGTGGCGGCGAGATTTGCGGATTGTCTGCTGAATGGCGCGATGGGAGGGGTGTCCGAGGAGTTGGTTCCGTACGCGTACCCCGGTCGGCGCCGCGTAGGCTGGATACGGCCGCTGCTTCCTGTATAGCCCCGTGAGGTGTCCTGTGTCCCCGCGTCGCAACCGACCCAAGGGCCCCGGCTCGTCCGGCCGGGGCGCGGACGACGACAGGGGCCGCTACGGCGGCTGGCAGTCCACCGAGAGTTGGCAGGGCGAGGCGTGGAGCGTGCGCCATGTGGCGGGCGCGAGCGCCGAGGGCAAGACGTACCGGTGCCCCGGCTGCGACCAGGTGATCGCCTCCGGCGTCCCGCACGTGGTGGCCTGGCCGGAGTTCGCGGGGGTGGACGACCGCCGGCACTGGCACAAGTCCTGCTGGAACGCGAAGGACCGCCGCACCACGCGGGTGCAGCGGTCCCGTAACGCGCCGAAGTACTGAAGGCCCCGGGGGCCCTGGGCCCGGACCTACACGTCCCGCCTCTCGAGGAGCAGCCAGGCGCCGGCGAAGGCGACGGCCGTGAGGCCGAGGATGATCCACACCGGGTCCCAGCCCGTGGGGCCCGAGCCGCCCATGGACTCGCCGTACAGGACGCTGAGCTGGCTCGGGATCGAGTACTCCAGCAGGAACTTCTGGAGGCCCTGCAGGGACTCCGCGAAGAGGAACATCGCGATCACCAGCGGGGCCAGCACCAGGCCGATCATGATGGTGATCGCGCCCGCCGAGTGCCGGATGACCGAGCCGACGCACAGCGAGAACAGGCCGAGCAGCGCCACGTACAGGCCGATGCCGACCGTCCCCTTCAGCCACTGCATGCCGGTGGGCTGGGCCAGGCCGTAGCTCTTCAGCATGGCCGTCTGGATGACGGCGACGAGCAGGGCGGACACCGTCGTGATCACGAAGGCCACGGCGAAGAACACGATCGACTTCGCCAGCAGCACCCTGGTCCGGCTCGGGCAGGCGGTCATGGTCGTCCGGATCATCCCGGTGCCGTACTCGGAGGCGGTGGTCAGCACGCCGAGCGTGATGATGCAGATGCTGCCGGTCAGGACTCCGCCGATGCCGAGTCCCAGCGGCGAGCTGCCCTCCAGGTGCGCGTCGGAGGCGGCGGCGATGGCGGCGAACAGCGTTCCGATGCCGATCATGAGGACCAGGAACACACCGAGCGTCCACATCGTGGAGCGCACCGACTTGATCTTCGTCCACTCCGAGGCGAGGGCGTGTCCGAGGTGGGTGCGGACCACCGGGATCGGCGAGGTGTAGGAGGCGTGCGCCGCACCGGGCGCCGCCTGCCAGGTGGGCGCGGCCTGCGGCATGGGGGGCTGGGGCGTGCTCATCGGGCGTCCTCGGACTTGGTCGGGTCGGGGGCGGCGGGCGTCTGCGCGGGCTGGGCGGGTGGCGCGGCGGGTGCCTGGGCGGGCTGGGCGGCGGGCGCGGCGGGTGCCGGTGCCTGGTCCCGGGGCGCCGGCTGCGCATACGGGTTCGGCGGCTGTCCGGCGGGCTGCGCGGCCGGGGCGGCGTACGGCCCGGCGGGCGGCTGCCCGGGCTGCCCCGGCATGGAGAACGGCTGCCCGCCGTGCTGCGGCGGCGGTGGGGCGTACCAGCCCGGCTGGCCCTGGCCCGGCACCGGGACCGGCGGCTGGACGCCGGGCGGCAGCGGCTGCATCAGGCCCGCCTTCTGGTCGATGCTGGAGCGGTAGTCGACGGCTCCCTGCGTCATCCGCATGTACGCCTCCTCCAGCGACGCCTGGTGCGGCGACAGCTCCCACAGGCGTACGTCGGCGTCGTGCGCGATGTCGCTGATGCGGGGCAGCGGCAGCCCGGTGACCCGCAGGGCGCCGTCCTGCTCGGGCAGCACGTGCCCGCCCGCCTCGGTGAGCGCGGAGGTCAGCTTCTCCCGCTGCTGCGGCTCGGTGTCGGGGGTGCGGACACGGGCGAAGTCGGCGGAGTTCGCGGAGATGAAGTCCTTGACGCTCATGTCGGCGAGCAACTGCCCGCGCCCGATCACGATCAGGTGGTCGGCGGTGAGCGCCATTTCGCTCATCAGGTGGGAGGAGACGAAGACCGTACGGCCCTCGGCCGCGAGCGACTTCATCAGGTTGCGCACCCACAGGATGCCCTCGGGGTCGAGGCCGTTGACCGGTTCGTCGAACAGCAGCACCTGAGGGTCGCCGAGGAGCGCGGCGGCGATGCCGAGCCGCTGGCCCATGCCGAGCGAGAAGCCCTTGGAGCGCTTCCCGGCCACCTCCTGGAGGCCGACGACGGCCAGCACCTCGTCCACGCGGCGGGCCGGGATGCCGGAGAGCTGGGCGAGGGACAGCAGGTGGTTGCGGGCGGCCCGGCCGCCGTGCACGGCCTTCGCGTCGAGCAGGGCGCCGACCTGGCGGGGGGCGTTCGGCAGCTTGCGGTAGGGGTAGCCGCCGATCGTCACCGTCCCCGAGGTGGGGTTGTCCAGACCGAGGATCATCCGCATGGTCGTCGACTTGCCCGAGCCGTTGGGCCCCAGGAAGCCGGTGACGGCACCCGGCCGCACCTGGAACGAGAGGTTGAACACAGCGGTCTTGTCGCCGTAGCGCTTGGTCAGGCCGACTGCCTCGATCATGCTCCGCACCCATCGGAAGGTTCAGGACAGCGGGGCACACGCCCCCCCGTAAGGATTAGGAGGATATCGGGGCGCTGACGGTTCCGGCCAAGGGGAAGTAAAACGCCCGGGGGTCAGGCGTCGCGTCGCTTCAACAGGACGTACCCGGCGGCGAGCGCCGCGATCACCCACAGCGCCATGATCCCGAGACCGGCCCAGGGGCCGTACGGGGTGTCGTCGCCGGCCGCGGGCACGACCTGCATGATCCTGCTGCCGGCCTGGTCGGGCAGGAACCGGCCGATCTTCTTCGTCGCGGAGACGTGGCCCAGGATGTTGGAGATCAGGAAGAAGAACGGCATCAGGACGCCGAGCGACAGCATCGGCGAGCGCAGCATCGTGGCGACCCCCATCGAGAACACCGCGATGAGCGTCATGTACAGCCCGGCGCCGACGACCGCGCGCAGCACACCGGGGTCGCCGATCGACGCCCGGTGCGGGCCGAGCATCGCCTGGCCGAGGAAGAACGCGACGAAGCCGGTCACCAGGCCGACGACGAGGGCGAGCGCGGTCGCCACCGCGATCTTGCCGGACAGGAAGGTGCCGCGCTGGGGGACCGCGGCCAGCGAGGTGCGGATCATGCCGGTGCTGTACTCGTTCGACACCACCAGCACCCCGAACACGATCATGGCGAGCTGACCCAGGCTCATCCCGGCGAAGCTGATGAACGTCGGGTCGAAGGCGAGCCGCTCCTGCGGGCTCATGCCGTCGAACTCGTTGCGCGTCAGCGCCGAGATCAGCATGCCCAGGGCGACGGTGACGACCAGCGCGACGGACAGCGTCCACATCGTGGACGCCACCGACCGGATCTTGGTCCACTCGGACCTGAGGACCTGCACCCGGACCTGGACCTCGGTGGCCGCCATGGTCAGGCCCCCTTCTTCCAGCCGGTGCCCCACTCCCCGGCGGGCCCCTCCGTGTGGGCGTGGTACTCCACCGACGCGGCAGTCAGTTGCATGAACGCCTCCTCCAACGACGCCTGCTGGGTGCTCAGCTCGTGCAGCACGATGTGGTGCCGGGCCGCCAGTTCACCGATCAGCTCGGCCTTGCCGCCGTCCACCTCCAGCGCCCCGCTGCCCGTCTCGACGACCGTGATGCCCGCCTCGTGCAGCACATCGAGCAGCCGCTCACGCTGCGGCGAGCGCATCCGTACGCATGTACGGGAGTTGCGGCGGATGAAGTCGGCCATGGAGGTGTCGGCGAGCAGCCGGCCTTGGCCGATGACCACCAGATGGTCCGCCGTCAGCGCCATCTCGCTCATCAGATGACTGGAGACGAACACCGTGCGCCCCTGCGCCGCCAGCGATTTCATCAGCGTGCGGATCCAGTGGATGCCCTCGGGGTCCAGGCCGTTGACCGGCTCGTCGAACATCAGGATCCGCGGGTCGCCGAGGAGCGCGGCCGCGATGCCGAGCCGCTGGGCCATGCCGAGCGAGAAGCCCTTGGCCTTCTTCCGGGCCACGGAGGTCAGCCCCACCGTGTCCAGGACCTCGTGCACCCGGGAGGCGGGGATGCCGTTGCTGTGCGCGAGGCACAGCAGATGGTTCCAGGCGCTGCGCCCGCCGTGCACGGCCTTGGCGTCGAGCAGGGCACCGATCGACCTGAGCGGGTTCTTCAGCTCGTCGTAGCGCTTGCCGTCGATCCGGACGTCACCGGCGGTGGGGTGGTCGAGCCCGAGCGCCATCCGCATGGTGGTGGACTTCCCGGCGCCGTTCGGACCGAGGAAACCCGTGACGACGCCCGGTCTGACGGTGAACGTGAGGCCGTCGACCGCCACCTTCTCGCCGTACCGCTTGGTCAGCCCCTCGAGCTCGATCATGCGGCCACGCTAAAACGGCGCAAAGCCCCCCGCCACTTGAGTGGCGGAGGGCTTCGCGGATGTTCAGACGCCGTACGGCCCGGTGTTACCGGGACTGCTGCGCCGGGACCCCGCGCGAGATCGGCTCGTCGTCGGCCGGCGCACCGGTCGCGGCGACCGCGGCGCCCGTGAGCGTCGCCAGCATCTCGCGGACGTTGGTGAGCTGGGCGTTGATGGAGTCGCGACGGTTCGTCAGCGCCGCCAGCTCGCGCTCGGATTCGGAGCGGATGCGGTCGGCCTTGGCGTTCGCGTCCGCGACGATGTCCTCGGCCTGGCGCTGGGCCGTCTCCACCGTCTGGCGGGCACGACGGTCGGCGTCCGTGCGCAGCTTCTCCGCCTCCAGGCGGAGCTGCTCGGCGCGGTGCTCGATCTCCGCCAGGCGCTTCTCCGCCTTGGCCTGACGGGATGCCAGGTCGCGCTCGGACTGCTCACGCCGCTTGGCGAGGTTCGTCTCGAAGTCGGCGGCGGCCTGCGCGGCCTTGGCGCGGGTCTCCTCGAAGAGGGCGTCCGCCTCCTCGCGCTTGGACTGGGCGTCCTTCTGCGCCTCGGCGCGGAGCTGGGCCGCGTCGCTCTTGGCCTTCTCGACGATCCGGAGGCCCTCGTCCTCGGCCTTCGCCTTGCGGTCCGCGGCGAACGCCTCCGCGTCGTTGCGCACCTGCTGGGCGGCCGACTCGGCGAGTTCGCGGTGCTGCTCGGCGGCGCGGCGAGCCTCCTCACGCAGGTCCTTGGCCTCTTCCTCGGCGAGGCGGAGGATCTTCTCGACGCGTGCGCCGAGACCCGCGTACGACGGCTCGGCGTCGCTGACGGCGGCCTGGGCGTTCTGCGTCTCGAGGTGGAGCTCCTCGATGCGCTTCTCCAGGGCGGTGATGCGGGCGAGAGCACTGTCACGGTCGGAGACGAGCTTCGAGATCCGTTCGTCCACCTGAGCGCGGTCGTACCCACGCCGCACAAGCTCGAAGCCGTAGGGGGAAGTGTCGCTCATGGGGTTCCTGTCGAATGAGACCGGTGAGGTGATAGGGGAATCCTAGGGCGCAAAGCGGCGTGTCATCGAGCGGATGCGTGTTTGATCTGGAGAATGACACTCCTTTTGGGTGGCTGAGCTGTCGGGGGGCTTGCCAGGACCTGTCTGAAACGTCCCGGCAAGCATAGAACGACGCTTCTCGCTAGCCTTCTGACGCCTTGCCACCCGAACGAGGTGCCCCTACGGTCGCACCCGCCTTGACGCCGGAGTCCTTGCCGGCGGACGGCGCCTCGAACGACTCCAGCGCCTCCAGGACGTCCTGGACACGGGAGATCTCCGCGTTGATGTCCTCGCGCCGGCGCACCAGGATCTCCAGCTCCCGCTTGCCCTCCTCGACGGCCTTGCGCGCCTCGCGGATCGCCTCGGCCTTGATCTGCTCCGCCTCGGCGACCAGCTTGGCCTTCTTCTGCTCGGCCTCCTTCAGCAGCCCCTCGGCCTTCTTTACCGCGGCGATACGGACCTTGCCCGCCTCGGAGTTGGCCTCCGACAGAAGCTCCTTCGCCTGCGCCCTGGCCTTCTCCAACTGCTCCTCGGCGGCCTTGACCAGCGCGTCGCACCGCTCGCCCGCCGACTTCATCGCCTCGGCCGACTCACGCCGCGCCCGCTCGTGCAGCTCCTCGATCTCGGCCGTGATGCGCTCGCGCAGCTCCTCCGCGCGCTCCCGGATCAGGCCGGCGTCCCGGCGCGCGCCGACGAGCAGTTCGTCCGCGTCCGCCCGGGCCCGCTCCACCAGCGCGTTGCCCTCCACCGTCGCCTCGGCGACCAGACGGTCGGCCTCCGTGCGGGCGGCGCCCACCATCGTGTCGGCCTGCGCTTCGGCGTCCGCCGTCGTCTTGCGCGCGCTCTGCTGGGCCTCCGAGAGCAGCTTGTCGGCCTCGGCGGCGGTCTCCGTGATGAGCGTGTCGACCTGCTCGGCCGCCTCGGAACGCCGCTTGTTGGCGTCCTTGCGGGCCTCGTCCAGGGTGCGCTCGGCCTCCTCGCGCGCCGCCGCCGTGAGCCGCTCGGCCTCCGCCTCCGCGTCGGCCTTGATCCGCTCCGACTCGGTGCGGATCCGCTCGGCGTGCGCCCGGGCGGAGCCGACCGTCTCGGCGGCCTCGGCGCGCAGCCGCTCCGCCTCGTCGGTGGCGTCCGACAGCAGTTTCTCGGCCTTGGCCTTGGACTCCGCGCGCACCCGCTCGGTCTCGGCGGCCGTCTCCGTGGTGAGCCGCTCGGCCTCCGCGCGCGCCTCGGTGATGAGGGTGTCCGCCTGCGCCGCCGCGTCCGACCGGATCCGGTTGGCGTCCTCGCGCGCTTCCGCACGGGTGCGCGCCGCCGCCTGGTCCGCCTCGGCCAGGGCGTCGGAGACCTCGGTCCGCACGCGCTGGGCGTGTTCGGCGGCGTCCGTGCGCAGCCGCTCCGCCTCGGCGATCGCCTCCGAAACCGTCCGCTCCGCCAGCGCCTTGGCGGCCTCCGACTCCTCGGTGGCCTCCCGCCGGATGCGGTTCGCGTCCTCGGCGGCCCGCTCCCGCTCCGCGTAGGCGTCGGCGCGGACCCGGTCCGCCTCCTCCTGCGCCTCGGTGCGGGTACGCTCCGCCGCGTGCTCGGCGGCCGAGCGCAGACCGGTGATCTCCTCCTGCGCCTGCTCGTGCAGCCCGGCCACGGAGTCCCGCACCTGCTGGGCGTGCTGTTCGGCCGCCGACACCATCTCGGTGGCGCGCCGGTCGGCCTCCTCCACCAGCCGTACGGCCTCGGCCTGCGCCTCCTCGACCCGGGCGCGCGCCACCGCGAGCAGCTCCTCGCTCTGCTCCCGGGCGCGCTCGCGCTCCTGGTCGGCCTCCTGGCGGGCGGCGCCGAGGAGTTCCTCGGCCTCGCGGCGGCGCCGGGCGGCCTCCTCCTGGGCGGCGGCCAGCGTCTCCGAGGCCTCCGCGCCCAGCCGCTCGGCCGCGGCCTGCGCCTCGGCGCGGACCCGGTCGGCGGTGTCCTGCGCCTCCGACTTCAGCCGCTCGGCCTCGGCCGCCGCCTCCGACCGCAGGCGCACGGCGATGGCCTCGCCCTCCGCGCGGGAGGCGGACGCGTCGGAGGCGGCCTCCGTGCGCAACCGCTCCGCCTCGGCCTCGGCCTGCGCCTGCAGCGTACGGATGCGCTCGGCGGCCTCCGTGCGCAGCCGGTCGCTCTCCTCGACGGCCTCGCGGCGGATCCGCTCGGCCTCCGCGCGGGCGTCGGCGAGCGCCTGCTCGGCGGAGGCGAACCGCTGCTCGGCCTCCGACTGCAGGCGCGCCAGCTCCTCGGCGGCCTCCGCGCGCCGGGCCTCCACGGCCCGCTCGCTCTCCTCGCGCAGGGCGCGCGCGGCCTTCTCGGCCTCGCCCTTGATCGCGTCCGCCAGCTCGACGGCCTCCGCGCGCTGCGTCTCGGCTTCCCTGCGGGTGCGCTCCAGGGTCTCCTCGGCCTGGCGGCGCAGCATCGACGCCCGCTCGATGGCCTCCGTGCGCACCTTCTCGCTGTCCGTGGTGGCCGTGGTGCGCAGCTCGTCCGCGTCGGCCTTCGCCTTGGCGAGCAGCTCCTCCGCTGTCTTGGCCGCCTCCTCGATCTGCTGGACGGCCTCGCGGCGCGCCTCCGCGCGGATCTTCTCGCCCTCGGCGACCGCCTCCGCGCGCAACTGCTCGGCCTCGCCGCGCAGCCTGCGGGCCTCCTCCTGCAGCTCGACCGTCTTGGCGCGGTACTCCTTGGTGTCGTCCTTGGCGGCGCCCTTGAGCTGCTCGGCGATGTCGTGCGCCTCGGCGCGCAGCCGGTCCGCCTCGGCCTCGGCCTCCTTGCGGATCCGGTCGGCCTCCTCGGCCGCGGCCTTGGTGGTCGCCGCGGCGTCCTGCGACGCCTTGTTGAGGACCTCCTCGGCCGTGCGCGCCGCCTTGCCGAGCTGGGAGGCGGTCTCCTCGGCCGTGATCGTGCGGGCCTTCTCGACGGCCTCCGCGACGATCTTCTCGGCCTCGGCCCGCGCGTCCGCGACGACCTGCTCGGCCTCCGCCTTGGTGGCCTCGGCCTCCTTGGTGGCCTCGCTGACCAGCCGGGCGACCTGCTCCTTGGCCGTACGGGTGCGCTGCTCGCCCTCCGTCTCGGCGTTCGCCAGCGCCTTGGCGGCGGCCTCCTTGGCCTCCGCGACGACCTTGTCGGCCTGGGCGCGCGCCTCGCGCAGCGCGGTCTCCGCCTCGGCCATCCGCTGCTCGGCGGCCCGGCTCAGCTCGGACGCCTGCCGGCGGGCGGCCTCCGACTCGCTCGCGGAGCTGGACCGCAGTTGCTCGGCGTGGTCGGTGGCCTCCTGGGCCTGCGTGGAGGCGGCGTTCAGCAGCCGCTCGGCGTCCGCGCGGGCCCGCCGCAGGATCTGGTCGGCCTCGGCGCGGGCGGCCTCGGCGTCGCTCTGCAGCCGCTGCCGGGCTTCGGTGACCAGCCGCTCGGCCTCGGCGCGCGCGGCGGCGAGGGCCTGCTCGGCCTCGGCACGGGACTCCTCGACCAGGCGCCGGGCCTGGGCCTCGGAACGGGCGCGCAACTGCTCCGCCCAGGCCACGTTCTCGTTGACGTGCGACTCGACGGTCGCCCGGCGCTCGGCCAGCTCCTGGTCGAGCTGCTGGCGGCGGGCGACCGCCTCCGCGTGCAGCTCCGACTGGAGGCGGGCGGCCTGCTCGGCGTGCTCCTGGAGGATGCGCTGGGTCTGCGCGCGGGCCTGGCTCAGCTCGCGCTCGGCCTCCGCCCGCATCTGGTCCGCCTGCATCTGGGCGGTGCGCAGCATCTGCTCGGCCTGGTAGCCGATGTCGGCCCCGTCGTACGCGGGACGGGACATGAGGGTGCGGCGCGCCTCGTGCAGCTTGGCGCGCAGCACCTCGACCTGGTAGCCGAGGTCCTCGGCGTGCTGGATCGCCTTTTCCCGCTCGGTCTTCAGCCGCTCCATCTCGGCCTCGAACCGAGAGAGGTGGTCGACGTCAGCCGCCGGCTCTCGCTCCTGGCGTTCGTAGCCCCGCACTGCGCGGTCCCATCCGTCCCCTGGTCGCAAGTCTCTCCAAACGAGCTCCGTCCATCCGCCGAACGGGGCCCCCGGGGAATGGTGTCAGATCAACGGCGGAGCATGGGCTGCTGCCCCGGCGCTCCTCCCCCGAAACCCGGACCCCGGTACGTCCCGCCGGTGTCACGGCGGGACCCGGTCGCCCTGGTGGAGCGGCGACCGCCCCCAACCCTACCGGCCCTTATGTACGGGAGTCAGTGCTCAGGTGTCTCAACGGCCGCCGATGTGACGAGTTCTGTGAGGACACCATGACAGTCCTTGGGGTGCAGGAAGGTGATCCGCGACCCCATGGAGCCGCGCCGTGGCTCCTCGTAGAGCACCCGCACGCCCTTGTCCCTGATCTCGGCGGAGTCGCCGTCCACGTCCGCCGTGCCGAAGGCGATGTGGTGCACGCCCTCGCCGTTCTTGGCGAGCCACTTGGCGACGGTGGAGTCCTCGCGGATGGGCTCGAGGAGTTGCAGGTAGGAGGCCCCGCCGTCGTCCGTGTTGTTGATCTTCAACATGGCCTCGCGGACACCCTGCTCCTCGTTGACCTCGGTGTGGAACACCGAGAAGCCGTACGTCGAGGTGTAGAACTCGACGGTCTTCTCGAGGTCGAAACAGGCGATTCCGATGTGGTCGATTCGCGTCAGCATGGAATCAGTGCAGCGCTCCCGCGGTGGTTACGCAACGTGCGCGCGATCACACTGACAGCCCGGTGACGGTTTGCCCTACCGCTCAGTACATTCGAAGTAAACCCTCGTTCACTCCTCGGCTGTGCAGGCCGGAAGGGGATCGCAGCTCATGTCTGGAACGAACAGCACGACCAGCGTCATCGTCGCGGGTGCGCGCACCCCGATGGGGCGACTGCTCGGCTCGCTGAAGTCCTTCTCCGGAGCCGACCTCGGCGGCTTCGCGATCAAGGCCGCCCTCGACCGTGCGGGGATCGGTGGCGACCAGGTGCAGTACGTCATCATGGGCCAGGTGCTCCAGGCCGGGGCGGGGCAGATCCCGGCACGTCAGGCCGCGGTCAAGGCGGGCATCCCGATGAGCGTCCCGGCCCTGACGATCAACAAGGTGTGTCTGTCGGGCCTCGACGCGATCGCGCTCGCGGACCAGTTGATCCGTGCGGGTGAGTTCGACGTGATCGTC
This sequence comes from Streptomyces sp. NPDC028331, assembly GCF_055565775.1. Taxonomy (NCBI): domain Bacteria; kingdom Bacillati; phylum Actinomycetota; class Actinomycetes; order Kitasatosporales; family Streptomycetaceae; genus Streptomyces; species Streptomyces sp. NPDC028331. Next base: position 10,395 of record NZ_JBVHTR010000045.1, on the reverse strand, counting down.
GCGGGCGGCCAGGAGTCCATGACCAACGCCCCCCACCTGCTGCCGAAGTCCCGCGAGGGCTTCAAGTACGGCGCGGTCCAGATGCTGGACGCGATGGCGTACGACGGGCTGACCGACTCCTTCGAGGGCATCGCCATGGGCGAGTCCACCGAGAAGCACAACACCCGCCTCGGCATCGGCCGCCGGGAGCAGGACGAGATCGCCGCCCTCTCCCACCAGCGGGCCGCGGCCGCCCAGAAGAACGGCGTCTTCGAGGCGGAGATCACCCCGGTCGAGATCCCGCAGCGCAAGGGCGAGCCGGTCGTCTTCGCCAAGGACGAGGGCATCCGCGGCGACACCACGGTGGAGTCGCTGGGCAAGCTGCGGCCGGCGTTCAGCAAGGACGGCACGATCACGGCCGGCTCCTCCTCGCAGATCTCGGACGGTGCGGCGGCCGTGGTCGTGATGAGCAAGGCCAAGGCGCAGGAACTGGGGCTGGACTGGATCGCGGAGATCGGCGCCCACGGCAACGTGGCGGGGCCGGACAACTCCCTGCAGTCGCAGCCGTCGAACGCGATCCTGCACGCCCTGAAGAAGGAGGGCCTGGAGGTCGCCGACCTCGATCTGATCGAGATCAACGAGGCCTTCGCGGCGGTCGCCGTGCAGTCAATGAAGGACCTGGGTGTTTCCACCGAAAAGGTGAATGTCAACGGCGGTGCCATTGCCCTGGGTCACCCGATCGGGATGTCCGGCGCCCGCCTCGTCCTGCACCTCGCGCTGGAGCTGAAGCGGCGCGGCGGCGGCGTGGGCGCGGCGGCGCTGTGCGGGGGCGGCGGCCAGGGTGACGCGCTGATCGTGCGGGTACCCAAGGCCTGAGCACCCTCGAACCGACCTCTTTGCGTGAACACGTGAACGGAGCTGTGATGCAGGACGTCTCCTCGCTGGTGGCCCAGGCCAGGGAAGGCCGGCCGCGGGCCGTGGCCCGGCTGATCTCCCTGGTGGAGGGGGCGTCCCCGCAGCTCAGGGAGGTCATGGCGGCACTGGCCCCGCTGACCGGCAACGCGTACGTGGTGGGCCTGACGGGGTCGCCGGGCGTCGGCAAGTCGACGTCCACGTCGGCGCTCGTGACCGCGTACCGCAAGCAGGGCAAGCGGGTCGGCGTGCTCGCCGTCGACCCGTCCTCGCCGTTCTCGGGCGGCGCGCTGCTCGGCGACCGCGTCCGGATGTCGGAGCACGCCTCCGACCCCGGTGTGTACATCCGCTCGATGGCCACGCGCGGCCATCTGGGCGGCCTCGCGTGGGCCGCCCCGCAGGCGATCCGGGTACTGGACGCGGCGGGCTGCGACGTGGTCCTGGTGGAGACGGTCGGCGTCGGCCAGTCGGAGGTCGAGATCGCCTCCCAGGCGGACACCTCGGTGGTCCTGCTGGCCCCCGGGATGGGCGACGGCATCCAGGCCGCGAAGGCGGGCATCCTCGAGATCGGCGACGTGTACGTCGTCAACAAGGCCGACCGGGACGGCGCGGACGCCACCGCGCGCGAGCTGAACCACATGCTGGGCCTCGGGGAGTCGCGGGCCCCCGGCGACTGGCGCCCGCCGATCGTGAAGACCGTCGCGGCCCGCGCCGAGGGCGTCGACGAGGTCGTGGAGGCGCTGGAGAAGCACCGTGCGTGGATGGAGGAGCGGGGCGTCCTGGCGGAGCGCCGCCTGTCCCGGGCGGCCCACGAGGTCGAGACGATCGCGGTGACGGCCCTGAGGGAACGCATCGGCGACCTCCACGGCGACCGCCGCCTGAGCGCCCTCGCGGAACGGATCGTGGCGGGGGAGCTGGACCCGTACCGGGCGGCGGACGAACTGGTGGCGGGGCTGACGCAGAGCTGACGGACACGCGGTCGACGCAGAGCTGACGGAAAAGTGCGTGGTCGACGCCCCGGTGCGTTGATACCTTGATCCGCATGTTCCGCCTCTTGGCCTAGGGCCCGCCCGGTACCGCGATCGACGAGCAGCAGTGGCTGTGGTCGTCGCGGCGCCCCGGCGTCCCTTCACCGCCTCGAGTCGAGGAACTTCCGCGTGTCTGCGCCCCTTTCCGCTGCTTCCGAGCGGCCCACCTATGCCGCCGTTCTCCGTGTCCGGCACGTCCGCCGCACCTTCGCCGTCTCCCTGGTCGCGCGGCTGTCGTACGGGACGGTCCCCCTCTCCGTGATGCTGTCCGTGACCCGGGCGACCGGGTCGTACGCCGTGGCCGGGACGGTCCTGGCCCTGTTCGGCGCCACGACGGTCCTGCTGTCACCGCTGCGGGCGGCGCTCGTCGACCGCTACGGACCCCGGCGGGCGCTCCTGCCGATGGCCCTGCTGTACGCCGGGGCCCTGAGCCTGCTGGCCGCGGCGACCTGGCGGCCCGGTGCGCCGGCTCTGCTGCCGGGTGCCCTGGCCACCGCGGCCGGGGCCTTCGCGCCCCCGCTCGGGCCCACTCTGCGGGCCTTGTGGAGTGGACTCTTCGACGACCGCCGGCTGGTGCAGCGGGCGTACGGGCTGGACGCCGTGGTCGAGGAACTGACCTTCGTCGCGGGCCCGCTGCTGGTCGGCGCGGTCGTCCGGTACGCGCCGCCGGCGGCCGGAGTGGCGCTGAGCGCGCTGTTGGTGACGGCCGGGACGATCGCCTTCGTCACCTCGCCGGCGGTGACCGGAGCGCTGCCGCCCGCGGAGCACCCGTCGCGTTCGAAAGGGCGGCTGCGGGGTGCGCGGGCGCTGGTGGAGCCCGTGCTCGTGGCCGGAGGAGTGGGACTGGCCGTCGGCGCGCTGGACCTCCTGGTCATGGCCTTCGCCGAGCAGCGGCGATACGGCGACGACATCGTGGCCTGGGTGCTCGCGGCACTGTCCGCGGGCAGCGCGGCCGGCGGGCTGCTGAACGGGGCGGTGGAGTGGCGGGGGAGCGCTCGGGTGCGCCTGCCGCTGCTGGGCGCGGGTCTGGGGCTGGCCGTGGCGGCGGCGGGGTTCGCCCCGGGCCTCGGCGTCCTCGCGGTGACGGTGATCTGCGCGGGCCTGTTCATCGCCCCGGCCCTGACGACGTCGTACCTGCTAGCGGACGAGTCGTCCCCTCCGGGCTTCCGCACCCGGGCGGGTGCCTGGGTGAACATGGCCGTCAACAGCGGCAGCTCGGTCGGCCCGGCAGCGGTGGGGGCCCTGTTGGGGCATCTGCCGCTGGAGTGGTGTTTCGCGGTGCCGGGGGCGGTCATGGCGGTGACCGCAGGCTTGGCCGGCTGCCTGGGGTGGAAGGGCCGCGGTGGCCGTCCCCGCGCCCGAACGGGCGCGGGGCCGTGACACATGCGGCCCGGCCGCGACGGGTCCCCCTGTTCGAGCGAAGCCGCGAACTCGGGGAGCGACCAGCCACCACGGGCCGGCGGACGAGCACCGGCCCGCGGCCCGTAGGGCTCGACCCGGCGGAGTGTGCCCCGGAGTGCTACGGCTTGCCCCGCTGTCCCCGCAGGTGCTCGGCGATGGGCTGCAGAGACTTGTGGAGGTGTTCCAGGTCCTCCGGGGGCAGCAGGTCGATGAAGTGCCGCCGCACGGACGCCACGTGGTGTGGCGCGACCTTCTTCATCGTCTCCATGCCGTGGTCCGTCAGGACCGCGTACAGGCCCCGGCGGTCGGACTCGCAGTTCTCCCGGCGGACCAGGTCCGCGTTCTCCATGCGGGTGATCTGGTGGGAGAGGCGGCTCTTGGACTGGAGGGTGGCGGCGGCGAGGTCGCTCATCCGCATACGCAGGCCCTCCGACTCCGAGAGGTTCACCAGGATCTCGTAGTCGTTCATTGTCAGGCCGAACGGCTGCAGGTCCCTTTCGAGCTGGTATGTCAACAGCCTGTTGACTTCCAGGTGGGTGCGCCAGGCGCACTGCTCCGCATCCGTCAGCCAGCGCGTGGCCGTGTCGGTCTCCATGAATGAAGTCTACCTAAAAGGTTGAATGGCGAACTAGTGAGGGTGGTGTGACTGTGCGCACGCGTTCGACGTCACACTCCGCAGACTACCGCTCACAGCCCGAAGCGACGCTGGAGGTCCCCCAGCTGTCCGGGAAGGCGCGGTGCTCCCGGCTGCCCCTGGTGGCCGGGTACCCCACCGCCGCCCGGTACGCCGGGTTCCTGTGGGACCGCTCCCGTCGCCTGTTCCGCCATCAGCGTCTCCGAGGACTGCAGCAGCACCGTGCCGGCCCCCACGAACTCGAACTGGTGCTCCTCCCCGGAAACCCCGCCGAGCCCCGTCATCGCACGTAGACCGCCCCATACGCCCCTGAGATACCCATGGTCGTAGTGGTGGCACGGCGACGGGCAGTCGGCCCAGCCGACCAGCGCCTGCGGGTCCACCCGGATCGGGGGTTCCATGAACACCACCGGACCGTTGGACGCGGCCACGAACTTCCCGGTTCCGATCAGCGTGAGGAAGCCGGGAATGATCGACTGCTTCAGCGACAGACTTGGCTGAAAAGCGAGGAGGTTGCCGGAGCGAATGGTCAGATTGCCGTCGTCCAGGTCGTACGAATTCACATCGAAGGCCCGGTCGGCGAGCAGCATCTTGCCCGAGCCCTCCGCCACCACCCAGTCGCTCGCGTGCAGTGGCGAATGGAACGACGTGCGCACGAGACGGTCCAGACGGCCGTGCCCGATGCCGTTGAACTCCATCGAGCCGTAGTAGGCGATCATCTTCCCCTTCTGCAGGAACCACTGGCTCCCCTTGAGCTCCACGCAGAAGGTGTACTTGTCGACGTTGTCGTCGGCCGGCAGCGTCATCGGGTCGAACACGACGGGACCCGCGCCCGGGTAGGTGGTCACAGCTTCTCCTCCGACGCCTGCACGAACACCACACCACTGCCGCTCAGCTCGAGCTGGAACGCCTCACCGGAGCCGCGGCCCACCATGTCGCGCCAGCCGAGCGCCGTGGACAGCTTGTTGCGGACGTCGCCGTGGTGCGCGACGTACGCCTGCGGGTCGACGTGGACCGGGTGCTGCGGGGTGATCGGCACCTCGAAGACGCCGCCGTGCGCCATCACGGCGACCGCGCCGTGCCCCGTCAGGGTGGTGGTGAACAGGCCCTGCCCGGTGACCTGGCCGCGCACCAGGCCCATGACGCCGCCCTGGGAGCCCATGAACATCGTGCCCTGCTGCAGGGTGCCCTCGAAGGCGAGCAGCCGGTCCGCCTCGACGTACAGGGTGTCGCCCGTCAGCTCGATCACGTGGACGTGGTGGCCGCCGTGCCCGAACAGCACCGTGCCGCTGCCCTCGACCGTCATCAGCGGCGTCGCCTCGTTGGCGATGCGGCGGCCGATCATCGACATCACCCCGCCCTGGCCGCCCTGGATGTTGGGGGTGAAGGAGACGTCGCCCTTGTAGGCGAGCATCGCGCCCCGCTGGCTGAACAGCCGCTGCCCGGGGACCACCGTCGCCTCGATCATCTTGGAGTTCACCTCGCGGAAGGCCATGTCACACATCCCCCGCGATCGTGTTGCGCTCGCTGGGCTGGACGTACACCAGTCCCTCCCCCTCGAAGCGGATCTGGAAGGCCTCGCCGCCGCCCTCGCCGAAGAACGTGCGGAACGTCACGCCCGACTGGAACGACTGCCGCAGGTTCCCCTGGTGCGCGACGTACGCGCCCGGGTCGACGGTCAGCGGGTACTGGGCGCTGACGCGGAGCACCACCGCCGGCCCGTCCGACATGATCGCCGCCTGGCCGTGGCCCTCGACCGTCGTCGTGAACAGGCCGTTGCCCTGCGAGGCGCCGCGCAGGCCGGTGAACGTCGTGCCCGTGCGCAGGCCGGCGTCCGTCGCGAGGAGGTTGCTCGACTCGACGTACAGCTTGTCCCCCTGGAGGCCGACGAGGTTGATCTCTGAGGCACGGTCCGCGAACCAGCACGTCCCGTGCCCCTTCACCTCCATCACGGTCATCTGCTCGCCGGTGAGCCGCCGGGTCACCATCCCCCGGATCCCCTCACCGCCGCCGGTGAGCTTCTTGAAGGTCATCTGACCGTCGTACGCGACCATGGAGCCGTTCTTCGCCTTCACGGCGTCCCCGGTCATGTCGACGGCCAGCACCTTGCTGCCTTGGAGTCGGAACATCGCCACGGAGCGAAGGTAACGGCCGCGCGGGTGGAGCGGACAGAGCCCGGCGGTGGATCCGCACCCCGAGCCGACCCTTAGGGGTACCCCGTGCCGTCGCGGGGGTGATGAGCATGACGCCGACACCCCGCACCCCGTGCCCTGTCCGCCGCGTCCCGGATGTCACAATGGGCGGGCGCTTGTGCGCGCGTTCACAAAGCGACTGCGTCGTCAGCGACCCTCCCACCGAAGGTGCCCCGTGGATATAAAGACCGCCACCGCCCTCCGCCGGCTCCGCCTGGTCTCGGCCCCCGAGGCCGTCTCCTTCCTGCTGCTGCTCGTCTGCTCGGTACTGAAGCGCACCACCGACTTCAACGCCGTGCCCGTGATGGGCTCCGTCCACGGCATCCTCTTCATCCTGTACGTGATCTTCTGGGCGGACGCCTGGAACCGCACCAAGTGGCCGCTGAAGACCGCCGCCGTCTACTTCGTCCTCTCCGTGCTGCCGACCGGCGGTTTCTTCGCCGAGCGCAAGCTGCGCCGGGAGGCCGAGGACGCCGTCATCGCCGCCCGCGCCCGCAAGGAAGGGATCGTGAACGCGTGATCGTCGCCTTCTCCGTGACGCCGCTGGGCGTCGGCGAGGACGTGGGGGAGTACGTCGCCGACGCCGTGCGGGTGGTACGGGAATCCGGACTGCCGAACCGCACCGACGCCATGTTCACCTCGATCGAGGGGGAGTGGGACGAGGTGATGGACGTGGTGAGGCGCGCCGTCGCGACGGTCGAGGCGCGGGCGCCGCGCGTCTCCCTCGTCCTCAAGGCGGACATCCGCCCGGGCGTGACGGACGGCCTCACCTCCAAGGTCGAGACGGTGGAGCGCCACCTGTCCGGCGGCTGACGCACCGCCCGGCGACGGAGACCGCCGGTCAGCGCCCCTGCTCCACGTACTCCTTGAAATGCTCCAGATCGCTGCGGACCAGCCGTTCGATCGCGCTCGCCTGGGCGAAGCCCTTCGGTCCGCCGAACGTCTCCCTGACCGTGCCCGGGTCGTACGCGAGCCGCGCCTGGACCCGGGTGCGGTCCTCGGCGATCGACTGCAGCGAGAAGGACCCCTTCAGCTCCGGCTCGCCCGTGGTGTGCCACTCCATCACGCGCTCCCCGCCGCGGTCGGAGACCTCCGCCTCGATCCGGCGGGCCCGGCCGCCCGCCTCGACGTCCAGATGCGCGCGGCCTCCGGACTCCGCGCGGGCGTCCCGCAGTCCGTCCACGAAGCGGGGATAGTTCTCCACCCGGTGCAGGCTCTCCCAGGCCGTGTCGATCGGGACCGAGACGTCGACGTGTTCTTCGAGGGTGCTCATGGCTCACCTCCGCGTTCGGTTCGTCCCCCCTTCTGCTTCCAGTGTGCGCCCGGCGACAGCCTGTGGACCGAAAAGCGAGACGGGGCTGACCAGCATGTGACCGGCCGGTAAGGTCGATGGCGTGCCGAAGCCCCTCAGCCTGTCCTTCGACCCCATCTCCCGCGCCGACGAGCACTGGAAGCAGCGGTGGGGAAACGTGCCGTCCATGGCGGCGATCACCTCGATCATGCGGGCGCAGCAGATCCTCCTCGCGGAGGTCGACGCGGTGGTGAAGCCGTACGGACTGACCTTCGCGCGGTACGAGGCGCTGGTGCTCCTCACCTTCTCCAAGGCGGGCGAGCTGCCCATGTCCAAGATCGGTGAGCGGCTCATGGTGCACCCCACGTCGGTCACCAACACCGTGGACCGCCTCGTCAGGTCCGGCCTCGTCGCGAAGCGGCCCAACCCCAACGACGGCCGCGGCACCCTCGCCTCCATCACCGACAAGGGCCGGGAGGTCTGCGACGCGGCCACCCGGGACCTGATGGCGATGGACTTCGGGCTGGGCTGCTACGACGCGGAGGAGTGCGCCGAGATCTTCGCGATGCTGCGTCCGCTGCGCATCGCTGCGGGGGACTTCAAGGAGGACTAGTGCCTGGCGCCGGCCGGGCCGCCGCGGGCGCCCGTGAGGGTGCCGGGGGGTGCGCGAAGATCGCCCCAAACCGGCCGTTACGCTCGTAGCCATGAAAAAGAGCGTGCTGACCCGCTACCGCGTGATGGCCTACGTCACCGGTGTGCTGCTGGTCCTGCTGACCCTCGGTGTCATCGCCAAGTACATCCTCGACGTGAACGGCGCCGCGGACTTCACCCGTGTCGTCGGCATCGCCCACGGCTGGCTGTACGTGATCTACCTGGTCTTCGCCTTCGACCTGGGCTCGAAGGCCAAGTGGCCGGTCGGCAAGCAGCTCTGGGTCCTGCTGGCGGGGACGATCCCGACGGCCGCCTTCTTCGTGGAGCGCAAGGTCACCCACGAGCTCGAGGCCAAGGTCGCCGACGCGCAGCCCGTGGCCGCCAAGGCCTGAGGCCCGGTCCACACCGCCGTACGAGGACGCGTACGGCGGTCTCCCATCGACATTTACTTGGACGTCCTAGTAAATTCGGGGGTATGGACGCTGACGCCATCGAGGAGGGCCGCCGACGCTGGCAGGCCCGCTACGACGCCTCGCGCACCCGCGAGGCAGACTTCACCACGCTCTCCGGCGACCCCGTGGAGCCGGTGTACGGACCCCGCCCCGGGGACAGGTACGAGGGCTTCGAGCGGATCGGCTGGCCCGGTGAGTACCCCTTCACCCGCGGCCTGTACCCGACCGGCTACCGGGGGCGGACGTGGACCATCCGCCAGTTCGCCGGGTTCGGCAACGCCGAGCAGACGAACGAGCGCTACAAGATGATCCTGGACGCCGGCGGCGGAGGCCTGAGCGTCGCCTTCGACATGCCGACCCTGATGGGCCGCGACTCGGACGACCCGCGTTCGCTCGGCGAGGTCGGGCACTGCGGCGTGGCGATCGACTCGGCGGCGGACATGGAGGTCCTCTTCAAGGACATCCCCCTCGGCGACGTCACCACCTCGATGACGATCAGCGGGCCGGCGGTCCCCGTCTTCTGCATGTACCTGGTCGCGGCCGAGCGCCAGGGCGTGGACCCCTCCGTGCTCAACGGCACGCTGCAGACCGACATCTTCAAGGAGTACATCGCCCAGAAGGAATGGCTCTTCCAGCCCGAGCCGCACCTGCGCCTCATCGGCGACCTGATGGAGTACTGCGCCTCCAACATCCCCGCCTACAAGCCGCTGTCCGTCTCCGGCTACCACATCCGGGAGGCGGGCGCGACGGCCGCGCAGGAGCTGGCGTACACGCTCGCCGACGGGTTCGGTTACGTGGAGCTGGGGCTCAGCCGCGGGCTCGACGTCAACGTCTTCGCCCCGGGCCTGTCCTTCTTCTTCGACGCGCACGTCGACTTCTTCGAGGAGATCGCCAAGTTCCGCGCGGCGCGCCGGATCTGGGCGCGCTGGATGAGGGACGTGTACGGCGCGACGAGCGAGAAGGCGCAGTGGCTGCGGTTCCACACCCAGACGGCCGGGGTGTCGCTGACCGCGCAGCAGCCGTACAACAACGTGGTGCGTACGGCGGTGGAGGCGCTGGCGGCGGTGCTGGGCGGCACCAACTCGCTGCACACCAACGCCCTCGACGAGACGCTGGCCCTGCCGTCCGAGCAGGCGGCGGAGATCGCGCTGCGGACGCAGCAGGTGCTGATGGAGGAGACCGGGGTCGCCAACGTGGCGGATCCGCTGGGCGGTTCGTGGTACGTCGAGCAGCTCACCGACCGGATCGAGGCGGACGCGGAGAAGATCTTCGAGCAGATCAGGGAACGGGGGCTGCGGGCGCACCCCGACGGACGGCACCCGATCGGCCCGATCACGTCCGGGATCCTGCGGGGCATCGAGGACGGGTGGTTCACCGGGGAGATCGCGGAGTCCGCGTTCCGGTACCAGCAGGCGCTGGAGAAGGGCGACAAGAAGGTGGTGGGCGTGAACGTCCACACCGGGTCGGTCACCGGGGACCTGGAGATCCTGCGGGTCAGTCACGAGGTGGAGCGGGAGCAGGTGCGGGTGCTGGCCGCTCGGCGCTCCGCGCGGGACGACGGGGCGGTGCGTGCGGCGCTGGACGGGATGCTGGCCGCCGCGCGGTCCGGGGCCAACATGATCGAGCCGATGCTGGACGCGGTGCGGGCCGAGGCGACGCTGGGGGAGATCTGTGACGCGCTGCGGGGGGAGTGGGGGGTGTACACGGAGCCGGCCGGGTTCTAGGCGCGGCTGGGGTGGGGGGGGGGGGGGGGGGGGGGGTCCCCCCCCCCCCCCCCCCCTCCCCCTTTCTGTGGGTGTGTCCCCCTTTGTCCACATGCGGGTTCGGTCCCTTGGTTTTCCTCCTTGGGGTTGAC
>NZ_JBVHTR010000044.1:11032-24561 GCF_055565775.1 Streptomyces sp. NPDC028331 | reverse complement strand
GATCCACGGCCGCGACTGACGCTTCCCCACGACCACACCAACGAGTGGACAAGCCGACAGTCACGTGATCAACGACTTCTGTTAGGGCCAGTAAGTCTGTGATCGAGTAGCACGGACCTGCCCGGCTGGCGGTTGATGATCCCCCGCTCGGCCAATGTGCTGCGATGGTCACGGCTCCTCCCGCTTCGGATCCCTACGCCCGGCACGTGCTCGCCCGCATGTCGGACTTTTTCACCGACGAAGGCACGCCCTGGGCGCGCCGTCTGTGGGACATAGGTTCGGTGCCGGCCCTCGAGGAGCTCTGGGAGGCCGGCTACTGGAAGGCTCACGGGGTGCTGTCGCAGTCCGCGTGCGACTGGCAGCGTATCCAGCTCAATGCTGTGATCGGGCCCGGCCGGGGCTCGGAGAGCCGGACCTGCCCAGGGAGCTCACCGGCCTGCTGAAGAACTCGCTGCCGGATCCGAGCCCTGAGCGCCGTCGGCTCAAGGAGATCATCGGGCACGTGTGGTCCGGGTATCTGGAGCGGTGGGCTGCGGCGGTCAACGTGCCGGTCGACGAGCGGGTCAAGCCGGAGCGGTTCTTCCGCACGGTGGCTTCCCACCTTCTTGATCTTGATTACAGCGCCAGCCACCTCAAGGGCCTGGGCAAAAGACCTCTATGACGCGCGCGCCACCACGGCGGATATCGCGGACAGCGCTGCTGCGCTTGCAGCCAGGCGATGACCACGCAGGCGGATCGACGACGCCCTGGAGCTCGCGGCCGCGGTCAACCGCGGTCCGATGGCCCCGGCCGTCACCGGTGCCTGGGCCGCCGTCGAATCGCTGCTGACGCACCCGGACGATCCCAAGGGGGAGAACGAGCGGTCCGGCAAGGCGGTGGCCGCCGACCGAATGGCGGCGATCATCGCTGGCTCGTGGCCCCGCGCCGAGCTCACCGCCCTCGCGCACCACCACAAGCCCCGCCCGAAAGACGAGCTCGCCCAGGGCATCGCGGCCTGCGCTATGCATCAGGAGCGCGCCCGCCTGGCCGCCGCTGCGCTGCACGCGGGCGGTGCCTCGGCTCTGGACTTCACCGGAGCCTCCACGAAATACAGCGACCGGCCCGCTGCCCAACGCATGGCCGACCTGGTCCAGGACCCCCGTCCGGTGCTGGGGGACGTCGCCGGTGCCTTCCGGATCGCGCTGCGGCGCCTGTACCGCAGGCGGAACATCATCCTGCACGGCGGCGCCACCCAAGGCGTGGCGATGGAGGCCTCGCTGCGCACCGCCGCTCCGCTGGTCGGTGCAGGCCTAGACCGCATCGTGCACGCCGCGTACGCCGAAGACTTCGACCCGCTCGACCTCGCGGCCCGGGCCGAAGTCGCCCTTCAACTCGTCAACGGCGAGACCGAGCTTTCCGTTGTCGGTCTCCTGGAACCCGCCTGACGACCGAGGTCTTCACCGCGGGAGCAGGCGTGGCTCATGGGCGTGGGCCGTCCTGCTCCTGCTGCGTCACGGCAGCGTCCAGCGCCTGCGCCACGCCCCTCAGATGCTCCCGCAGTGCGCTACGGTCCGCACCACGGGTCTTGTCGGCATGGCGGTTGGGGCACGACCGATCACGGCGCTTGGGTGGTCGCGGCCGCCTTGGGCGTGGTCGTCGATGTGGTCGATCTCCAGCAGGGGCTGTCCCGCTGCAGTGCGGTAGGGCAGGAGGGCGAGCAAACGGTCGGGGTTCTCGCACCGGCCCTGGCTGCGCAGCAAGACCGCCTCGCGGGCGGCGCCGCTGCGGACCCGGCGCTCTCCGGAAGTGAAGACCCGGTCCTGGTCCCAGCCGGCTGCCTCCCCTGTCTCGGCTCGCCGCCGCAGTTCGCGGTATCGCGCGCGCCAGGGCACCGTCTTGGCGCGCGTCTTCCGGCGCGCGAAGGGCTCCTCGCGCAGGAGGAGTTCACCGGGTGTCGTGGGATCCTCGGCCTCGTCGGGTACCTGATTGCTCTGCAGCAAGTCCCGCGTGCGGTGCTGCCGTTCACGATCCAGAGCATGGTCTGCCACTGAGCGCGGGTCAGCTGGTTGGCGGGGTGTTCCGCAGGGGCTAGCTGTCCTGCTTGACCTCGATGTAGCGGCGGATCGTCGCCTCGACCTCGGCACGGGTGAGGAAGTCGGCCGCCGCGTTTTTGCGCACATGGTGCTCGTCGTACCAGGCGGGCAGGCCGTAGGCCCCGTCGGCGGGACGACGTGTCCGCGCGAGGGCGAGGGGTGTGGCTGTGGCGGCGGGCCATCCCGGACGAGGGCTTACCCTGCAATCTTTGGCCGTTCAGCGCGAGTAGTTCGCGAGGGTCAGTCCATTGCTCGGTGAACTCCCGGGCGATGTCCAGCCAGGCCGGCGCGGGTTTTGGCCGTCCGGGGAGCTGGGGGATCCTGATCGGTATGCACCATGCGCTCACTCACTGGGACAGCCCCTTCATCAACTTCAAGGACTTCGGCTTCCCGGACGGGCAGGGTCACGGATACCGATGGGTTCACATCAAGCGCTTCCATCTGCCACCCGGCTCGCCGACCGACCAGGACTTGCTGACCGCCTTGATCGCCCACCCGGAGTTCCGGGACACCTACGACGGGGCTGGCGTCTGGCTCGAACCGCGCCATGGTCAGTGGTGGGCAGGTCGGATCACGCCCGGCACGTATGCGGCCGTCGACGAGTCGAGCGCGACGGGCACGATTTCCACGTGGGCCACCAGTGGTGCCCCACTTCCCCCAGACCTGGACGCGAGGCTTCAAGAGGCGGTCTACACCCCGATCCGCCAGGCGACGAGTCGGTACGCACTCGGAGCCCTCCCCGAGGACGCGCACCACGACTACGGCCCTATCCACACCGAGTTCCATGAACTCGTGCTCATCGACCGCCGCCTCGGCGTCCTCTCCCTCCTGGTCGCCGCCGACGACTGAAATGGCTGCTGCGAGGACGCACGCCCCGGCAGCACCGCCTCGCCGAGGGGCTCGGACGTTCCCGGGACGGCCTCACCAGTGCAATTCACCTCGCCGGCGAAGGCGGGCGCCGCCCCCTGGCCCTGCTGATCACCCCGGGTCAGTGGGGTGACGCCCCGCAGCTCATCCCCGTCATGGAACGCATCCACGTCGGCCGCCTGGGCGGCGGACGTCCCCGAACCCGTCCGGATCATCTCGGCGGCGACAAGGCGTATTCCTCTCGTCGCAACCGCGGCTACCTGCGCAGACGGCAGATCAGACACACCATCCCCGAGCCGAAGAACCAGCGGGCCAACCGCCAACACCGCGGCAGCAGGGGCGGACGACCCGCCGGCTTCGACAAGACGATCTACAAGCGCAGGAACGAAGTGGAGCGGACCATCTTGGCGCTCAAGAACTCCCGCGCCGTGGCCACCAGGTTCGACAAGCGCGCCTACGTCTTCCACGGCACCGTTACCGTTGCCGCGATCCGCCTCTGGCTCAGGACGTGATCCTCGGCCGGGATTCAGAGCCAGCGCTGTGCCGCCTCGACGCTGTCCCCGCCACTGGTGTTGAACGCAATCGCGGCCTGGGGCGCATGGCGCCGGATCAGGTTCACGACCTGTTCGAAGAGCGGAAGCAGTGGCTCGGTCTTGCGAATGCCGCCGCCGACGACCACGACATCCCACAGCTGCTTGGTCAACGATGCGACGAGGGTGGACTCGGCCGATTCGTCGAACACGATCAGCACCATGGCCGCGTCGATGCCGTGCTCACCGAATCGGGCCAGCTCCGCATCGAGCGCCGCGCGAAGAGCCTCTCCGTCGACGCCAGGTATCGCTTGCGGGTCGTAACCGACAACAAGTGCAGAAGACATGCGGCCAACCTACCGAGCCCCGCCCGAACATGATCCGCTGGACAGGACCTAGTAGTGCTTCGTTAGGTTCTGGCTCTGGTTCTGCTGGTCGGCAGGGGTCGACCGCAGGTGGTGCAGGTGCCGGTCCAGCACCTCAACAGGTCCTGAAGGACATCGAGGACCTGGTAGAGGCTCAGGCCGACATCTGGGCTTTTGGGTCGAGCCGCCGCAGGGTGAGGAAGGCCTGGGCGGCGGTGACGAGGGTGACGTGGTGGTGCCAGCCCCGCCAGGTGCGGCCTTCGAAGTGGTCCAGGCCCAGACCGTGCTTGAGCTCGCGGTAGTCGTGCTCGATCCGCCAGCGCATCTTCGCCCACCGCACCAGATCGGCGATCGGGGTGGTGGCGGGCAGGTTGGTCATCCAGTAGGCGGTCGGCTCGTCGGCTTCTGCGGGCCGTTCGGCCAGCAGGGTCCGCAATGGCAGCACCCCGTCCCACCGGTTGCGTCCCCCGGCCTGCTCCTGTGCGGTGCGGCATGCTTCCTTGCCTGAGGGCCGCACCTGGAGCACGGCGAAGTGCGAGGTCATTCTGCCCTTGCTGCCCTGCCGCCAGGTGACTGGCTCGAACACGGCGGCCTCGGCAACGAGGCCCGGCAGCGAGCGGGGCGCCTGACGGTATCGGGGCAGGGTCGGCGGTCCCAGTCCGCCATAAGCCGGCTGGTACGGCTCGGCGTTGGCAGGTCGCGCGATCTCCTTCGGGTCGACGGCCATGACGTAGGTCCAGCCGCGTTCCTCCAGCGCAAGCCGGAAGGAGACGCTGCGGCCGTAACCGGCATCGGCCACGATCACCGGCACTGCCAGGCCCTGCCCCGCCAGACGGTCCAGCAGCCCGAGCGCCAGTCGGGTCTTTGAGGCATGCCCGACCTCGTCAGGGATCCCGGCCCGCCGTCGCCTGTCGTGGTCACTGGTCCACTCCTCGGGCAGGAACAGCTCCCACTCCAGCGGGCACGACGCGGTGTCGGTGGCCGCGTGCACGCTGACTGCGACCTGGCAGTTCGCGCGCTTGCCCAGGGCCCCGCAGTACTGCCGGGCCACCCCCGCCGACGCCGTTCCGCACTTGGGGAACGACACGTCGTCGACCACCCACACCTCAGGGCGGATCGCCTCGCACAACCGCTGGGCGATCCGCTGCCTGACCGGCAGCGGGTCCCACGGCGACTGGTTCACGAACTGCTGCAGAGCCTGCATGTTGCCGTCCGGCAGCCGCTCCGCCATCGGCTGGATCGACTTACGTCGGCCGTCCAGCATCAGGCCCCGCAGATAACACTCGCCCCATCGCCGCTGATCCCGCCGCGGCACCGACCCGAAGACATCGGCAACGAACTCCGATAACTCACCTCGGAGCCGTTCCACCTCCCCCAGCTTCACACCCCAAAGATGCCCACCACCAGGCGAGATCACTCGACGTAACGAAGCACTACTAGACAGCTCCACCACACCGGAGGTCTTCGCCATGATCAAGCCTGACCGACGTCAACAACGCTCGTGATCAATACACCTAGGAACGTCCATGTCGCCACCCAAAAGTGAGTAACAGCCACCGGCCGCCTGCTCGGGCAGGACTCCCACAGCCCGCCTGGTAGCGGCACCCGCCATAAGGGTGCTCACCGGCCGGCAAAGATGTGGACGACGGGGGTGCGGACGGACGCAGCCGACGGCCCAAGAACCTGCGGCAACCTCTATGGAGTGAAGATGCTGCGACCGGCGAACCTCGATCAAGGGCTTCGCCGGAGTGCAAGGCATGAGACCGATCAACGAAGCGCACGTGACGGAACCAGGGCTGGTCGTTGTGGAGATCGCGGCCGCCGATGACAAAACGGCGTTCGCGTTCCAGGATGCTCGGCGCGCGGTGATCGACCGCGGCAGCGGAGCGTACGACCCGGGAGCCCGGCGAGCCCGGGGTGCGGCTGCGTTGCTCCCTGGTGCGAGGCGCAAGTCGGCCTGGCCGGTGAGGGCTGCGCGTGGACAGTGGCCGAATGCGGCTCAATGCACGGCCTCACGACCGAAGGCGGCGCCTGGCTGCTCTCCTTCGACCGCCGGTGGACACCTGCGGATGCGGCCGCCGCTGCCTCATCGGCGACCACCGCGGCTACCTCATCGACACCACGTCCCTGCCGGAGCTGGCCCGTGCGCTGCCGCGGCACTGGGCCTCGTGCACCAGTTCGGCCCGGCGGGTGACGCGCTCGTCGGAGCCGCCCACCAGGCCACACAGTGGTGGTGGGTCCACCGCCGCCAGGTCGGCGAACCGACCTGGCGGCGCCAGGAAGACGCCCTCGGCATGCCCAAAGGTCGCCGAACGACCGCCCCCGCGGACGTCTACCCCGAGACCATCACGCTCGCCGAGGCCAGGTGGGCCCGGGAGCAGCGCCGGCACCGTTCCCGGCCGGTCGGAGGGCGGATCAGCGCAGTCCGGCGAAGAGATCGTTCTCGGGTATGGCCGCGCCGGTGGCGTCCTGGACACGGACGAAGGTCTCCATGCCCATCAACTCGCCGAACCTCTCCTTGCCCATCCTGAGGAAGAAGATGTTCTCGCCCTGACTGGCGTGCGCGGCCAACGCGTCGAACTTCTGACCGCTGAACGCGGTGGTGTCCACCCACGTGGTGATCTCATCGTCGGGGAGGCCGATCTCGGCCATCGCGGTGGCCTCGGCAGGATCCGGCTCCGGCATGTCCTCACCGAACTCGCGCATGATTTCGCCGAACCGCTGCATCATCGAGCGGGGCATCGTCGTCCAGTACACCTTCGGTGCCAACGCGGTCATCTCCAGCGCCGCCATCGTGATGCGGTGGGCCTGGATGTGGTCGGGGTGGCCGTAGAAGCCGTTCTCGTCGTAGGTGACGACCACATCGGGTCGGTAGTGCCGCATGAGTTCCGCGAGTCGGGAAGCGCCTTCCTCCACGGGGGTCTGCCAGAAGGATCCGGGGGCGCCGTTGCTCGGCCAGCCCATCATCCCGGAGTCGGCATAGCCCAGCATCTCCAGATCGCTGACCTTCAGGACGTCACAGCTCGCCACAAGTTCCCGACGGCGCATCAAGGCGACCGCCGCCGGATCGTGTCCGGGATCGCCCGGTTTGACACCCCCCGGTCCGTCACCGCCACCGCCGTCGGTACACGTCACGAGAACCGTGCGGATGCCTTCCGCCGCGTACCGCGCGAGGACCCCTCCGGTTCCGGTGGCCTCGTCATCGGGGTGAGCGTGTACTGCCATCAGCGTCAAGGGCCGGTTCGTCATAAAACAGTCCTCCTGCAGGAATACATCTTGGTCCGCGTTGCGGCGGGCGTACCGCGATCTTGGGCCCGGATCCTGGTGGGGCGGCCGACCTTGTGCTCTCCGTATTCCCCACCCGTGCGGCGCCGTTCCCTCGGCAGATGCAACCGTGTCGGCCGGACCGGCTGTTCCCGGCGCCGCCGCTTCGCCTTCCAGGCGACCGCCGGTGGCCAGCGTCCTCAAACGACCTGGCTCGTCCTGCTGCTCGCAAGTCACCGTGGACGACCACGCACGGGCGGCGGAGCTCCCCGGGGTCGCACTCGGCGACGGGGAAGTCCTGCGGGTCTGCAACATCCTGGCCGACCTGGTCCATCGGCATCGGAGCGTGGCGCCGGGATACGCCGGCACGCTCGCCGAGATCGTTGAGCGGGTCCATGCCGGTGCCGAGGGGTTCGGATGGTTCGGCCGAGCGTGTAGCAGCCGTCACCGACGACATCCGCAAGGTCGCGCGGGCCGTGGATGCGCTGGGCCTGCGCCCGGTGACCGTACCCGAGGACCTGACCGCCCAGAAGGCGGGCCAACTGATAACCGTCGGCACCGCGCTCCGGGACCACCTGGCCACGGGCAAGGCCCTGCGGTCCCGGTTCCCGGGTACGGCGCAGAGGAACGCCCGGGAATTACTGGACTCCTGCACCGTCGCCGGCCGTTCGCCGCAGACGACCGAGGGTCTGGACGCCGTGCTGGCCCATCTCCGGGCGTGTTGCGTGCTTGCCGGCGCGGCCATGCGCTGGCAGCAGGTGAACGCCGCGGTCCCGCAGAGGGACGTGGAGGTGCGGCTGGCCGAACTGACCGCACGAGCCGAGTGCCTTGAGCACGTACAGGCATTCGGCTCGGCCGGACCGGCACGCCTCCCGGGTCGGTGGGTGTCCGGTGCCGGGTCGTGGGGCTGCGTTGGCCCTGGCGACCCAGGGGCGTTGCTTTGGTTCTTGCCCCGAGGTGCTGACGCGCTTCTGGGCGACCGCCTGTGAACCGGCCCTGGGAACAAATGAGCCTGTGGCCGCCCTGCGTGTCCGGCGCCCGTGCCATCTCGACACAGGCGCCGGACCGGTCTCCTCGTCCGGCCGGTCTGCCCGGCCCACGTCACCCGCAGAGGACACGGACGAGTTGCACCCTGTGTACCGTCGGGGTCCGTTGCCGGACTTACGGATAGCTCACCAGGTACGCCACGTTGCTGCTGGGGGTTACCTGGTTGCCGGTGTTGTCGATGATGTGGTTGATGGTGCCGTCTCCACCCAGGACCGTGGTGACCATGCTGTGGAACTTCACCGCTGACGTGGTAGGCACCTCGATGGCGTGGCCGAGGACGACGGAGGGGTTGTCGCGGAGGTAGGCGTAGACCCCCACGCCCCAGGCCTCGTGGGAGGTGACCGAGTTGGCGACCTTGTACGAGGCGTAGCCGAGGTCCCCTCCGCTGGTGGTCCAGCTGGACTGATCGGGGACGTCGTAGGGGGTCTCGCTCTGGTAGAAGTACGTGCGGCCGCCGTTGCCGTTCCAGGTGGTCTGGTACTTCTGGTAGTGCTCGACGGCCAGGCCGTACACGGTGACGTTGTTGCCGTTGACGATCAGTCCGTTGACGGCCGGGTTGGTCGTCCAGCCGACGCCGTTGGTGTGGTCCGCCCGCCACAGCCACAGGTCGTCGCCGATGACGTCGTTGCTGTTGATCACCAGTGTCTGGGTGGCCTTGCCGGCGATGTCGCCGCCGATGCGGAAGAACACGTCGTGCAGCACGATCGGGTCGGCGGTGTGGCTGGCGGTCGAGCCGGTCGGGCCGACCTGCATGAGGGTGCTGGAGTTGGTGATGTTCGCGCTGATCAGCAGGCCGGCGATGTCTATGCCGTCGGCATCGGCGGTGGTGATCGCGGTGACGCCGTTGTCCGGGACGAGGGTGGCCAGGCCCAGGCCGAGGACGACGGTGTCGGGGCGGGTGATGTTGAGCGGGGCGGACAGGTGGTAGACGCCCGGGGTGACGATCAGGTTCTTGCCGGCGGCGAGCGCGTTGTTCATCGTCGTGGCGGTGTCACCGGGCTTGACGATATAGAACTGGCCGATCGGCAGCGAGGTGCCCGGGGCGCTGCCGTTCGTCCAGTCGGGGCCCTGCACATTGGTGCGCACCGAGGGCACGAACACCTGCCAGTTGCCCGAGCTGTCGACGTAGAGGAACGGCTTCTCGCGCATCACCGGGCTCTGGGCGACGGTGGTGTACTGCGGATTCGGGAAGCTGGTCGCCGGGGCGCCGGTGTCGCCGACGAAGACCATGTTCCAGTTGTGCCCGCTCCAGCCCCCGTTCATGGCGGTGTCCTGGGTGAGGAACTGCTGCTGGGTCCCGGAGTTGATCTGGCCGGAGACCCGCGAGTCGCCGATGTAGCCGCCACTTGACCAGTTGGTGCTGGTGCCGTGGGTGTCGTCCCACAGCTTCATGCTGCCGTGTACGTCCATGCGCCGGAACGGGTCGGCCTGCGAGACGGCCCACATGGTGCTCCCCGAGCTGGGGCTCACCGACATGTTCTCGGCGTCGCGCCAGAAGTTCTGGGTGGCGTTGCCGTCGCTGGTGTGCCCCTCGACGTGCACTCCGCCGCCGGTGATGGACACCTGGTCCGGTGACAACCCGAGCCCGGCGACCTGGGTGTAGTAGCCGACAGGTATGTCGACGTTGTAGGTGCCGGGGGTGAACAGCAGGGCGTTGCGCTGGGTGCCGAACTCGTTGGTCTGCTGGGTGCTGTAGACCGAGTTGATCTTCGACTGGATGGCGGACGTCGACATCGACGGGTCGAACACCGTGACGTTGGGGCCGAAGTCCGGGGTGTTGGGCGGCGGGGTCAGACCGCCGGTGAGCGTGAAGGACTGGGCGGCGGTGCCGTTGCAGGTGTATTGCTGCAGTTGGACGCTGTCGGCGGTGGACGCGGACGGCACATCGAGGCACTTGCCGCTGTTGCGGTTGACGAAGTGGTACGTGCCGGAGGCCTCCGCGACGGGCAGCCACTGCTGGTTGGCGCCGCCGCCGTAGAGCCACATCTGAGTCAGCGCGCCGTCGGCCGTCGAGACGCCGGTCTCGTCCCAGACCTGGTCCGGCGCGGAGGCGACACCGATCCGGTAGTAGCCGCTGTCGGTCGGGGTGAACTGCCAGGACTGGGCACCGGTGCCGTTGCAGGTGTACTGCTGCACGGCGGTGCCGTTGCCGGTGGCACCGGCGCGCGCGTCGACGCACTTGCCGCTGCCTGCGTTGACGACCGTGGTGGGAGCGGTGGGGATGCTCGCGGCGGCGGCATTCGGGGCGGAAGCCAGCGCGATACCGGCGGCGGCCGGCAGCAGGAAGGCGGTCGTGAGGGCGGCCGTGCGTCTGCGCTGGCGGGGTGCGCGGACGAGCGCGGCGAGAACGTCGGTCACACGTGTCTCCTTGGTCGCGATGTGGGGCGCGATGCGGATCGGACGCTAGGGGCAGCCCGCCCGGCCGTCAATACATCAAAATATAAGGCGTGAATTATCTTGCCCGCGAAGGGAGATGTGCGACCACGGCCCCAACGGATTGCCATCGCGGCCGCCTTCGCTGCACGGCCTGACCATCTGACCGAAAGCCGTCGCTGCGGTCGCCAGCGCAGGGGGGCAGTGTCCGCGTCTTGCACAGCATGGGTGTGATGCGTGGACAGATGCGACCGCGTTGCCACACAGAAATGGGCGCCCTGCGCGCCGAGGTGCTCGGCGCGCAGGATCAATGAAAGACGGGTCCGGGTGTTCATAATCTCGGTGTGCGGTAGCGATGTTGTCGACGGTGTCCAGTCCGCTGTCGCGCTCGTGAAGTGAGTAGGGGCGGCTTCATCGGCGTCCTGATCGGCGGGGCCTCCGTCGGCAACCCCCGTGTGCACCCGGCGGGGGTTCCTTGATGGCTTCCGGGCGAAGTGCGGCAGGGGATCTTGAGCTGTCGGATGCCGGCCCTCTTCATGGCCCGTTCCCCTTCCGCATCTGCTCTCACCGCCGCGCTGCGCTCGGCCCTGACGCACGTGGAGGAGTCGGCGGCTCGTCGGTGTCCGACGGAGCGGCCGTGGGGGTCCAGGAGGCGCCCCATCAGCTTGTCCTGGCGCAGGGCGATGACGCGGTCGACGATGTCGAGGCTCGGGTGAGCGGAGGCCAGCTGGGTCTCCAGGCGCAGGACGTCACTGACGGAGTGCAGGCTGGCCTGGAGGATGAGGTTGTGGGGGCCGCTGACGGCGGCGCAGTTGCGGGTCTCGGGCAGACGGGGACGAGGGCGTGGCCGATCTCAGGGAGGTCGGTGGGTGGGACCTTGCCCCAGAGGGTGACCGAGACGGGCCGACCACCGAGGGTGCGGGCGAAGTCGCAGCGGAACCGCAGCAGGCCACGTCGGGTGAGCTGTTCGGTGCGGCGTTTGACGGTGTTGAGGCTGACGCCGAGGTCGCTCGCCAGGGTCTGGTAGGAGGCACGGCCGTCGTGGGCGAGCTGGGTGATGAGGGCGCGGTCGAAAGGGCGTGATCAGCGCGGCCACGACGAGGCTGCACCGTAACGCGGTGAGACGTTGGGGGGTGTCCGGCCATGGAGGACCATCACAGCCTTTCGGAACAAGGGGGCACGGGGACGACACACCAGCTCAACTGACGTGAGGCGTGGGTGCGCACATGAAGCCCGTCGGCCGGAACCTAGAAGGTCTGTACCAAACACATCAAGTGGTGAACGGCGAAGAGGGCTTGGGATCGGCCAATTGAACGGGTCCCGAAGAGACCGGGCGGTTCTGTACGTGGCCCTGTCTGACAGACGCAGGTATGCCGTGCCTGATCCTGTGAACTCCGCTTGTTTCGCCTTCAGTTGTTGACGCCATGGAGAGGCGGGAGTACAAACCCCGAGAGCGCTCTCCGCCTCCTGTACCTCCAGCCCCCACACCCGCCCACTCGGCATCCGGAGACCCCCGTGCAGACTTCCTCAAGTGCGCTCACGTGCAGACCAGCGACCGGTACCGCGCGCTCCCGCACGGCGGTCGGCCTGGTGATCGCCCTGCTCGCAGCCTGCGTCCTCGCCCTGACACCCTCGCTCGCACGGGCCGACGACCAGCTGCTCTCCCAAGGGCGCCCCGCCACCGCTTCCTCCACCGAGAGCGCTTCCTTCCCCGCAACCGCAGCCGTCGACGGCAATCCCGGCACCCGCTGGTCCTCGGCCTTCTCCGACCCCCAATGGCTGCAGGTGGACCTCGGCTCCGTCCAGCAGATCAGCCGCGTCACCCTCACCTGGGAGGCCGCCTACGCCAAGGCCTACCAGATACAGACCTCCACCGACGCCGCCAACTGGAAGACGGTCTACTCCACCACCTCCGCCACCGGCGGCACCCAGAACCTGACCGTCCCCGGCAGCGGCCGCTACGTACGCGTCTACGGAACGGCAAGGGCGACCCAGTACGGCTACTCCCTCTGGGAGTTCCAGGTCTACGGCCCCGGCGGCGGCACCACTTCGCCGGACGGCTTCTGGGGCAGCATCAGCGACATCCCGCCCGCGCAGAACGCCGTAGAGGTGAAGATCCTCAACCGCACCAACGGCAAGTACCCCGACAGCCAGGTCTACTGGAGCTTCAACGGCCAGACGCACTCCATCGCCGAACAGCCCTACCTCGACATGCCGGCCAACTCCGCGGGCCGCATGTACTTCTACCTCGGCTCGCCCAACAGCCCCTACTACGACTTCATCGAGTTCACGGTCGGCAACAACGTCTTCAACGGCAACACCACACGCGTCGACGCCTTCGGCCTCAAACTCGCCATGCGGCTGCACACCAAGGACGGCTACGACGTCGAGGTCGGCGAGAACCGGCAGACCTTCGCCGAGGACCGCGCCACCACGTTCCAGCGCTTCACCGACGCAGTCCCGTCCCAGTTCAAGGTACTGGCCCAGACCCAGGCCCCGTACCGCATCATCTCCCCCGGCAGCGACCCGAGCTTCCGCGCGGGCGGGGCCAACGCCGACTACTTCACCTCCTACGCCCAGTCCGTCGGCGTGAACGCGGCCACCTCCGACATCTTCGGCTGCGCCGCCTCCCTGGCGAGCAACCCCGACATGTGCGCGGCCCTCAACCGTCACGTGGCCACGCTGCCGGCCTCCCAGCAGGCCGACCCGAGCCAGTACTACAAAGCCGCCCCGGCGAACTACTACGCCAAGTTCTGGCACGACAACGCCATCAACAACCTCGCCTACGGCTTCCCCTACGACGACGTGGCGGGGCAGTCCTCCTTCATCTCCCACAGCAACCCGCAGTGGCTGCTGGTCGCCGTCGGCTGGTAACGACCAACGCATGCAGGGGTTGAGCGCGCGGGGGCACCCCACCAGAAAGGGTGGTGGCCCCCCCAAACCCCTCCCCCCCCGCCTCTTCCCCACCCCCCCCCCCCTCCCCTGCCACCTCCTTCACCGAACAAAACCGA
>NZ_JBVHTR010000044.1:0-11022 GCF_055565775.1 Streptomyces sp. NPDC028331 | reverse complement strand
GGGGGGGGGGGTGGGTGTGTTTCTGTTCGGTGGAAGGAGGGGAAAACGAGACGGGTGAGTCCTTTCCCCCCCCCCCCCCCCCCCCCCCCCCTCCCCCCCCCCCCCCCCCCCAAGCCCGTCCCGCGCGGCTTCGGCCTCGACCCCGCCTCCGTCGGCTGCAGCTTCGGTAACGGGCCGAAACTGAACGCCACGGGCACCTCCAGCGACACCGACACGCCCGAGGCTCGGATCGCGCGGACGGCAGCCACTCCCGGCAGGCACCGGCCGCGGCCGGTCTGACGCCCGGCGCGAAGCCGGAGGTCTCCGGCACCACCATCAGCCGGCCGGCATTCCCGTCCGGTCGCCCCGACCACCTCTACGCGGCGGCCCCGACCATCGACCTGGCCACACAGTCCACCACCGTCCAGCGGCTGACGTTCGTGAGTGCCGCGATCTACGCACGCCGCAAACCAGCTCACAGTGCCCATGTCCCAGTCCCGGGTGCCGGTGAGCCGACTGGGGAAGGTTGCACCACATTTGAGCGGCAGTCAGGCGAGGCACGCATCCAACGGCGCGCCTCATGATGGCAGTTCTCGTCGGGCTGTTTCACCTCCCCCGGGAAGCTCAGCCCGCTCATCGGTGCTTGTGCCTCCTACGAGGTGTCGGCCACAGGCAGTCATTCGAAGACCAGTCTTTGACGTCAGGGCGCACAGCCGGGACGCTGAGGAGGTGGACAGCAACGCTGACGACCCGCTTGGCGAGCGGCTGCACCTTTCCACCACCGTCCTGCAGAGCCGGACGGTGGTGTCGGTGGCGGGCGAGGTCGATCACCTGACCGCGGCCCAACTCGGGGACGAGTTGGGGGCCGCGATACTCAGCGGTGCTCACTGGGTCGAGGCCGACTTCAGCCAGGTCGCCTTCTGCGACTGTTCCGGGCTGCGCATCCTTCTCGCAGCACGCAGCCACTTTCAGGACGCAGGGGTGCGCTTTTCTGTGTCCGGGCCGGTCACTCCGGCCGTCGACCGGCTGTTCCATTTGACCGGTACGGGCCAGCTCCTGCGGCGGCGGGAAGCGGCCTGAGCTGCACCGGCCCCGCGCCCTCCGACAGCCTCCCGCTGCTCCCACTCCCATGGTGTGAGCGATCTCGTTCACCCTGCGGCTGTGACAGTCGGAGCCCATGAGACGACGGCGAACATCCGTATCGCCTTCTTCACCAGCGACAACGCGGCTTTGAGGCGCTTGTTGTACCACCCGGACTGCTGCGGCAGATACGGGAACATCGACGCCAGGTGCGTGTTCGCGTACCGCAGCCAGCGTGTCTCGGGTAGTCTGCTCGTGATCCCCGGCGTCATTCAGGCGGGTCCGCTGCTCGGACCGTCCGCTCTCCCGAACTCCCGAGCGGACAGGCCGAAGACGAGACCGCCGACCAGGAACCAGGGATTCCACAGCACCAGCGTCCACAGCCGCTGCTCCGGGCTGACATCTGCCTCTTGGCCCGCTGTGTCGGTCAGCAACAGCATTTCAACCGCGATGCCGCGCACCAGCAGGACAGCGCAAACAGACCAGCCCAGAGCCTTGACCACCCGTCCGGCCAGGCCATGGGGCCGCGGCCGTGCGAGAAGCCATCCCAGCGCCCCGCCGACGAGGCACAGCGTCCCCACACCCCATAGGCCCACCGCCACGAACCACGCCGGGCGTTTCTCGGCCAGGGGCCCGGCCGAGACACTCAGACCCCAGTTGCCGCCCAGCGCCCAGTAGAAATGAAGCGTGGCGAAAGCGACCGCCCAGGCGCACGCGATACGCCCCCACACGCCCGCCGTTGTCCTGCCCTGCCGATCTTCATGCATAGCCAGGAGCATGCCATTGCCGTGGCACGCCACCGCCAGAGAGGTGCGGATCCCTGAAGGGGAAGCCGCCTTGGTCTTACACCTGCCGGGCAGAGGAGCTTGCCATGGAGCTCCTCAGGGTTGCTGCGCACCCCCGCGCGGCCGGTGAACGGCCTCGCGGTCGGGCGGGAGGGCGATGCGGGCCGTGCCGCTGGCCAGGTCGATACGGGTGCGTGGCGGGGCGCCGTCGCCCTGGTCGTCGCGGCGGTTCGCTTCATGTTGCCGCTGCTCGATCTCGATCGATTTGTTGCCGCTGAATACCAGGTCGAATTCGTTGAACGCGGACCCTGTCAAGGGGCGGTGCTCAGGACCGCGGCCGCGGTGAAGGACGCTGCGCCGCTTGAATCGCCGCATCATCAACTCAGCCGCACCGCAGACGAACAGGAGAAAAGCCAGCGCCGGAAGCGCGGCGCCCCACATAGCCAGCATGCGGGAGAAACGCGGCGCCTGCGCCGGAAGTTCCCGTACTTCAGTTCGGTCCCTGGCACGCCCGCCCTTCAGTTGGCCGTCGCGATCGAACACATCGGACTTGATCGTCTAGGGCCTGTTGCGAAAGTGGATCTTGGGCGGGGATGATCTTTCGCTGTGGTGCGCGGTGATCTGACGGACGGCCAGTGGGCCCGGCTTGAGCCGTTGCTGCAGCACCCAGCTCCAGGCCCAGGCGGATGCGAAGGGCTTGATCACTTGGGACGTGAACGTCGACTCCACAATCTGCCGGGCCCACCAGCATGCCGCCGGGGCGGCGAAAAGGGGGATCTGCAGAAGGAGCCGCCTGGCGGTACTGCCATCGAGCCGGCCGACCACGGGCTCGGACGCTCCCGAGGCGGGCTGACGACCAAGATCCACCTTGCCGTCGAGCAGGGGCAGAAGCCTCTCTCTCGGTGCTGATCACGGCTGGGCAGCGGGGCGATTCCCCGCAGTTCGAGCCGGTCCTGGAAGCGATCCGCGTACCCCGCCTCGGTCCTGGGCGGCCCCGCAGCCAGGCCGGAAAAGGTGCGAGCCGACAAGGCGTACGACTCCCGCCGCAACCGGGCCTACCTGCGTAGACGCGGGATCAAAGCGACCATTCCGGTGCCAGTGGACCGGGTCCGCAACCGCAAGAAGCTCGGCTCCCGAGGCGGTCGGCCGCCGAAGTTCCACAAGACCGACTACCGCGAGCGGCATGCCGTCGAGTGCGGGATCGATCGCCTCAAGCGGCACTGGGCCGTGGCCACGAGGTATGGCAAGCTTGCCGTCCGCTACGAGGCGACCGTGCTGGTCGCAGTCCTCAACGAGTGGCTGTGACGGTGCTCTAACAGGACATCGGAACCCATGGCATCGCCTCACGCCAACCCTGGCGATCGTACGCCCAGTCGATCATCACTTTGGCGATTGGCTCTGGGCCGATCATCTCATGCGGTCTTGGGACGTGAGCCTGGAAGTGCTTGTCTGCGCCGCCTTCGCGGTACTCCACCTGGTAGCTCATGTCGTCTCTCAGGTACACCTGCATGTAGTGCTGGCCCACAGGCTCCAGGTCGAGCCTTTCCAGGATCACGAACCTGTGACGCAGGTTCATGTCAGCCAGCAGGTTGTGCAGGGCGGCTTCGGTCGGATCATCAACAGCACGCCCATCATCTTCGATTGCCCGCAGCACAGGTTTCGCCATGCCCGCGACTGTACTGGCCCACCAGGATTCTCCCGCCCATCAGGGCGGTTTCATAACGCGCCCTAGGTGTATTGATCACGAGCGTTGTTAACCGCTCACCCGGCCTCTCAACCCATCAGCAACACACCAGGCCAGCCGCCACCCCGTACACCAACACCCCCCTCCGAGCATCAACACGGGAGTTGGACGAGACAGGGACCGTCAGGCAAGACTGAACAACAGGGCCTCCTGGCACTCGAGTGGTCGCAGACCCGAGCTACCAAGGGGCCCTGAACTCATGCATCCACCCGGCCGAGATCACCCGGCCAAGGACCGTGCTGGGGTGGGACCATTCGCCTGAGCAGCCCTCATCCTTGCTGGGACAGGCGCGGTGCCGGTCAGGGAGGAAGCGCCCCGGTGCGTTTTCGAAGGGGGTACTTGGCTTACCCCCGTCCCATCCAGTCTGTCGTGGGGTGTGAACCGACGCCGTGCTGGTGGCCGGATCACAGAAGGTACGCGACCATTGGTACGCCCCCCGGTCTGAAGCGGTGCTGCGCGTGACGTCAGTCGGTGCAGGTGGGGGTGGCGGGCGTCGGACGACCGCAGACCCCATGCCAGCAGCATGCCGGTGGACAGTGCTGTCACGTGGCCGACGGGAGTGACTCCCAGCGTGGTCAGGCCGCTCGTGATGTGCGGTGCGCGCACCGCGAGCGCGGCGAGCGCGGTCCACCGGTGCCACCGCCGGGCTCCCGCTGCCACCACGGCGGCCAGGGCCGCGACGATCACGTAGGACGGGCCGACGTCCATCGTCGCACGCAGCGCCGGGTCGGCTTGGCCCGCCGCGATCCGCGCTGCCAGCAGCCCTTCGCTCACCAGTGTGCCGAGGACTTGGCCGGCCGCGATCAGCGCGACCGCCCGCATGTTGCCGAACCGGATGACGAGAAACGCCAGTATGGCCCCGGTCAGGGCGATGCTGCGCAGACAGGCCCAGGGATCGGCACCGAACAGGAAGGCGGAGGCGATGAGCGCCTCCACAGGATGATCACCCATATTGGCCAGGTTGGTCGAGGCCCAGGCGTTCACCGCTTGATCACCGCCGTACATCAGGGACGACGCGGCGGCGAGCAGGGCGAAGCCGCAGGGCACAGGGGAAAGCCATCGGCGGGCGGGCGTCCGGGAGAGATCCATGTGGCCGACCCTGGCAGAAGGTGCCCGCCCCGCGGATCTGGCCACGGACTGACCGACTGATCTCTGTCTCTGGACAGAGGCGGATGATCAGCCTCCCGGCTAGGGTCGGATGTGTGCGAGGCATGATGGTGAGACATGACGCGGTGTCCTCCGGCAGGGGGCTGACGCTCACTCAGCTGATCGGGCTGGATGTCCTTTTGGCCATGGCCCTGATGGCGTGGAACGTCTTGTGGTGGACACTTGGCACGCACCGCACGGGCTGGCCGGCATGGCAGGCCGTGCTGACGTGCTCGTTGGTCTTGGCTGTCGCCGTCCGGCGGCTGCTGCCACTGCCGGCACTGGCGGTGGCGTCGGTGACGATGGCTACCGAGGCCGCGGTCGGCCTGTCGGGGATCATGGCGACTGCCTTGCTGGTGTACGAGGTGGCGGTCACCCGGCCCGCGCGTGTCGCGGCGTATGCGGGCGCGGTGGCAGGCGCCGCACAACTCGCCTTGATGATCCCTCTGCAGGGCATAACAGGGCACTCCTGGGGGCGACCGGGGATGATCCAAGTCCTCATCGTCGAGGCCGCCGCCTGGGCGATCGGATGGTCCACCAGACAGGGCCGCGCCTACACCCGAGGCCTGGTCGAGCAGGCCGAAGAGCGGGCACAGCTCCTCCTCGTCGAGGAACGCATGCGCATCGCCCGGGAATTGCACGACGTCGTCGCGCACAGCCTGAGCATCGTCGCGGTCCAGGCAGGCGTCGGCCACCACGTCATCGGCAGCCGACCTGACGAGGCCGCGAAGTCCCTCTCCGCGATCGAGACGACGAGCAGGCAAGCCCTGACGGAGCTGCGTTCGCTACTGGGTGTTCTGCGTGATGACGACGGTGCCGAATGGCTGCCCGGCGGCCTGGACGACCTCAACACGCTCCTGGAACAGACCCGACGGGCCGGTGTCCAGGTCGAGTTGACGATCAGCGGTCACCCGCACGCCCTGCCCCGAGGTCTGGACCGCGCCGCCTACCGCATCGTGCAGGAAGCCCTGACCAACGTCGTCAAGCATGCCCGCACCGGCCACGCCCGGGCGACGGTCGCCTACGCGCCGGGCGAGGTCGCTCTCACGGTCGTCGATGCCGGAGCCGGCCGCACGACCACCCCCACCACCGAGGGCCACGGCCTGACCGGCATGAAGGAACGCGCCGCCCTCTACGGCGGCGAGGTTCACGCGGGCCCGCTCTCGCCGCACGGCTTTCGCGTCACCGCCCGGCTGCCGTACGCCACGGACGAGCGAACAGCCCGGCTCCCCGTGGGCGCCGATCTGGAGGGCGCATGACGGTGCGGGTCGTCGTGGTGGACGACGAGACGCTGGTGCGGGCCGGGTTCCGGGTGCTGCTCGAGTCGGAAAACGATCTCCAGGTCGTCGGCGAGGCGGCCGACGGGACCGAGGCGGTCAGGGTGATCCGCGAACTGCGCCCCGACGTGGCCCTGATGGATATCCGGATGCCCGGGCTCAATGGTATCGAGGCCATCCGCGCGCTGTTCGGCGGCCCGTCTCCGGTGCCCGTCCACGTCCTGGTGCTCACCACCTTCGACCTGGACGAGTACGTCTTCGAGGCGCTCCGCGCAGGCGCCGCGGGCTTCCTCCTCAAGGACACTCCACCCGCACGCCTGATCGACGCCGTGCGGGTGATCGCCACCGGGGAGTCATTGCTGTCACCCGGCGTCACCCGCAAGCTCATCGAGACCTACGTCCGCCGCCCCGGCTACCCCGGCCCGGTCACCCGCACCCTGGACGGTGTGACCGGCCGCGAGGGCGACGTGCTGGGCCTGATCGCACGTGGCCTGTCCAACAACGAAATCGCAGCCGAGCTGTGTCTGACCGTCGGCACGGTCAAGACCCACGTCAGCCATCTGCTGACGAAGCTGGGGGCCAGGGACCGCGCCCAACTCGTCATCGCCGCCTACGAAAGCGGACTGGCAGGGCGTTGAAGCAGGACGAGCCGGACCCAGTTGCCGGGCAGGAGGTCCAGGCCTCGACCGGTGCGATCCACGCGGGGCACGACACAGCCCAGCCACCCGCGGATGGGTCGATCGGCTTGACGCCCGTCCCGGCGAGCCGGACGTACCCCACCCCGACGCCCTCGAGTTGGCTTGGCGACCCTCGTGCTGCACCGGAGGTCCTGCTTTCATGCGCCCACCCGGCACGGCTGGTCTGCTGCGGGTGGCCCACCGACTGTGGACCGTCCGACGGCAAGCCGCCCACCGGGTCAGGACGTGGCAGAGCCTGTTTCACCGCGCCACCGCAGGTAGCACAGTGCGCTCGCTGTGACGATCAGCGACCAGAGCAGGTACCAGCCCGTCATGACGAGGAGTACCGCGACCGCGACAAGCGCGAGAAGTGCCGAGCGGTGGGGCAGGGTGCCACGGGGAAGGAGGCGCAGGGCTGCGGCGGTGCCCAGGGCGTACACGGTCACAAACGACCCGGTGGTGAGCAGGACGAGCGGCTGCGGGCCGACAGCGGCGACCGTGGTGGCGGTGAGGGCGAGTCCCGACAGCCCCGATACGACTGCCAGACTGCGGCGTGGCACCTCGCCGGCGCTGCTGCCCTGACTGAGCCAGGCGGGCAGCGCGCCGTCCCGGCCGAGCGCTGCGCCCAGTTTCGCCGCGCCTGCGAAGTAGGCGTTCATCGTGCCGAGAGTGAGCAGCACGGCGGTGGCCGCGGCGAGCGCATGGACTGTTCCGCCGATGCCGAGGGCGAGCAGTTCGGCCAGCGGGGCGTCGGAGGTGCCGGCGGCCGGGCCGAGGACGAGGACGCTGGCGGCGGCGACGGCGAGGTAGAGCACGCCGACGACGGCGACCGCCAGGGCGGTGGCCTGGGGCAGGTCGCGCGCCGGACGGCGGAAGTCGGCTGCCAGGTGGGTGATGGCCTCCCAGCCTGCGAAGCTCCACACCAGCAGGGCCGCGGCCGAGCCGATCGCGGGCCAGCCGTGTGGCGCGAACGGATGCAGGTTCCGCATGTGGGCGTGCGGCAGGGCGGTGGCCACGGCGGCCAGCAGGAGCGCGACGAGAAGAACGGCGAGCACGAGTTGCATACGGCCGGTGACGGTCAGACCTAAGGTGTTGGCCACCGCGACGAGCATCAGCAGTACCGCCGCTGTGACCACCACCGTGCGTCGGCCGCCGCCCACCGCGGTCGCGACGTATGCGCCGGCGAACATGCCCGCTGCCGGGGCACCGGCGGGTACGGCGAAGTAGAAGCACCAGCCGACCGCCGCCGCCGCTCGTGCGCCGAAGGCATGCCGGACGTAGGTGGAGACGCCGCCGCCGTCCGGGTGGCGGGCGCCCAGCGCGGCGAACGTGGCCGCGAGGGGAATCGACAGCAGGACCAGTGCGAGCCAGGCCAGCAGCGAGGCCGGGCCAGCCGCCCGTGCCGCCAGTGCGGGCAGGGCGATCACACCGGTGCCCAGGACCGCGCCGATGTACAGTGCGGCCCCCTGCCAGACGGTCAGTCTCCCGGCTGGCTGAGCCGAAAGTTCCTGCGCGGCTGGCGCCCTGGTCATGCCGAACCCTTCCCGGTCCGGCGGAAGGCCATGGTCCAGTTGGTTTCCCAGCTCCGCCCGCCGTCGGTCGAGAACGCCTGCTCCCAGTGGGCCGATACCGAGGTGATCTGCGACCAGATGAAGCGGCACAGGACGGGGGTGCCTTCGTGGGCGTCCTCGCCGTAGAACTCGCCGTGTCCGTCGTCGTGGAACCGGCCGACGACTGGCGGTTGCAGCAGCCCGGTACGGCTGTTCACCCAGTTCAGTGACCACTGCGCACGAACGGGGTCGAACAAGCGGAGGGTCAGGCCGCTGAAGCCTTTGGTCGGGAAGCTGATCTCGTCGAGGTTGGCGGCTCCATCGAACAGAGTGCTGTGGCACACCGCTGTGGCCGGAAATTCGTCCCACTCGGTGCTACCCGTCAGTGGTGCGCGGAGCCGCCGGTTCGTCACCTCCCAGGCGCCCACCAGGAAGTCGAAATCACCGATACCCGGTTGGCCCGGGGATGGAGTACTCATGTGCAGGTGTCCTTTGGTCTGTCCCGTGCGTCGGGCTTACGCCCAGCCGGAAAGCTAGACCGGCTCCCCTGACATCCCGTGTCAGGGGACTACGGCAGACTTTCCTCATGCGTGCGAGCAGACTGCTGTCCGTCCTGTTGCTGCTTCAGACCCGCGGCCGGATGACCGCACAGCAGCTGGCCGACGAGCTGGAGGTCTCCGTCCGCACCGTGTACCGGGACATGGGGTCTCTCGCTGCCGCCGGCGTTCCCCTTTACGGCGATCCCGGCCACGACGGTGGCTACCGGCTGGTCGACGGCTACCGCACCCGGCTGACCGGACTGACCGGCGAGGAGGCGGAGGCGCTCTCCCTGGCCGGATTGCCCGGACCGGCCGCGGACCTCGGGCTCGGCACCGTGCTAGCCGCCGCCCAGCTCAAACTGAGGGCCGCGCTTCCCGACGAACTACGCGACCGGACCGGCGAGATACGGCAGCGCTTCCACCTGGACATCTCTGGCTGGTACGCCGAAACGGATCCCACCCCGCACCTGGCCGCCGTGACTGACGCCGTGTGGCGGCAGCACCGCATCCGTATCCGTTACCGGCGGTGGAAGGCTCCCCAGGAAGTGACCCGGACGCTGGAGCCCTACGGTCTGGTGCTCAAATCCGGTCGTTGGTACCTGGTGGCGGGCCGAGAGGAACAGGTACGCACCTATCGCATCTCCCAGATCCTCTGGATCCAGGTACTGAAGGACCGCTTCGAGCATCCCCCGGGCTTCGACCTGGCCGCGCACTGGCAGTCCTATCTGGCAGACTTCGATGCCCGCCGCCACCAGGGCGACGCGGTGGTACGGCTCTCGCCGGGGATCCTCAAACAACTGCCCGACCTCATGGAACCAGCAGTGGCACACGCCGCCCGGGACAGCGCCGGTCCGCCGGGTCCCGACGGCCGCATCCAGGTCGTCATCCCCACCGAGTCCGTCGATCACGCCGTCGGCATGCTGCTACGGCTTGGCGCGGAGGCCGAGGTCGTGGCCCCCACCGAGTTGAGGGCACGGATGGCGCAGACGATCGACGCTCTGGCCGACATCTATCGGCACCCGCCCACTGCGGTATGACGCCCGGCACGTCCCGGCCCTCGGCGATCGGGACGTCGGCTTCGTGGCGCCGGCCGAGGGGAGGAAGTGGAGGCGCCGGCCTTCCTCTTCTCGGTCCTCACTCGCCTTCGGACACTCCGGCCGCGTACCGTCCGCCTTGCCCCGGCCGCCCTGTCCTGGCAGCTCCGCCGCCCGGGGCGTAGCCCTCCTGAGCGTCGGTAGCGACGTCTCAGCGAGGCGACGGGGGTCAACGTCTGCCCTTGCATCGATCCTCTGACCGCCTGGATGTAGGCGTGGACGACATCGCTCAGCGGCGTGCCTCCCCGGCTGCCCGCGCCGAGCCCTTTCGAGGGTTAAAGCATCGTTCTTCGGCGGCACGTTCAGCAGGGGACGACCGTCCACACGTGGTACCAGTTCTGCGAGTTGGCGGCGGAGATCGGCGGGAGGCTCTGGTCGATGTAGTCGCCGTGCTTGCCGTAGAACTTCGCAACGTGGGTTCCGTATTGGCGGTTCACCCAGGATCCGGTGCCGGTGTAGTTCATGGCGTAGGAGTGGCAGTAGTACATCGGGTCTTCGCTGCCGGTGAAGCCGTATCCGCTGAAGGCGCAGAAGTAGCCGTTCTGGGTCTCGGCGTACGGGTTGCAGATGCTGCTGTAGGCGGGGGCGGTGCTGCCGTGGTCGGTGAAGGTGCGCGGGTGCGCCTCGCCGGGGATGGCGACGCGGATGGTGCGCTTGTCGTCGACCTTGATCTCGTTGAGGGAGATCTGCTTGCCGCCGCTACGCTGGAGGTACTTGGCGACTTCGGCGCGCAGCGCGCCGTCCTGCGCGGGGGTGAGATGCGCGGCGCGGGCCTGGTCGGCGAACGGCTCGGGCGTGCTGGCGCCGGCGGTTCCCGCGCTGATCGAGAGTGTGAGCAGTGCAGCGGCTGCGGAAGCGGTGGCGATCTTCCTTATGGTGCGGGTTCGGCCGGCCATGGATGTTTCCCCCTGGTCCGCGGTTGATGGGCCACCGGCGATGCTGGCAGCGGCGGGCCGGTGGGGTCGAGACTGAATACTGGTCAGATCCGACGCGTGGACCGAGGTTCGACCCGCATGACTCACATCACTCACATGCCATCAATAACCTGACCCGGTTTAAGTGAGCGTTTGGTTCTCGGTTGTCTGTTTCATTTGGCTTAGCTGTCACGCCAGTTGGTGGTGGCTTCGTGGGTGAGGCGGCGGGTCATGAGG
>NZ_JBVHTR010000043.1:0-26587 GCF_055565775.1 Streptomyces sp. NPDC028331 | reverse complement strand
GAAAACCCGCCACACAAACCCAAACACCGGGGGAGGTGGGTTCCGAAACCCCCCCCCCCAGGCAACCAGGAGGAACCCAACGTTGGGTGGGGGGGCCCCCCCCCCCCCCCCCGCCCCCCCCCCCCCCCGCGGCGTGCACAGGGTCAGCACCGGCACCCGGGCTGGGCGAGCGGCTCGACCTCCTCGGCACCCGTGAGGCGGAGCACGGCGCCCTGGTCGCCGGTGCCGTCGGGGTACTGCGGCCCCGAGGTCACTTCACAGTGATCTCGACGGTCGCCGTGCTGGTCGCGGCGGGGAGGCGGGTGGTGTCGATGGCCAGGTACTCGCCGTCGTCCTGCTTGCCGTCCGGGAGGAGCTTGGGGTGCAGGGCGTAGGGCGGGGCCGGGGTCGAACCGGAGATTCCGTCGACGCCGAAGTCGCTGTCGTTGCTGACGACGATGGTCCGGCCGCCGTCCGTCGTGGCGACGCCCTCGACCTTGTCGTGGCCGAAGAAACCACCCGTGGGGTCGAGGCCGCCGACCAGGCCGCCGAGGTCGAGGTAGAGGCTCTTGGCGACGGGCGTGATGCCGGCCGACTGCAGGGCGGCCGTGGCGGCCGCGGTGTTGCCGGCGCCCACGTAGGCCTCCACCGTCCGCTGGGCCGAGCCGACGAGCAGTCCGCCCCTGGCCGCGTCGTACACCGCGCCCGGCACCGTGGCGGACGGGCCGATGTCCGTGGCCTTGGACACGTCGATGGCGAACAGCTTCTTGTACGCGCCCGGTTCGACGTTCCCGTCCCGCTCGTCGACGAGGAAGCGGGTGCTGCTGAGCGCGGTGATCTCGCTGACCGCGCCGCTGTTCGTCTTCGGGTCGTCCAGCAGGTACACGTACTCGTGCGTGGCACGGGTGCGCAGGTTGTACGTGACGATCCGCAGTGTGGTGACGTTCTTGACCTTGACGCTGCCCGGCAGGTCGGGCTGCTGGAGCGCGGACTGCATCATCCCGACGAGGGTGCTGCCGTCGGGGGTGACGGTCAGCCCCTCCATGCCCTTGTTGGGCACGCGGTTGGCCAGTTCGGCGGGCAGTGAACCGTCGAAGGGGGACAGCCGCTCGATGGCCCGGCCGTCGCGGCCGAAGTGCGTGATGAAGGGCCCGTACTCGTCCGACACCCAGAAGGTGCCGTCGCGCAGGGCCACCAGGCCCTCGGAGTCGTAGCCGTAGGGCGAGTGCGGCAGGGCGGCGCCGTTCAGGTCGACGAGGTTCTCGCCGGTGCTCGCCCGGGAGTTGACGAGCCCGTTGTACGGGGTGCCGTCGGCGGCGCGGAGCGGGATCGTCCGCTTCAGCACGGCCCTGGTGCCCTTCAGCCGGAACTTCCCGATCGCGGGGTCGAACTTCGGCAGCGGCAGCACCTTGTCGCCGTTCGGCGCGTCGACGTTGGGGCCCCGGTCGGTGAGGCCGTAGAACTCGTCCTTCGAACCGGGCACCGGGTACAGGGAAGAACCGTACGCCCCCGCGGTGACCGGCACTCCGCCGATGACGGCGAGGGGCTTCAGGTGCGTCTGGTACAGCCGCACGGCGTCGCTGATCCTGTAGGTGAAGGAGTCGGTGCCGTGGAAACCGGCGTCGGGGGTGTAGCCGAACGAACCGTCCTGGTTCAGCGTCAGCGAGCCGTGGGCGGGCTGCGTGTGCGCGACCAGGGTCGCCGGGCTGCCGGTGTCGTCGGCCAGTACGCCGTGCCGCGCACCGACGGTCAGCGTCCGCCCGGCGTGCGCCGTGTAGGCGTCGTCGCGGGCCCGGAGTTTCGGCGCCTTGGCACTGGCCGGGCCAGTGCCGGCCAGGGACAGGACCACGGCTGTGGCCGCCGCGGTCGCGATTCCCAGACGGTGGTTCATCGTCCCCTCCTCGTCGCGCGTCACCATGGCGCGCGAGCGGGAGTCTGATCGCCCCGCATGGCTGTCAGTAGGACAGCACGTACAGAGGTGGTAAAGCGCATCCACCACGGCGACGACTTCCCTTGTTTTCGGGCCTGCTCATGCGCTGCTCATGCCCTGCTTCGCCGTACGCCTCAGGCGTGCAGACGGGGAAGGCGGCGGTCGAGCCACTCGGGGAGCCACCAGTTGGCGCGGCCGAGGAGGAACATGCTGGAGGGCACCAGGACGAGGCGGACGAGGGTGGCGTCGAGGACGACGCTCACGGCGAGGCCGAGGGCGAGCATCTTGACGACGACCGTGGGCGACGTGGTGAAGGACAGGAAGACGGCCGTCATGATGAGTGCGGCGCTGGAGATGACGCGGCCGGTGGCAGCCAGTCCGGAGCCCACGGAGCGGGTGTTGTCGGCGCTGGTGCGCCACAGGTCGGCGATACGGGACAGCAGGAAGATCTCGTAGTCCATGGAGAGCCCGAAGACGATGGCGAACATCATCATCGGGACGTACGACTCGATGGGCACCGGTTCGTGCAGCCCGAGCAGGCGGCTGCCCCAGCCCCACTGGAAGACGGCGGTCAGGACGCCGTAACTGGCCGTGGTGGTGGCCAGGTTGAGCAGGACGGCCTTCAGCGGGATGACCAGGCTGCGGAAGACGGTCGTGAGCAGGAGGAAGGCTGCGGCCAGCACGGTCGCGATGATGACGGGCAGGCGCTGCTGGACGGTGTCGCGGAAGTCGACCTGGGCGGCCGTGGTGCCGGTGACGTAGCCGTGGGCGGTCGTGCCGTGCAGGGCGCGGGGGAGTGTGTCGCGGGCCAGCGTGCTCACCAAGGCGGTGGTGGACGCGTCCTGGGGGCCGTGGACCGGGGTGACGGTGGTGGTCAGGAGTCCGCCGTCCGGGGTGGACGTCGGCGTGGTCACCTGGGCGACGCCGGCGGTGTTCTCCAGGGCGTCCTGCAGGGTGGTGGCCAGGCGGGCCCTTTCCGAGCGGTCGGCGCCGAGGTCGATCACCACGGTCAGCGGGCCGTCGGCACCGGGGCCGAAACCGGGTCCGGTCGCCTCGGCGATGAGGTCGTAGGCGGTGCGGCTGGTGGTTCCGGCCCGGTCGGCGCTCGCGTCGACGTGCCCCAGCCGCATGGAGAGGGCGGGTATGGAGAGCAGGGCCAGAACCGCTGTGCCGACGGCGAGGTAACCCCAGGGGTGTCGGGCGATGCGTGCTGCGTGGCGATGCCATCCGTCGTGCTCGCCGGAGGTCTCGGCCGTCGGCCGGCGCACGGCGAGGCGGTCGATGCGGCGACCGGTCAGGCCGAGAGCGGCGGGCACGAGGGTGACGGCGGCGGTCATCGTGATCGCGACGGCGAGGGAGGCCGCCAGGCCGAGCTTGCCGATGAAGCTCAGACCGCAGGCGTACAGGCCGAGCATGGCCACGATGACCGTCACCCCGGCGACCAGGACGGCGCGGCCGCTGGACGCGGTGGTGCGGGTGGCCGCCGAGACCGGGTCATGACCGTCCATCAGGTCCTGGCGGAACCGGGTGGTCAGGAAGAGGCCGTAGTCGATGCCGACGCCCAGACCGATCATGCTGGCCAGGGTCGGGGCGGAGGTGGCGAAGGACACGGTGCCGGCGACGACGCCGACGACTGCGAGCCCGGTGCCCACCGCGATCAGGGCGGAGAGCAGGGGCAGCAGCGCGGCGAGGACGCTGCCGAAGGCGAGGAGCAGCACCAGCAGGGCGGCGAGGATGCCGGCCAGTTCGGCGGCCCGGTCGTCGGCGGGCTGCCTCGTGACCTGGTCCAGGTCGCCGCCGTAGGCGACACGGAGGTGGGCATCGCGGGCCGGCCGTGTCGCCCGGTCCAGTTGGCGGGTGTAGGCGTGGCCGAGAGCCTTGGCCTCCACGTCGAACCGCACGGTGGTGTAGGCGGTCCGTCCGTCGTCGCTGACCGCCAGAGCGGAGACGGAGGTCACGTGAGGCAGGTGCGCGAGGCTCGCCACCGAACCGCTCACCGAGCGGTCCGATGCCACGGCACCGCTGTCGCTGTGGAACACGACACGGCCGCTGGAGGCCCCGGCGGCGGGTGAGTGAGCGGCGAGCAGGTCCGCACCCGTGCCGGACTGCGTGCCTGACAGGCTCACCTGGTCGCTGAACACGGGTGCCACGGCGTGACGGCCGGCCAGCGCCGCCGCCAAGGCCAGCACCCAGGCGGCCATGACCACGAGGGGATGGCGTGCGCACCGGCCGCCGAGCCGGGTGAGAGCGCCGGCCGGTCGATCGGAGGTGGGAAGAGCAGGCGCGTCGGTGTCGGATCGAGCAGGCACGGAGGGCTCCCGGCAGAGGGCGGAGGGGCAGATGGCGGTGACACTAGACCAAAAGTGTCACGACTGCCATCTGTCAGAAGTGCCATTTGTCGAAGGTGACAGGATACGCTGACGCCATGTCCACTCGACACGAGTCGTCACCGACCCCCGGACTGCGGGAACGCAAGAAGGACGAGACGCGGCAACGGCTGCGCACCTGTGCCGCCCGGCTCTTCGCGGAACGCGGCTTCGCCGACACCACCGTCGCCGACATCGCCGCCTGCGCGAACGTGTCCCCCCGCACGTTCTTCCGCTACTTCGACAGCAAGGAGGACCTGCTCCTGCCCGACGGCGTCGAACTGTTCGCCGCGGTCGAACACGCCTTTGCACAGCGCCCGTCGGACGAGCCGCCCCTCGACGCGGTCCACCACGCGCTGCTGGCCGCAGCCGCGCCCTTCCAGAGCAGCAGCCTGACCGCCCTCACCCATCCCCTGGACGGCACCGAGCAGGTGATCGCGGCGCGGATGATTCACGCCTTCACCGAGTTCGAGGAGCGTCTCACCCGCCTCGTCCTCGACCGGCTGGCCCCCGACACGCCGGACGCCGATCTGCAGGCCGCCGTCATCGCCGGCGCCGCCCTGGCAACCGTCCGCGCCGTTCTGCGCACCCAGCGCAGCCGCCGCGCCGCGGGCAGCCACCGGCCGGCCGCCATGCTGCCCCAGGCGTTCGAGATCCTGCGGCAGATGGGGCGTGTCCCTTCGTGAGCCGCTGACGCCTCATGGGCGTCGAAGGTCACCGATGCGACCCGGTCGGGCCTCTTCGAGGGCCTCGCCGAAGTCGAAGTCGCGGACGACGTCCTGGCCGCGGGCCTCGGCATGCGGGGTGCCGTACTGGGCGATGCCGCACCGCCCGCACGGCCACTCCCGCGCGCAGTCGTACTCACGCGCGCAGTCGTGGACAGGCTAGGGGTGGTCGCGGCCGGACGGCTGAGGGGGCCGGGGCGGCGCATGCCGGTCCGTCAGCAGTGCGGTCGCCGCCAGAACGATCAGCAGTCCTTCCACGGCGAGACTGGCCAGTCCGAGCGGCTCCAGCCAGTTGCCCCGGTCGTCGCCGTAGTCCGGCAGGCCGGGACCGCGTGAGAGCAGGTATCCGGCGACCGGGCCGACCCCGACGCCCAGCGCCAGCAGCCAGGCCGTGCGCAGGGGCGCCCCCGGCCGGGCTGCGAGGAGCAGGAGCGCGCACAGGATGGCGGCGGCTTCCAGCAGGTAGTAGCCGATGCCGACATAGCGAGGAGTCCGGTCGCCGGGGATACCCCCCTGGTCCCGCACATGGATCCAGGTCACCGCCAGGCACAGCAGGGCCGCGCCCACCCGCACCGGAAACCGTACGCCGAAGCCACCGCGCATGTGCGTACCTCCCGCACGTCGAGTCAACGGGAACGACGTCGTGTGCCGTCGGCATCCCTTCTGCGGAGTGGGCCGAGCGTGCCCGGCATCGCTGCGGCGGCCGTCCCGCCCGCTTCGCCACCGGCGAGCAAGCAGCGGACTGCCGGTGAGCAGCCAGCGGATGCTCGCCCTCAGCCTGCGAGGGCTCCAGCAGGGCGGGTTGATCAGGTGGTGCCCGGACCGGGGACGCACACCCAGCATCGCCTCGGCGCGTCCGGTCCCGCATCCGCACCACGGGACATCACTCGATCGGCCCACACCGTCACGCTCCCGGAGGTGCGGTGTCCCCCGACCGACCCCACGCTGGGTTTGAACCAGCGATGCATCACCGCTTCGATCACTACTCCCTCGGGAGGCGTCGTGATCGCGATAGCTCTGCTTGTCCCCGTACTGCTCATGCTGCTCATGTTCGCGCTGGGCGTCCTCGAGGATTTTCTGTTCCCCCCACCCGAGCCGCCACCGGAGGCGGCCATCCCCGAGCAGCCGACGTCCAGCGTCGAGAAGTGAAGACCTACGGCCGCGCTGCTGCCTCGGCCTGAGGCGGGAACCGGGCGCCAGGCGCCCGGTTCCCGCCGACGTCGCCTCGCGGTGATCGTCCGCGGTGTCGCCTTCGCGGGTGCTCGTGCGCGGTGCCGGCGCCGGTCCGCTCGTTCCTGGGGCGTGACGTGATCCTCAGCGGACGGGTCAGACGCGGACGCCGAACATGAACGGTCCGCCGATCGTGCTCATCGACTCGTAGCGGACGACCGTGCCGGTGCGCGGAGCGTGCAGGATCTGGTTGTTGCCCGCGTAAAGGCCGACGTGATGGAGGTCGTTGAAGAAGAAGACGAGGTCGCCGACTTTGAGGTCGCTGACGTTGTAGATGCGGGTGCCGGTGTTCGCCTGCGCCTCCGAGGTGCGCGGAATGGAGACACCGGCCTGGGCGTAGGCCCAGGAGGTGAGGCCGGAGCAGTCGAAGGAGGAGGGGCCCGTGGCGCCGTAGACGTACGGCTTGCCGAGCTGGCTCTGAGCGGCGGAGAAGGCGGCACCCGCCCGGCCCGAGCCGACGCCGACGGAGACGTTCAGGGTGGCGCGCCGGCTGTCACGGCTGGCGCGTTCCTGGTCGGCCTGGAGGGCGGCCCGCTCCTGCGCGGTGAGGCTGTTGAGGAGCTTCTGCGCCTCGGCCAGCTTCCCCTGGACTTCCTTCTTCTTCTTGCCCAGTTCGGTG
The DNA here is from genome assembly GCF_055565775.1 of Streptomyces sp. NPDC028331. NCBI lineage: Bacteria > Bacillati > Actinomycetota > Actinomycetes > Kitasatosporales > Streptomycetaceae > Streptomyces > Streptomyces sp. NPDC028331. Next base: position 19,738 of record NZ_JBVHTR010000043.1, on the reverse strand, counting down.
CGGGTGGCGGCGAGGTCCTTGAGCTTGTCGGTGGCTTCCTGCCGCTCCTGGGCCAGTTCGCGCTGCTTCTCCTGGATCTTCTTCAGCGCTTCGACCTGCTGGCTGCTCAACTGGTCGAGCGTGGAGGCCTTGTCCAGGTAGTCGTCCGGGTTGGAGGAGAGGAAGAGCTGGAGGGAGGGGTCGATGCTGCCGGTGCGGTACTGGGCGCTGGCCATGGTGCCGATGCCGTCGCGCAGTTGGTTGAGCTCTTCCTGGCCGCGGGCGACCCTGTCCTGCAGGGTGGAGATCTCCTTCTCCAGCTTGTCCTGCTTCTCCTTGGCCCCGTTGTACTTCTCGGTGGCCTGCTCCGCCTGCTCGTACAGGGCGTCGACCTTGGCCTTGACCTCGTCCTTGCTCGGCTTCTCGGTGGGCGCCGCGTTGGCGGCCTGCGCGCTGAAAGCGACGGCCGCGGCGGCTGCGGTGGTGAGCACGGTCACCCGTGCGCGGCTCGGCTGCTTGGGTCGACGGTGGGACGCCACGGAGGCGAGCTCCTTCTTCCTTCAGCCGCCTACCGACACGCCGGTGGGCGGTGCCCCTCCACCGTCACTCCCCATGAGTGATCAACCGAGCGGAGGTTCGAGTTGAGACTCTAATGATTTTCTCGTGGTCAGTTCAAATCTTCGCATAGAAAGTCGCGACCGTCTGGGCGTCCAGGCCCAGTAACTCGCGACGCATTACGCGTACTTGACGAGGTTGCGGCGTAACCTGCGCATACGGGCGCCATCTTGACAGATGGGCGGTAATGACCCCTGCTCTCTTCCGGGAATCCCGCAGGGCCCGAGCCGAGCAGGAGGCGCACTACGCAGTGGTCTGCCCCGTCCGGCCCGACGGTCTGCAATCGCCTACGGCCTCTCGGACTTCACCGGCACGCACAGCCACGCGAGGCCTGCGGCGGTCAGGTAGGCGAGTGCACCGATGGCCATGCTGGTGCGCAGCCCGGCGTTGTAGTCGGTGGCCGTGGCGAGCAGGCTGCCGCCGAGCGCCACACCGGTGGCGCTGCCGACCTGCCGGGTGGTGTTGAACAGGGCGGAGGCGGCCCCCGAGTACGCAGGGGGTACGGCACCCATCACCGTGGCGGTCGATCCGGTGAGGGCGAAGGAGGTGCCGAACCCCGCGGCCATCATCGGGGCCACCAGCAGCGGGTAGGCGGGGTCGGCTCCCGCGAAGGCCCAGCCGGCCAGTCCCAGGGCGGCCAGCAGCATGCCGGACACGACCAGCGGGCGGTCGCCGGTGCGGCGGGTCAGCCGCCCCGACAGGGCGGAGGCGAACATGGTCATCGCCACCGCCGGGAACAGCGCAAGCCCGGTGCCGAGAGCGCTGAAGCCACGCTGATGCTGGAATTCCAGACTGACGGTGAACACCATGCCGTAGAAGGCGAAGTTGAACAGCAGGCCGACGACGGCTCCGCCGGTCATCGCACGGGAGCGCAACAGGCTCAACGGCATGGCCGGGGACCGGGCCAGCCGCTCGCGTACCGCGAACGCCGCGGCGGCCGGCACGGCCAGGCCCAGCCCGGCGAGAACGGCCGGATCCGACCAGCCCCGCCGTCCGGCCTCGTTGAGCGCCGCGGTCAGCAGCGCCACCGCCGCCACCACCGCGCACTGCGCCGGCCAGTCCAGAGCCCGTGCGGCGCGCCGGGGCGAGCGCGCCACATGCCGCAGCGTCAGTGCCAGGCAGGCCGCACCGACGGGCAGGTTGATGAGGAACACCCAGCGCCAGCCCACCGTGGAGACGAGCAGCCCGCCCAACAGCGGCCCGGCGGAGGCCGCGATGCCCGCCATCGAACCCCACAGCCCGAAGGCCCGCGAGCGTGCGGCCGGCGCCGGATAGGCCTGCTGCAGCAGGGCCAGGGAACCGGGCACGATCAGCGCCGCGCCGAGCCCCTCCACCAGTCGGGCCACCACCAGGAAGGGGGTGCTCGGTGCGAGCGCGCACGCGGCCGAGGACACGGTGAACACCGCCACGCCCGAGCAGAAGACCCGGCGGTTGCCCAGCCGGTCGCCCAGTGCACCACCCGTCAGGAGGAATCCGGCGAAGACCAGGGTGTATCCGTCTGTGATCCACTGGATGCCGGTCAGCGAGGCCGACAGTTCCCGGCCGATCACCGGCACGGCCACGTTGATGACCGTCACGTCCAGGATCACCATGAAGTAGCCGGCGCACACCGCCAGCAGCGGCGCCCAGGACCGTCGCTCGGACCGAGCGGCCGACTCGGGGGGCGGTGGGGACTCACCGCCGCCGGCCGACTCCGCGAACGCCACGGCCTCAACTCCATCCCGTCCGCGGAGGCCTCCGCCGGAATCCACCATAAGGTACATACGTCGCACATCGCGGGAGCCGGGCTGCTCGCCCTCCCCTCGAGGGCGGGCCGCTAACTGGACCGCGTCGAGGAGGGTGAGGAATCCGCCGTGGCCGGCCGCTCCTCGGTCGTGACGTCCCGGGCGGGGACGGCGTGCGGGCGCAGGCCGGCGACCAGGCCGAGCATCAGCACGGCGATGCCCAGCCACACCGACGGTTTCGGCATGCCGCTGCCCGAGACGGCGCCGACGACCGCCGCGGCGAGCGGTGCTATGCCGGTGAGCAGCCCGGCTCGTCCGGCTCCGACGGCGCGGACCGTCGAGTACCACAGCACAAAGGCGACCGCCGTCACCATCAGCGCAAGATAACCGGCGGCAGCCCACTGGGATCCGGACAACTCCGCGACCGCCGAAGGACCTTCCGACGTCGCGCCGAGGACGGTCAGCAGCACACAGGCCAGCCACATCGCGTGCACGGACACTCCCCACGGCGAGTGCCGCCGCAGCACCGGCACGGCGAGCAGCGTGAACCCGGCCTCGCACCCCAGGGCCAGCACCGCCCAGGCCACCCCCACGGCATCGGTGCGACCCGTCCCCTCCACCAGCACCGCGCCCGCCATGACGACAGGCGCCGCCAACAGGACCCGCCGGCTCGGTGTGCGCCGCTCCAGCGCCGGGCCCACCACCCCGAGCACCACCGGTACGCACGCGACCGCCACGGCGATCACCGCGGGCTCCGCATGGCCGACGCCCCGGACCACGGCCACGTTGAACAGCACCAGACCGGTGACCGCGATCCCGGCCAGCCACAGCCACTCCCGGCCACGGGGCCACATCAGGCGAACACCGGCGAGCCGCGCGGCGACCAGGAGGATCAGGGTGGCGGCCGCGTACCGGACCGCCTGAGTGGTGAACAGCGGGGCGTCGACGAGCGTGCGCGAGACGGTGACGCTGCTGCCGACCAGCGTCATCCCGACCATGCCCGGGACGAGCCGGGCGAACGAAGCGGAAGGTGTGTCCATACCGCCCACGCTGCCCTCACAATGGACGCCATGGACAGGTCCACAATGCCATCGGCAGAGGGGTCCAAAACTCCACGCCCGGCGACGGCGGCAGCGGACGCGCCGGTGGACGGCAGGCCGCCCTCCCGCGCCGCCGTCGGCTCGGACTTCCTCCAGTTGGACATCGGCGAGGCACCGCCCGGCGGGCGTACCGCGTGGCTCGCCGACCGGCTGCGGTCGGCCATCGCCGACGGGCGGCTGCCCATCGGCGCACGACTGCCCGCCAGTCGCGCACTCGCCGAGGAACTGCGCGTCACCCGGGGCGTGGTCACCGAGGCCTACCGGCGCCTCGCCGAGTCCGGCCAGATCGCCGGCCGCGGCCGGCTCGGCACGGTGGTCGTGGCGGCTCCCGCCGCACCCCGCGGCGGCGCCCGTGACGCGGCCGGGCCCGGGGCCGGACCCGCGCTCTTCGGCTCGGACGACCGCGAGGGCGTGGTCGACGCGCTGCGTGCCCTGCCCTGCCGCATCGATCTCTCCCCGGGCGTCCCCGACCTCGCCGCCTTCCCCCGCACCGGCTGGCTGCGCGCCGAACGCGCCGTTCTCGCGGACGTCGGCCCGGCCGACTTCGGCTATGGCGACTCCCGCGGCGCGCCCGCCCTGCGCCGGGCCGTGGTCGGCTGGCTGGCCCGCAACCGCGGCATTCGCGCCGACCCGGAGGAGGTGGTGGTGGTCGCCGGGGTGGCGCAGGCTCTCGGCCTGCTCGGGCAGACCTTGCGGGCGGACGGGATCCGCCGCGTCGCCGTCGAGGACCCCGGTTCGCTCGGGGCGCGCCAGCAGTTGGAGTACGGCGGCCACGAGATCGTGCCCGTTCCCGTGGACGCGGGCGGCCTCGACGTGGGAGCGCTGCGTGCCAGTGGCGCCCGGGCGGTGTTGCTGACCCCGGCACACCAGTTCCCCACCGGAGTGGTCCTCGACGGGGAACGCCGTCGCGAGCTGCTGAGCTGGGCGGCCGAGGGCGGCGTCGTCATCGAGGACGACTACGACGCCGAACACCGCTACGACCGGCCGCCGGTGCCCGCGCTGCGCTCGCTGCTGCCCGACGGTGTCTGCTATGCGGGCAGCGTCTCCAAGCTGCTCGCGCCCGCGCTCCGAGTGGGCTGGCTCCTCGTACCGGCGGACCGACGGGACGCCCTGGTGACGGCCAAGCGGTACGCCGACCTCGGAAACGGCGTCCTCACCCAGCTCGTCCTCGCTCGCCTGATGGACTCGGGCGAGCTGGAACGGCACCTGCGCCATGTCCGGCAGCGCCACCGCAGGCGCCGGGACGTGATGCTGCGGGCGATCGAGAGGCATCTGCCCGGCGCCCGCGTCCACGGGGCGGCAGCCGGCCTGCACCTGATGGCCACCTTCGGCGAACCGCGGGGCGGCGCCCGCGACGGCGGCTTCCGCGACACCGACCTCGCCGCGGCCGCTCTGGCACGAGGCGTCAAGGTGCACCCACTGTCGTGGCACCGCATCGTCCCCGGCCCCCCGGGCCTGGTCCTCGGCTACGCGGCGGGCCCGGCCCACGACATCGACGAGGGCATCGCCGTCATCGGAGCCGCCCTGCGCGGCCTTCTTCGTACCGGACGCCCTCGGTGATCGAAGCCGTCTCCCGCGCTCCTCGCCGCGGCTCGCCGGCGGCTTCCAGCCCGCCCCGGGCCTGACTGTGCGTCAGGTGGTTGCGGCGAGCTCGACGAGGTGCCGGGCCGTGCCGGCGGGATCGACGATCTGGTGGAGGTGTTCGCCGCGCAGGTGTGCCACACGCCAGCCGCGTTCGCGCAATGTGACGATCCTGTCGCCGGTGCCGTCGGAGGGGCCACGATCTCGGCCGACAGCAGAACGGGATTCAGGACCACACCGGCCTGCCGGCTCCGCGTTTGGGGGAACGGCGGACGCCGCCCGGGGCACGCCGAGGACGCGGGCCGGGCCCGGGCGTGCGCTGACACGCCCGAGCGCTGTCTTGCGTGCCGTGCGGTGCCGGATGGTTACGGTGGGATGTGGTCAGTCGTGACATCGAGCACCGGGGACGGGCCCGTCGGCAGGGGTACGGGGCCGCGGCGGGGGTCTTCGCCGTCGGGATGATGGGCACCACTCTGCCGACGCCGCTGTACGCGTTGTACCGCCAGCAGATCGGGTTCTCCGAGCTGATCGTGACCGTGGTCTTCGCCGTCTACGCGGTGGGTGTCATCGCCGCCCTGCTGGTCGCCGGTGACTTCTCCGACGTACTGGGGCGGCGCCCGATGCTGTTCTGCGCGCTCGGCCTGTCCGCGCTGAGCGCGGTGTGCTTCCTGTGCGAGGGCGGACTGCCGCTGCTGTACCTCGGACGCGTCCTGTCGGGTTTCTCCGCCGGCCTGTTCAGCGGCACCGGCACTGCTGCCGTCCTCGAACTGGCACCAGAGGAGCGCCGCGCACGCGCCGCGCTCGCGGCGACCGCCGCCAACATGGGAGGCCTCGGCTTGGGCCCCCTCGTCTCCGGTCTGCTCGCCGAGTACGCGCCATGGCCGCTCAAGCTGCCCTTCCTCGTCCATCTGGCGCTGTTGGGATCGGCTGTCGCCGTCACCTGCCTGCTTCCGGAGACCGTGCGCCGCAGCAGTCCCCGGCCCCCGCTGCGGCCGCAGGGCATGAAGGTCCCGCCCGAAGTGCGCGGCGTGTTCGCACCCTGCGCCCTCGCGGCCTTCGCCGGCTTCTCGCTGCTCGGCCTGTTCACCGCGGTCGCCCCGGCCTTCCTCGCCCGGACGCTGGGCGAGCACAATCTGGCGGTGGTCGGCGCTGTCGTCTTCTCGGTGTTCTGCGCGTCGACCGGCGGGCAGTTGCTCGTGGGACGCGTCGGTGTGCGCAGAGCTCTGCCGTTGGGCTGCCTGGTGCTCGTCGCGGGCCTCGTGCTCGTCGGCGCCTCACTGCTGCTGGCGCTGCTGCCGGTGCTCCTCGTGGGAGCCGTGACCGGCGGCGTGGGGCAGGGCATGGCGTTCCGTGCGGGCCTGACCGAGGTGGGCTCCGCGGCACCGGATCGTCACCGGGGCGCCACCATCTCGGCATTCTTCGTGGTCGCGTACGTGGGGATCTCCTTGCCCGTGGTCGGGGTCGGAGCCCTGACGGTGGCACTCGGGGTGCGGGACGCCGGTCTGGTGTTCACGGGATGCGCGATCCTCGTCGTCTCCGCAGTGGGCGCCCGCCTGTGGCGACGGCCTCCCGCGGCTCTGTGAACACATGGGGACGAGCGGAAGCCTCTGGCCGGCGGGCTCCGTCGGGCGGCACCGCCTCGTCCGTGCACGTACCCTGGTGGGCCTGATCGAGGCCAGTGCACCGGTACTGCAACAGGCGCGGTACGCGGGGGAGTTCTGCTGCCCGACGACCGAATCCCTCTCAGGAAGGCGGAACACGGTGACCACCGTCGCATATCAGGGTGAACCGGGATCCAACTCGGCGACCGCTGCGCGTGCCTTGTACCCCGAGGGCGGCGAACTGCCCTGTACGAGCTTCGAGCAGGCCCTGGATGCCGTGACGCTGGGCGCCGCCGACGTCGCCGTGATCCCGGTGGACAACTCCGCGGCCGGACGCGTGGCGGACGTGCACCATCTGCTGCCGGAGTCGGGGCTGTTCATCGGCGCCGAGTACTTCCTCGCCATCCGCTTCGACCTGATGGGCGTACCCGGCGCGACCCTGGATCAGGTGGAGTGCGTACGCAGCCACGTGCACGCACTCGGACAGTGCCGCAAGGTGCTGCGGGAGGGCGGCTGGCGCACCCTCGTCAGCGACGACACGGCCGGAGCGGCGCGCGAGGTGGCCGAGTTGGGCGACCCGCGGCACGCGGCGCTCGCCCCGCCCGCCGCCGCCGGACTCTACGGCCTGGAGGTGCTGCGCTCCGGAGTCGAGGACGACCCGGACAACACCACGCGGTTCGTCGTCCTGTCCCGGGACGCCTCGCCGGCCGTGTACACGAGGGAGCCGACGATGACGAGTCTGTTCTTCTGCGTGCGCAACATCCCCAGCGCGCTGTACAAGGCGCTCGGAGGTTTCGCGACCAGCGGGGTGAACCTCACCAAGATCGAGAGCTACCAGATGGGCGCGGGGCTCAACGCCAGCCGCTTCTACGCCGAGATCGAGGGACACCCCGAGGAGCAGCGCGTCGCCCTCGCCCTGCACGAGCTGCGCTTCTTCTCCTCCGAGGTGCGCATTCTGGGCGTGTATCCCGCACATCCGCACCGGTCGAAGAACTGAGGGCGGGCCGGTCTCACCGACCGTCGTCACCTCTCTGGCAGGTGATAGACTCACCGTGCGGTTGTGTCACCTGTCAAAATGGTGATGAAGGGTGTGGGGTTTCCCGGGCCGACGTGCGAGCCTGGAGCCTGTGCGGACGGCCGCGGACAGAAAGGTGAGGTGCCATGAGTGATGCCGAGGAGAAGGCGCTGCTGGCGGGTGGCTGCTTCTGGGGCATGCAGGAGCTGATCCGGGCGCTGCCCGGTGTGGTGCGCACCCGGGTGGGCTACAGCGGCGACGACGACAAGCCCCATGCCACCTACCGCGACCACGGAAAGCACGCGGAGTCGATCGAGATCACCTTCGACCCCGCGGTCACGGACTATCGCACGATCCTGGAGTACTTCTTCCAGATCCACGACCCGACCACGAAGAACCGGCAGGGCAACGACGTGGGCCTCAGCTACCGCTCAGCCATCTTCTACCTCGACGACGAGCAGCGCCGTATCGCGCAGGACACCATCGCCGACGTCGAGGCGTCCGGCCTGTGGCCGGGACCGGTGGTGACCGAGGTGGTGCCGGCCGGCCCGTTCTGGGAGGCCGAGCCGGAGCACCAGGACTACCTCCAGCGCTACCCGGACGGCTACACCTGCCATTTCCCGCGCCCGAACTGGCGCCTGCCCAGGCGCGGCGAGTCCTGAACGCGGACGCGGCCGGGCAGGGCGATGCCCTTCCCGGTCGCGCATCCCGGCCCTGACGCCCACGCGTGCCGGTGCGGGCCACCGGCCGGCCCTTGCCGTTCTCACCCTCCGCACTCCGGTGGGCAGACGGGGCCCTGCTGCTCGGTGGCCCCACGGGCAGCAGCCCCACCGCGTGCCGTGCCGCGCGGACACCCAAGGACAGGGACAGCGGAGGCCGCCATATCGGGTGGCACGTGCCCTGGTTCTGCTGCGATCATCTGCGGATGCTCACTCTCGCCGATGATCTCGGTCACCTTTCCTATGCCGTCACCGGCGAGGGACCTCCCGTCGTACTCGTGCACGCCGGCGTCGCAGACCACCGCATGTGGGACGCCATCGTGCCCGGCCTCGCAGAACGGCACACCGTCATCCGCTACGACCTGCGTGGCTTCGGTGAGTCGGCACCCCCGGCCGGCCCGTTCAGCGAGACCGACGACCTGCGCCGCCTCCTGGACCATCTGGGCCACGAACGTGTCCGGCTCGTCGGCGCCTCGTGGGGCGGCCGTGTGGCCCTGGACTTCGCTCTCGCCCACCCGAGCCGAGTGCACCGCCTGGCCGTGCTGGCGCCGCCGTGGCGGGGATACGACTGGTCTTCGGACATGGTCACGTACGACGAGGCGGAAACGGCGGCGCTGGCTTCCGGCGACCTGGACGCCGCCGTCCGCATCAACCTCGACATGTGGCTGCGCGGGCCGGCTCGACGATGGGAGGACGTCGCTGCCGGACTGGCCGACCGGCTCCGAGACCCGATACGCACGTCGCTGGTGAACCAGGAGATCGTGGGAAGGCACTCCCAGGGCGTCACACCCGGCGACGTCGCCCTCGTCTCCGTCCCCACACTGGTCGGGATCGGCAGGCTCGATGTCGCGGACTTCCAGGACATCGCCCGCCGGTACGCCGCCGAAATCCCCGATGCCACCTTGGTGGAGTTCCCCGCCGCCGCTCACCTCATCGCGCTGGACGCGCCCGCCGAGCTCCTCTCGACACTGAGCCCGTTCCTCGGCCGTTGACCCGGGACGACCGCCCGGGTGCCGATCTGCCTGCTCACCGCGAAGGCGTCGGCTGCGGCCCGGCTGCGGCCCGGCTGCGCCGGCGGGCGTCGGCCGGGCCCAGGCCGGACAGGCGCGCGCCTGGCGCGTGTCCACCGTGACCTCGGCGAGCCGAGGGCCCTGGGCTGGGTACTCGCCCTCTGTCCACAGCGGGACGACCGTCCTACGTCGAGACGATCGTCATACGTCGATCGGAACCTTGATGAGCCGCATCGCCGCCGTACACAAAGTCCTGGCGCACCACCGGTATCCGCAGCGGGAAATCACCGACCAGGTGCGCTCCAGCCTGCCGGAGGCGAACCAGGCGCTGCTCGACCGGGTACACGCCTCGGCCGGGGTCCGGTTCCGCCACACCGTCCTGCCCCTGGACGCCTACGCGGAACTGGACGGCTTCGGGGAGGCCAACGCCGTCTACCTCGATGCCGCGCAGCGCATGGGGTCCGAAGCGGTCGGGAAAGCACTCGCAACCGCAGGACTGGGCCCCGGCGCGGTCGACCTGATCGCGTTCGTCTCCACCACCGGCCTGGCCACCCCCTCGGTCGACGCCCGGGTGACAGGTGCCCTGGGGCTGCGACCGGACGTCAAACGGCTCCCGCTGTTCGGACTCGGGTGCGCGGCGGGCGCGGCCGGGATCGCCCGAGTACACGACTACCTGCGGGGCTGGCCCGCGCACACCGCCGTACTGCTGTCCGTCGAACTGTGCTCGTTGACCTTCCAGAGGTCCGATCCCTCGCCCGCCAATCTGGTGGGCAGTGCTCTCTTCGGCGATGGCGCCGCCGCTCTCGTGGCGCGGGGCCGGGAAACCCCGCACGGGACGGGACCCCCGCCCGGCCCGGAGGTGGTGGCGAGCCGCAGCCGCTTCTACCCGGACACCGAGCGCGCCATGGGCTGGGACATCACCGACCAGGGGTTCCGTATCGTCCTGGACCCCGGGATCCCGGGAATCGTCCGTGCGCACCTCGCAGACGACATCGACACGTTCCTGACCGGCCACGGCCTGAGCCGGCAGGACATCGGAGCCTGGGTGTGCCACCCCGGCGGCCCCAAGGTGCTGCATGCCATCGCGGACACGCTGAAGCTGCCGTCCGGTGCGCTGGACCTCACCTGGAACTCCCTCGCCGAGGTCGGGAACCTGTCGTCAGCTTCCGTTCTGCACGTACTCCACGACACCCAGCGGCGGACGCGGCCCGCACCCGGAACCTGGGGCCTGCTGCTCGCCCTGGGCCCGGGCTTCTGCGCCGAACTCGTGCTGCTTCGCTGGTGAAGCCCCCGGAGTCACGTCGTCACGTCCGGGGTGATCTGGTACGCGCTGTTGACGCGCCCGTGGAGGGACGGTCCGAGTGAACTGGTACACCCTGTTGATCGCGTCCGTCGCCGTCGAGCGAGTGGCCGAGCTGACCGTCGCCCGCCGCAACACCCGCTGGAGCATGGCCCGCGGCGGACGGGAGACGGGACGGGGGCACTACCCCGCACTCGTCGCACTGCACACGGGTCTGCTCGCGGGCTGCGTGCTGGAGGTACGGGCCGCCGGACGGCCGTTCCTCCCGGGCCTTGGCTGGCCGATGCTGGCGCTGGTCCTCGCCGCCCAGGGGCTGCGCTGGTGGTGCATCGGCACGCTGGGACGGCAGTGGAACACCAGGGTGATCGTTGTTCCCGACCTGCCGAGGATCACGAAGGGCCCCTACCGCCTGCTGCGCCATCCCAATTACCTCGCCGTGGTGGTCGAGGGAGCGGCGCTTCCGCTGGTGCACGCTGCCTGGCTGACCGCGACGGTGTTCACCGCCTGCAACGCCGGACTGCTGACCGTACGCGTCCGCTGCGAGGAAGCGAGCCTTTCGCATCGCGGGGGTGACACAGCCGCGGAGGTGACACAGCCGCGTAGGTGAGGGCCCGGCCGCAGGGGGCTCGGGAGAGGGACGAACTCGATCGCCGAGACGTGGTACCCGGCGCCTGCGACAGGCCTCTGCGCGGCCGGGAGCACGGGAACTCGCCGACTCCCTGGCGCCCGACGGCCGGGCGTCCTCCACCCGGAGGGGAAGTCCTCACTCCCTGCGCAACGCTTCGTCGGCGTGCTGGAGACGTAGTTCCTCCAGCGTCCGCAGTTGCCCCTGCGCTCGTTCGATCAGGTGGTCGAAGTGCTGTGGGTCAAGACGCGGGTCGCTCTGCGCGAGCCGGCGCAGTACGCGCCAACCGGCGGCCTTGCCCGCCACTCCGATCTGCAGCAACTCGAGTTCGACCATCGACGTCAGCGGCGAACGGCGGAGGAGCCGGCCGTTCGGTTTGAGGCGCCCCGCCGTCTCGGCAGTCCGTGCCGCCAAGACCTTGTACCGGCGTGCCGGAACACCCAGTCGGCTCATGATGCCCAGCAGGGCCGCCCGGTCCTGGGCGATCTCGTCGGCGATCGGCCGCAACGCCCGGGCGAGCGAGGAGCCCCGCAGCGCCCGGACCATGTAGTGGACGCGCCGGTCGGCGAGGGTCGCCCCTGCCAGGTGGTCGTTGAGGTAGACACCGAGCAGGTCCGAACGGGTCCGCTCGGCGCTCTTCGTGCCGCTGCCGCTGCCGACGTCACTCATACCGGCCCTCCACGGACGACCGGATCGGCCGAGGGCCGCAGCGGAAAGAAGCGGAAAGAACTGTGCATGACTGGTCTCTCACCGACTGTCGTGGCCGCTGACGGCCGTGAAACGCCACGAGTACCCGCAACCGGGGGGCATCCACACATCTAGCGCCGGATGCCCGTACGACACCTCGTCGAGGACTACCCCGGCGCGGCCCGCCAGGGTGCGGGATGCTCCGACGATGAGAGCGGTCCCGGCGTTCATGCCTGGACCGCCGGCTTGAGGACGTCCTCGCACCACTGGCGGAAGGTCGTCGGGCTCGCGGTCTCAGGGGTGCGCTGCACGCCGCCGTCGATGCCGTCGTCCTTGGCGCGCATCATGTCGACGAAGCCTTCGACGATCGCGTTCCCGAAGCCGTGCCCGGTGAGTGCGGCGCGCACGTCGTCGAGCGACTGCCGCTCGTAGCGGACCGGGCGGCCGAGCACATCGGACATGATGCGCGCCATGTCGTCCGCCGAAAGATCCTCGGGACCCAGCACCGGGACCTCGCCCGTCCCTGTCCACGAGCGGTCGAGCAGCAGGCCCGCGGCGGCCGCGGCGATGTCCCGGGTGGCGGCCAGCGGTGCTTTCCGGTCGGCGGCGACGGTATCGGTGAACACGCCGTGGTCGCGGATCGAAGCCACCTGCCGCAGCAGGTTGTCCATGAAGGACGGGTTCGCGAGCGCCCGGTAGGCCACGCCTGTACTGGCGATGAGGTCGTCCATGGCCAGAGACGCCGTCACATGCCCGGCACGGTCTGCGGCGGGAGTGCCGCGGCCGAGTGCCGAGACGCCGACGACGTGTCCGACTCCGTGGGTCGTGAACGCCTTCGCGGCGGCGCGGGTGAACCCGGAGTACACGGCGTCCAGGCTCGGTGCCTGCGGGTCCGGCGGGACCAGCCAGAAGACGGCGTCCGCGCCGGCGAAAGCCCGGTCCACCACCTCGGCGTCGCCGTGCGAGCCGGTGACGACGTCGACGCGCGCGCGGACCGCGTCGGGGAGTTTCCCGGGATCGCGCACGATGACGCGCAGTTCTTCGCCGCGAGCGGGGGCCTCGTCGAGGAGGATGTCCAGGAGCCGGCTGCCGATCTGGCCGGTGGGAGTGGTGATGACGATCATGTCTCGAGTCTCGGGGCGGCACATCTGCGGCGTCCAATACTCTTCCTGGCGATTGATACCTTACGGGTATGGATCTGGATCTGCGCAAGCTCCGCTACTTCGTCGCGGTGGCCGAGCACCGGCACTTCGGCCGAGCGGCGGAACGGCTCTACATCGCCCAGCCGGTTCTCAGCCGTCAGATCAAGGCACTGGAACGGGAGTTGGAGTGCGCTCTGCTCGAGCGGACCACCCGCAGCGTGGAGCTGACCGCTGCGGGGAAGCAGCTCTATGAAGAGGCGCAGACGATCCTCGCGTCCGTCGCCGCGGCGGTGCGCCGCCTGCACGACGTCGATCAGGGCGTCCAACGGGTCGTCGTCGCCTTCTCTCCGGGGCTTCATGTCTCGGACGCGATCCGGGCGTTCACCTCGCGCCACCCGGACGTCGAGACCGACGTCGTCCCGGCACGTTGGTGGGAGCAGGACGCGCCGCTGCGGGACGGCCGGGCTCAGGTCGGGTACCTGCGGCGGCCGTTCAACGACTCCGGGCTGCACACCGTCCCCATCGGCCACGAGCCCAGGGTCGCCTGCATGCCCGCGGCGCACCCGCTGTCATGCCGTCAGGAACTCACCTCCGCCGACCTCGCCGGCGAGCGGATGCTCGATTCACCGACGCGGCGGACGTCCTCACTTGAAGAGAAGTTCGAGCTCATCGCCTCCGGGCACGGCATCGCGCTCGTCCCGCTGAGCGTCGCACGGTCCTACGCCCGCCCCGACCTGGTCCACCTGCCCGTCACGGACGCCCCCGGGGTCGAGACGTGCCTGGCCGTCGCGGACCGGCCCGAGAAGCTGCTGCGCGACTTCCTGGAGATCGCCACCGCGACGCTGCGGCACACCTGAGCCATCCGCCCCGGTCAACTCCGCAGGGGCGGATTCCTTCGTCACGGTGGTTTGCCGTGCCGCCCGTCCTGTGTGCCGGCCGCCTCTCCTGACACTGGCCGGGGCGGCCGGGGAGCCGCCGGACGAGGGGAGGGCGCGGCATGGCCGACAGCAAGGTCCTGATCGCGGTACCGCAGCATCCACGGGCCGAGGGCGCCGCAGCCGAGCAGTTACGGAAGATCCGGGACACCGTCGAGGCGGGCGGCTTCACGGTGTGCTGGGCGGTCACGGCTGAGGACGCGGACGCCGTGCTGCACACCGAGGCGGGGCTGGCGGCCGCGCTGGTCGCCTGGGAGCTGCCCGGCGGTGACCGGGTGCGCGGTGCCGGAGGCGGGCACCGGGTCCCCGGGGACGGCCCCGGCGCCGCACTCGCGGGAAGCACCCTGGACCGGCCGGAGGGTGCCGTCGACGGGATCCCGGGTGGAGCCGCCGTACTGCGCCGGATCGGGCGTCGCTTCCGTGACCTGCCGGTCTTCCTCGTCATGGCCGACGAGGGCGTGCGGGACCTGCCGCTGTGGGTGTCGGAGTCGGTCGTGGGGTACGTGTGGCCACTCGAGGACACCCCGGGGTTCATCGGGGGCCGGGTCACCACGGCCGCCCGTGCCTACCGGGAGGCCGTGCTGCCGCCGTTCTTCCGGGCGCTGCGCCGCTTCGACGCCGCCCACGAGTACTCCTGGCACACCCCGGCCCACTCGGGCGGCGTCGCCTTCCTGAAGTCGCCCGAGGGGCGCGCCTTCCACGACTACTTCGGGGAACGCCTGCTACGCAGCGACCTGTCCATCTCGGTCGAGGAACTGGGCTCGCTGTTCGAGCACACGGGCCCGATCGGCGAGGCCGAGCGCAACGCGGCCCGCGTCTTCGGCTCCGACCTCACCTACTTCGTGCTGCACGGGGACTCCACCTGCAACCGCCTGGTCGGACACTTCAGCGTCACCAGCGACGAGATCGCCCTCGTGGACCGCAACTGCCACAAGTCGGTGCTGCACGGCCTGGTCGTCTCCGGCGCCCGGCCGGTCTACCTGGTCCCCACCCGCAACGGCTACGGCCTCGCAGGGCCGCTGCCCCCGGCCGAGATCGCGGCGGACGCCGTCGCGGCCCGGATCGCCGCGCACCCGCTCGCCGAGGGTGCCGTATCGTCGCACCCCCAGTACGCGGTGTTCACCAACTCCACCTACGACGGTCTCAGTTACGACGCCGTTCCGACCGCGCGGGCGCTCGCGGCCAGCACACCCCGGGTGCACTTCGACGAGGCCTGGTTCGCCTACGCCCGCTTCCATCCGCTGTACGCGGGCCGGTACGGCATGTCGGTCGACGAGCACACCTTCCCCGGCCCGGACCGGCCGACCGTGTTCGCCACGCAGTCCACGCACAAGCTGCTGGCCGCGCTGTCGCAGTCCGCCATGGTGCACGTACGCCCGGCACCCAGGGCGCCGGTGGAGCACGACCGCTTCAACGAGGCACTGATGATGCACGGCACCACGTCGCCTCTCTACCCGATGATCGCCTCGCTGGACGTGGCGACGGCCATGATGGACGGGCCGCAGGGCGAATGGCTGGTGGACGAGGCGGTGACGGAGGCGATCCGCTTCCGCCAGGAGATGGTCCGCCTGCGGCGGCGGGTGGAGGGCGCCGGAGACCGGCCCCCGTGGTTCTTCGGCGTCTGGCAGCCGGACACGGTCACCGACCCGGCGACCGGCGAACGCATGCCGTTCGACCGGGCCCCGCTGGAGCTGCTGCGCACCGAGCAGTCCTGCTGGCTGCTGGAGCCGGGCGCGGACTGGCACGGCTTCCCCGGACTGGCCGAGGGCCACTGCATGCTGGATCCGATCAAGGTCACGCTGACCTGCCCGGGGATCAGCGCCACCGGTGAGATGGCCGAGGAGGGCATTCCAGCGCGGGTGCTGACGGCCTACCTGGCCACCCGGAACATCGTGGTCGAGAAGACCGACAGCTACACCACACTGATCCTGTTCTCCATGGGCATCACCAAGGGCAA
Organism: Streptomyces sp. NPDC028331; assembly: GCF_055565775.1. NCBI lineage: Bacteria > Bacillati > Actinomycetota > Actinomycetes > Kitasatosporales > Streptomycetaceae > Streptomyces > Streptomyces sp. NPDC028331. The sequence goes on along the minus strand of NZ_JBVHTR010000043.1, from coordinate 3,748 downwards.
GTGGGGCACGCTGCTGGACGCCCTGATGGACTTCAAGGCTCTGTACGACGCCGACGCGCCCCTGGACCGGGTGCTGCCGGAGGCGGTCGCCGCGCACCCGAAGCGCTATTCCGAGCTGACGCTGCGCGCGCTGTGCCGGCAGATGCACCACCAACTCCGCTCGGCACGCCTGGTGGATCTGCTGGACACCGCGTTCCAGCGACTCCCCGAGCCGGTCCTCCCGCCCCAGCACTGCTACCAGCGGCTGGTGCGGGGCGGCACCGAGCGGGTCCGCATCGCCGAGGCGGCCAACCGGGTGGCGGCCGCCATGGTCACCGTCACCCCGCCCGGCATCCCGGTCCTGATGCCCGGCGAGTCCACGGGCGCCCTCGACGGCCCCCTGCTCCGCTACCTCACGGCCCTGGAGACCTTCGACCGTCACTTCCCGGGCTTCCGCAGCGAGACCCATGGCGTGACGCTCGACGAGGACACCGGGGACTACCTGATCGAGTGCCTGAAGGCTCCCTAGTGCTGTGACCGGAAAGGTTTGCCGGGAAGCTCGCGGCGTCCGGTGCGGTACATCGCAAGGCGGAGCATCGCCCGCGTACTGGATGTACTCGGGTGATGCGACAACGCGGCGAGGTGCCGTGCCGGGCGTCGCGAGCCGGTGAACCTTTCCGGTCACAGCACTGGCCGCCCCGGCGCTCGTCGGCCGCGACGGCGGCGAGCGCCGCGGCGACCCGATGTCCCTGTTCCGTAAGAGTTCAATTGTTCCCGAAGGGCCATGCGCCCGGTGGGATGGAGGGCATGAAACGACGTGTCTCTCCACCGGTGTTCACCGGCAGGCTGCACGATGCCCGCACCGCGACCGTGCTCGGCCGCTGGTTGGGGCCGGCGTTCGCCGTGTGCTTCGTCACCGGTCTGATCAGCCACTTCATGCAACATCCGCCGGGATGGCCGGCGGACGGCATCCCGAGCCGCCCCGTCTGGGGATACCGGCTCACCCAGGGCCTGCACATCGCCTCCGGCATCGCGGCGATCCCGTTGCTGCTGGCGAAGTTGTGGACCGTGTATCCGCGGCTGTTCCAGTGGCCGCCGTGTCGATCCGTCACGCACGCCCTGGAGCGGCTGTCGGTCGCGGTGCTGGTGGCCGGCGCCGTCTTCGAGCTTGCCACGGGACTGCTCAACACGGCCCAGTGGTATCCGTGGCCGTTCTCGTTCGTGCCGGTGCACTACGCGGTGGCGTGGCTGGTCGTCGGGGCACTGGTGCTGCACATCGCCGTCAGGGCACCGGAGATCAGGGCGCACTGGACCCGTCGCTCGCCCGGGACGCTCACCCTGCCCGCGCAGGACGGCCCCGAGCGGCGGTCGCTGCTGACTGCGGTGGGCGCGGCCGTCGGCGCCGTCACGCTCACCACCGTCGGCCAGTCGTTCACCCCGCTGAAGGACTTCATCCTGTTCGCCCCCCGACACCCGGACCAGGGACCTCAGTCGCTGCCGGTCAACCGGACCGCCTCCGCGGCCGGAGTCGGCCGGATCACCGACGAGGAGTACCGCCTGGTGGTGATCGGCCCGCGGCCGTACACGCTGACACTGGATGAGTTGCGTGCTCTCCCGCAGCACGAGGTGGAACTGCCGATCGCGTGCGTGGAGGGCTGGAGCAAGTCGGCGCGCTGGACCGGCGTGCGCGTCGTGGACCTGCTGGAGCGCGCGGGCGCACCGGCACAGGCCCGTGTGCGGGTGGTGTCGTTGCAGCTCAGGGGCGGCTACCGGGTTTCGGAGATGGGGCACCGGCACGCCCGGGACCCGTTGACGCTGCTCGCCCTGCGGCTGAACGGCGAGGAACTCGACCCCGACCACGGCTATCCGGCGCGGCTCATCGCCCCCAACCGGCCGGGTGTGCTGCAGACCAAGTGGGTCGGACGGCTGGAGGTGACGGCATGAAGGCCCTTCGCGTCACGGCGGGCGCGGCCGGTGTGGCGCTCATGGGCGTCGGTGCGACCCTGCTGACCGATGTCCGCGACCTGTGGGACGTGCTGGTGTGGCTGGGCGGGGCGGTCGTCCTGCACGATGCGGTGATCGCCCCGGTGGTGCTGCTGGTCGGGTCGCTGCCGGTGCGTGGCGGGGTGCGCGGACCGGTGCGCGGGGCCCTGCTGGTCGCGGGTGCGCTGACGGCGGTGGCGCTGCCCGTGCTCCTACGGCCGGGGAAGACGGCCAACTCGTCGGTGCTGCCGCTGGACTACCCGCGCAACTGGCTGATCGCACTGGCGGCGGTGGCCACGGTGACGGCGCTCCGGACGGCCGTGCGGCGGCTCGGACGCGGTCGCCGGCGGCCTGGTGCGTGAGGGGGCCGCGCCGCGACGCGCGGGCGGACCGGGGTGCACGGGCCGGCCGTGGCGCCGCGACGCCACCCGCGCGGTGCCGTCGCGGCGCCACGGTGTTCTGACGGTGGCGGGCGTCCCGGCCGTGCGGGACGTGCAGAAGCAGGAAAGGCTTACGAACCACTGACGTCGCCCGGTCCGGCGGCCCGCGACCGGATGTGCGGCCGTACGGTCGGTGGCATGTTGATCCTGGTCACCGGAGGTGCGGGTTTCATCGGCTCGCACATCGTCTCCGCCCTCATCGGCGCCGGGCATGACGTGCGCGTCCTCGACGCGCTGCTGCCCGCCGCGCACCGCACGGTCCCGGCGATCCCCGACGGAGTCGACTGGCGGCACGCCGACGTCCGCGACGGAGAGGCGGTGGCCGACGCCCTGCGGGGCGTGGACGCCGTCTGCCACCAGGCGGCCATGGTCGGTCTCGGCAAGGACTTCGCCGACGCACCGGACTACGTGGGCTGCAACGACCTCGGCACCGCCGTGCTCCTCGCCCGCACGGCCGAAGCCGGCGTGCGCCGCCTGGTGTTGGCGAGCTCGATGGTGGTCTACGGCGAGGGACACTACGCGTGTTCACGACATGGCGTGGTACGGCCCGGTCCGCGCCGGGTGGCGGACCTGGAGGCGGGAGGTTTCGAGCCTCCGTGCCCGCACTGCGGTGAGCCGCTGGCCGCCGGCCTCGTGGGGGAGGACGCCCCGGCCGATCCGCGCAACGTGTACGCGGCCACCAAGCTGGCCCAGGAGCACCTGGCCGCCGCGTGGGCACGGGCGACCGGCGGGCGGGTCGCCGCCCTGCGCTACCACAACGTGTACGGCCCCGGGATGCCGCGGGACACCCCGTACGCCGGTGTCGCCTCCCTGTTCCGGTCCGCGCTCGCCCGCGGCGAAGCGCCGCGCGTCTTCGAGGACGGTGGGCAGCGGCGGGACTTCGTCCACGTCCGGGACGTCGCCGGCGCCAACCTCGCGGCGCTGGGCGGCCTGGACGGCGTTCCGGAGGGCGGGTTGCGGGCGTACAACGTCGGCAGCGGAGAGCCGCACACGGTGGGCGAGATGGCCGCCGCGCTGGCCGAGGCGCACGGCGGACCGACGCCGGTCGTCACGGGGGAGTACCGGCTGGGCGACGTCCGCCACATCACCGCCTCATCGCAGCGGCTGCGCGCAGAGCTGGGCTGGAAACCGCAGGTCGCCTTCGCGGAAGGGATGGCGGAGTTCGCCTCGGCGGCCCTGCGGGCGGGATGAGCCCGTCCGGTTCCGCTGTGACAGCGGCAGGCCCGGGGGGGGTTTCTCTTTCTGGACTGGCCCTTTTTTCTCCTCTCCCTCCCCGACCCGGGGGAGGGGTCAACCCCACCCAAACACCCCCCCCCCGCTCCACCCCCCCCCTCCCCCCCCCCCTG
>NZ_JBVHTR010000042.1:0-28162 GCF_055565775.1 Streptomyces sp. NPDC028331 | reverse complement strand
GAGGCCCACGGCCCGGACTGGTGGCTGCTGGACCCGGACTACGGGGCGGAAGCCGACCACCGGGGCGTACGCGACCTGGTCCGCGACCTCAACACCGTCTACCGCCACACCCCGTCCCTGTGGCAGCGCGACACGGAACCGTCCGGCTTCCGCTGGGTGGTGGGGGACGCCGCCGACGACAACGTGCTCGCGTTCCTGAGGTACGACGCGGAGGAGACGCCGTTGCTGGCGGTGTCCAACTTCTCCCCGGTGGTCCGCCAGGACTACCGCCTGGGCGTCCCCGACGACGTTCCGGCCTGGCACGAGGTGCTGAACACGGACGCGGCGGCGTACGGAGGCGGCGACGTCCGCAACCCGGACCCGGTCAAACCGGAGCCGACGCCATGGCACGGCCACGCCGCAAGCATCCGCGTGACGCTGCCGCCGCTGGCCACGGTGTGGCTCCGCCCGGCCTGAGCCTCGGTCTCCCCGTCCTCCCGTCCTCACATGGCGGAGGGGCTGGACACCAGTCCCTCCGCCATGTGAGACGTCAGCTCCGCAGGTCCGCGAGCGCCGCCGGCAGCTCTCCGCCGTACACGATCCCCATGCGCTGAGTCGCCCGCGTCAGCGCCACATAGAGGTCGCTCGTGCCGTAGCGTCCCGGCTCGACCACCAGGACGGAGTCGAACTCCAGGCCCTTGGCCTGGCGCGGGTCGAGCAGGACCACGGTCCGGGTCAGGTCCGGTTCGCCGCCCGCGGTCACCCCGTCGATCCGCGCGGCCAGCGCCCGGTGCAGCTCGCGCGGGGCGATCACCGCCAGCCGGCCCTCGGCCGGGGTGAGCTCGGCGGCCGCCTTCGCGACCTCGCCGGGGAGGTCGTCCACCGCGCGGCGCGCCCACGGCCGTACGCCCGTGGCACGGACCGAGCTCGGCGGTTCGAAGCCCGGGTGCTCGGCGCGGACCACGGCCGCCGCGACCTCCATGACCTCCGCGGGCGTGCGGTAGTTGACGCCGAGACGCGTGTGCTCCCAGCGGTCCTCCACGTACGGCGCGAGGATCTTCGACCACGAGCCGACCCCGCCGGCCTCGGACGTCTGCGCCGGGTCCCCGACCAGCGTCATCGAGCGGGTCGGGCAGCGCCGCATCAGCAGCCGCCACGCCATCGGCGACAGTTCCTGCGCCTCGTCGACGATGATGTGCCCGAAAGCCCAGGTGCGGTCGGCCGCCGCGCGTTCGGCGGCGCTGCGGTGGTCGGCCTCCTCCTGCCGCTCGGCGAACCGTTCCGCGTCGATGATGTCGTGCGCGGACAACACCTCGGAGGCGTCGGGGTCGCTGTCCTCCTTGTCCTCGAACTCGTACGTCCGGGAGGCGTACGACACGTCGAGCACGCCCTGCGCGTACGACACCTGCGCCTGGCGCTCGCGTTCGGCGCGGGCGCGGGCGATGCGGTCGTCCTCGCCGAGGAGCTCCGCCGCCTCGTCGAGCAGCGGGACGTCGGCGGTGGTCCAGGCGCGGGTGACCGGGCGGCGGACGGCGGCGGCGTCCTCGTCGGAGAGGTAGCCCTCCGGGTCGGCGAGGAAGTCGGCGACCAGCCGCTGCGGGGTCAGCCGCGGCCACAACCGGTCGATCGCGGACCACACTTCCGGATTCTCGGCCAGTTCGTCGCGGATCTGGGTGATGTCGCTCGCGTCGAGGAGGTTGGAGCCGTCGTACGGGTCGGTGCCGATGCGTTCGGCGACCATGTCCGTCAGCGTGTTGAGGATGTGGCCCTCGAAGTGTTCGCGCGCCACGTTGTGCGGCAGCTTCGCGGCGCGGGTGCGTTCGCGGGCGACGTTGACGAGTCCGTCGTCGAGCAGCAGGACGTCCCGGTCGTGCTCGATGGCGATGACCGGGTCGGGCAGGGCCTGCCGGTCCGCGACGACCCGTGCGAGCACGTCGGCCATCTCGGCGCGGCCCTTCACGGCGGCCGCCTCGGGCGTGTCGGTGGCGGTGGCCTTCACCCCGGGGAACAGTTCGCCGACCGTGGCGAGCAGCACGCCGGTCTCGCCGAGGGAGGGCAGCACCTCGCCGATGTAGCCGAGGAACGCCGGGTTCGGGCCGACGATCAGGACGGCGCGGCGGGCGAGCAGCTCCCGGTGTTCGTACAGGAGGTAGGCCGCGCGGTGCAGCGCGACGGCCGTCTTGCCGGTGCCCGGGCCGCCCTCCACCACCAGCACGCCCCGGTGGGGTGCGCGGATGATGCGGTCCTGGTCGGCCTGGATGGTGCGCACGATGTCGCCCATCCGGCCGGTGCGGGCCGCGTTGAGCGCGGCGAGCAGCACGTCGTCCCCGGCCGGGTCCTCGTGTCCGGTGCGTTCCCGGTCGGCGACGTCGAGGTGCTCGTCGTGCAGGGCCGTGACCCGGCGGCCCTCGGTGGAGATGTGCCGGCGGCGCCGCAGGCCCATCGGGGTGTGCCCGGTGGCCAGGTAGAAGGGGCGGGCGACCTCGGCCCGCCAGTCGATCAGCACCGGGGTGCGGTCCGCGTCGTCGGCGCGCAGTCCGATACGGCCGATGTGGTGGCTCGCTCCTGAGGTGAGGTCGATACGGCCGAAGCACAGCGAGCCGTCCACCGCGTTCAGCGCGGCCAGCAGCCCCGAGCGTTCGGCGACGAGGATGTCCCGCTCCAGGCGGGCCTGCATGGGCTTGTCCCCCTGGCCGAGCGCGTCCGCGACGGACACCTCCGTGTCGCCGCGCAGCGCGTCCACCCGCGCGTACAACCCGTCGATGAATTCCTGCTCCTGCCGCAATTCATCGTCCGGAAATTCGGTGTTTGACAATTCAGCTCCCGCCCGGATATACTGTGCTCATCAAAGCTTCTCCGCGACCTTTGTCATGCCAAGTCGCGAACCATTGAATATACGCAGAGAAATCCCCCGAGCGCAATTGCTCGGGGGATTTCCGCTGTCCGGGCGGGGGGAACTACAGCACGTCGGACAGCTCCTCCAGCAGCCGTCGCTTGGGCCGCGCCCCCACCATCGCCTTCACCGGCTCGCCGTTCCGGAAGACCATGAAGGTCGGCATCGACAACACCTTGTACGCGTTCGTCGTCTCCGGATTGGTGTCCACATCCAGTTGGACCACCTTGAGCCGGTCACCCTCCTCGGAGGCCACGGAGCTGAGCACCGGCCCCATCTGCCGGCACGGCGGACACCAGTCGGCGGTGAACTCCACCAGCACCGGCAGATCCGATGCGAGCACCTCCGCCCCGAAGTCCGCGTCCGTCACCTCGGCCACACCAGCCGCCTTGATCACCGCTCCTGCCCTCCCAGTTCGCACAGCGGTTCCGGACCCCCCGGAACCAGCGCCTCGGCGGCCAGCCCGTCGCGGGCCTGCTCGGCGCGCGCGAGCTGTCCGGCGACCTTCTCCCGCACCGACCGCAACTCTCCGATCAGGGCGTCGAGCTCGTCCAGCTTGCGCCGGTAGACCGCGAGCGACGCCGGGCAGGAGTCGCCCTCCGGGTGCCCGGCCCGCAGACACTCCACGAAGGGCCGTGTCTCCTCCAGGTCGAACCCGAAGTCCTGCAGCGTGCGGATCTGCTGGAGCAGTCGCAGATCGCGCTCGTCGTAGGTGCGGTACCCGTTGCCGGTGCGCCGCGCGGGCAGCAGTCCCCGCGACTCGTAGTACCGCAAGGTCCGCGTGGTGGTCCCGGCCCGCGCCGCCAGCTCGCCGATTCGCATGTCCGTGACGGTAATCCTTGACGCCGACGTCAGGGCAACACCGCCGGCGGTCGGGCGGTCCGCGCAAAAAATCCCGCCACTCCCCCGGCGGGCACCGATGATTCCGCCCCGCCCCGGCAGTCTCGTCTTCGACGGCATCCGATGCGGCGGACGGACGGAACCATGACCACCCTGCACCACATTCTGAAGACGTACGTAGACGAGGGCTGGGCGCCGGGCGCCGTGGCCCTGGTGGAGCGGCACGGCCGCACGGAGATCGCGGCGGTCGGCTCCCTCGACGCCACCGGCGCCGGACCGATGCCGCCCGACGCGGTCTTCCGCCTAGCCTCGATCAGCAAGCCCCTGGTGGCCGCCGCGGTGATGACCCTCGTGGAGGACGGCACCCTCGCCCTCGACGCCCCGGTCGCCGCATGGCTCCCGGAACTGGCGCACCCCACCGTCGTACGCGACCCCGCCGGTCCGCTCGACGACGTGGTGCCCGCCTCCCGGCAGATCACCGTCGAGGACCTGCTGACCTTCCGCGCGGGCTACGGCTTCCCGTCCGACTTCTCCCTGCCCCAGGTCAAGGCCCTGTTCGAGGTGCAGAAGCCCGGCGCGGACCCGCGTGCCCTGCCCGACCCGGACACCTGGCTCGCCGAGCTGGCCCGTCTCCCGCTGCTGTACCAGCCGGGCGAGGCCTGGCTCTACCACACCTGCTCCGACCTCCAAGGCGTGCTGATCGCCCGGGCGACCGGCCGTCCGCTGCCCGAGGTGCTGGCCGAGCGGATCCTCGAGCCGCTCGGCATGACCGACACCGCCTTCGAGGTGCCGGCCGCCGAGCGCCATCGCTTCACCACCGCCTACCGCCCCGACGGCACGGGTGGCCTGGAGGTCATCGACACCCCGGACGGCGGCTGGAGCAGCCTGCCCGCGTTCCCGTCCGGCGGGGGCGGGCTCGTCGGTACGGCCGCCGACTGGCTGGCCTTCGGCCGCATGCTGCTGGCCGGCGGGACCGCGCCCGGCGGCCGCCGCGTCCTGGCCCCGGAGTCGGTGCGCCGGATGACCACCGACCACCTCACTCCCGCACAGCGCGCGAGCGCCGCCCTCTTCCTGGAGGGGCAGGGCTGGGGCTACGGCGGCGCGGTGGACATCGCGGCCGCCCGTCCCTGGACCGTCCCCGGCCGTTACGGCTGGGTCGGCGGCACCGGCACCAGCGCCCACGTCGTCCCGGCCACCGGGACGGTCGCGATCCTGCTCACCCAGCGCGCGATGGAGAGCCCGACCCCGCCCGCCCTGATGCGCGACTTCTGGCGGTACGCGGCCGGGGTGTCGTGACACGCCCGCTCGCACTCCGGTGCCCCGGGGCGGCGGGGATCCGGACGGTTCAGGAGGTGAGCAGGACCCCCGCCGACTCCTCCACCTCCAGCAGCGACGCGCTGCGCCGCTCCTCCTCGAACGCCTCACGGCCGCCGCGCAGCCCGAACAGGCGCTTGGCGAAGGCGATGTAGAGGACCGCGAGGATGTTCAGGACCAGTGTGGCGATCTTCAGGCCGCTGATGTGCTCGGTGAGTTCGTACACCTCCAGCGGCAGGAAGGCCGCGGTGGCGACGACCGTCAGGTACTCCGCCCAGCGCTTGGCGTACCACAGGCCGACCGCCTCGATCAGTTCGATCAGCGCGTACGCCAGCAGCAGCCCGGCCACCAGGACCAGCGTGGAGTGCCTGTAGCCGAAGGTCTTCTGGATGGTGCCGACCACGGGCGAGTGGTCGAGGTCGTAGTGGAAGTGCTTGAAGACCGGGCGGAATACGTCCAGGTACTCGTTGAACAGCCGCCGTACCGCGTCCTGGCTGTTGCTGAACCTCCACACCGCCACCGCGACCAGCACGATGAACACCCCGCGCACGGCCCGCTCGATGGCCAGGAAGCGCAGGATGAACAGGTCGCGCAGCACCTTGCCGCGCGGCACCAGCGGGGCGTCGCCGGCCGGTCCCGCGCCGTGCGGCTCCCCGAGCACGAAGTCGCCGCAGCGCAGACAGCGCCACACGTCCCCGAGCGCGGTCTGGGCGTGCAGCCGGATCCGCAGCCGGGGGTCGTCCGGAGCGTAGGTCACATGCCCGCGGCGGGCGCAGGTGCGCCGGTCCCAGTCGATCTTCATACCCCCGTGCCTCCCACAGAAGGTGCCGTGCCGGTTGTTCCGGCACGGCACGGTAGTGCATGTCCTACGAGACGTAGGGGCAGGACGCGGGGTTCCCGCGGAGGTCAGCGGCGTTCGGCGGTCACGAGTTCGCGCTCCTCGGCCTGCTCCTCACCGGACTGGGCGGGGCTGTTCCCGCGCGGCAGCAGCGCGGCGACCAGGACGGTGCCGACGCCGAGGATCACCGCGCCGACCAGGCTGGTGTGGGCGACGGCGTCCGCGAAGGACGAGCCGACCGCGTCGGCCATCTGCCGGGCGCCGTGCGCGAGCTGGTCGGCCTGCGCCTTGAGCTGTGCGGCCTGCCGGGGGCTGCTCGCGTGTGCGGCCTGCTCGGCGAGCTGCCGGGCCTTGTCGCCGATGCCCTGTGCCACCGCGTATCCGGCGCCGACGGAGTCCTGCGCGGTGTCCAGCGTGTTCGCCGGGAGCCGGCTGCCGGCGGTGGCGTCGGCCAGGTGCGAGGAGTAGGAGTCGGCGAGCACCGAACCGAGGAGGGCGATGCCGAGCGAGCCGCCGAGCTCGATGGACGTGTCGTTGACGGCACCGCCGACGCCCAGCTCGGCCTCCGGGAACGACCCCATGATCGCGTCGGTGCAGGGCGACAGCGCGAGGCCGATCGCGAGGCCCAGGATCACCAGGGGCAGCACGAAGTCGCCGTAGGAGGATCCGGCGTCGACGCGGGTGAGCAGCGCGAGCGCCGCCGTGCCGCCGACCATGCCCGCGGTCACGGTGATCCTCATGCCGACGCGCGGGGTGAGGAATCCGGTCAGCGCCGAGCCCACGAACACGGCCCCGGCGAGCGGCAGCATGCGGACCCCGGTCTGCAGGGCGTCGTAGCCGAGGACGAACTGCAGGTGCTGGGTCAGGTAGTAGAAGGCGCCGAAGACCGCCAGGAAGAACAGCGCGACGGCGAGGTTGGAACCGGCGAAGCGGCGGCGGGCGAAGCGGCGCACGTCGAGGACCGGGCGCGGGTGACGCAGCTCCCAGGCGACGAACAGCACGAGTCCGACGCCCGCGACCACGGCGGCCGTGACGGCCTTGGTGTCCCAGCCGAAATGCGGACCCTCGATGATCATGTAGACGAGGGCGCCGATCCAGACCACGGACAGCAGTCCGCCGACGATGTCGATCCGGTCGTGGTGCGCGGCCCGGGACGGCGGGACCAGGACGAAGGCGGCGACCAGGGCGACGGCGGCGATCGGCACGTTGATCAGGAACGTCGCGGACCAGCCGTGGTTCTGCAGCAGCGCTCCGGCGACGACGGGCCCGGCCGCGATGGCGAGCCCGGCGGTCGCGGTCCACAGGGTGATCGCCTTGGCGCGTTCGGCGCGCGGGAAGGTCGCGGCGAGCAGGGAGAGCGTGGCGGGCATGATCAGCGCCGCGCCGACGCCCATGACGGCGCGGGCGGCGATGACGGTCGCGGCGCTGTCGGAGAGGTAGCCGAAGACGGCGCCGCCGCCGAAGACGACGAGCCCGAGGACGAGTGCCCCGCGCCGGCTGTACTTGTCGCCGATCGCGCCGAGCAGCAGCATCAGCGCCGCGTAGGGGACGGTGTAGCCGTCGATGACCCACTGCAGGTCGGCGCTGGTGAGGCCGAGGTCGCGGGTCATGTCGGGGGCGGCGACGGTGAGGGCGGTGTTCGCCATCACGATGATCAGCAGGCTCAGGCACAGCACGAGCAGCGCCCACCAGCGCCGGGGGTAGGGCCGGTCCATCCTCTCGACCGGTTCGTTCATGACGAGACGCATGGGTGCGGGCCTTCCTCTTCTCCATTGCCCTCGAGTTGCACAGCATCGTGCAACTGCACAACACTGTGCAATGTACGACGTTGCACAGTGTTGTGCAAACGAAGGAGGTGGAGGCCCTGTGGAGGCGCACGGGCGCCCCGCCGGGCCGTGCACAATGGCTGCCATGACCACGGGTAACGCCAGCCGGGCCGATCTGAACCGCCGCCGCATCCTGGATGTCGCGCTGGCCGAGCTGCTGCGCGACCCGGACGCGTCCATGGATCAGATCGCCCGGGCCGCGGGGGTCGTGCGGCGCACGGTGTACGGGCACTTCCCCAGCCGTGAGGTGCTGATCAGCACTCTCGTCGACGGCGCGGTGGAGGCGGTCGCGGCGGCGCACGCGGCGGGGCGCGAGGGCGTCGAGGACCCGGCGGAGGCGCTGGCCCGCTCGGCGCTCGCGGTGTGGGAGGTGGCGGACCGCTACCGGATCCTGGTCGCGCTGGCCCAGCGCAGCGTCACCGTGCAGGGCATCCGCGACCGGCTCGCACCGGTCCGCAAGGCGTGTGAGGAGCTCCTGACGCACGGTCTGGAGCAGGGCGTGTTCGTCTCACCGCTGCCGCCGCAGGCACTGGCGTATGTGCACGAGCAGATGCTGTTCGCGCTGATGGAGGCGGTGAACGACGGCCTGCTGGCAGCCCGGGAGGCGGGCCGCTCGGCCGCGGTGACGCTGCTGACCGCCGCGGGGGTGCCCGCCGTACGGGCCGGCGAGCTGGTGGCGAAGCTGAGCGGGTGAAGACCGCCCCGGAAACGGAAAAGGGCCGAGCGGCCGAGCCCACGGGGGGAGGCTCGACCGCTCGGGGTGAGTGGCGCCCCTAAGGGGGCGCGGGGAACTGCGCGACCGGCCGCGGACGGCCCGCGGGTGCCGGACCGCCTGACCAGCGGAGCGCCTACGCCTTCGCCAGCTCCTTGTCGCCGCCCAGGCCGGCCACCTCGACGCCGTCGGCGTCGTCGGCCGGGACCGCCGAGCGGCCCTCGTCCAGCAGCGTGGTCTCGTCGAAGGGCAGCTCTCCGGCGAGCACCCGCCGGACCCGGTCCTTGTCGATCTCCTTGGTCCAGGTGCCGATCAGGACGGTGGCCACGGCGTTGCCCGCGAAGTTGGTCAGGGCGCGGGCCTCGCTCATGAAGCGGTCGATGCCGACGATGAGGCCGACGCCGTCGACCAGCGCGGGCTTGTGGGACTGCAGGCCGCCGGCCAGCGTCGCCAGGCCGGCGCCGCTGACGCCCGCCGCGCCCTTCGAGGCGACGAGGAGGAAGAGCAGCAGCGGGATCTGCTCACCGACGGACATCGGCGTGCCCAGCGCGTCGGCGATGTAGAGCGACGCCATGGTCATGTAGATCATGGTGCCGTCGAGGTTGAAGGAGTAGCCGGTCGGGACGGTGATGCCGACCACCGGCTTGCTGACGCCCAGGTGCTCCATCTTCGCGATGAGCCGCGGCAGCGCGGACTCGGAGGAGGAGGTGGACAGGATCAGCAGGAACTCACGGCCGAGGTACTTCAGCAGCGTGAAGATGTTCAGGCCCGCGACGATCCGCAGCACCGCGCCGAGCACGACGAAGACGAACAGGACGCAGGTCACGTAGAAGCCGAGCATCAGCACGGCGAGGCTCTTGAGCGCGTCCAGGCCGGCGGAGCCGACGACGGCGGCGATCGCGCCGAAGGCACCGATCGGCGCGGCCCACATCACCATGGCGAGGATGCGGAAGACGAGCCGCTGGACGTGCTCGACGCCGCGCAGCACCGGCGCGCCGACGGAGCCCATCGCCTGCAGCGCGAACCCGGCGAGGAGCGCGATCAGCAGGGTCTGCAGGACCTGCCCCTCGGTGAAGGCGGAGACGAACGTGGTCGGGATGATCGAGAGCGCGAAGTCGACCGGCGGCAGGGCGTCCGAGGACACCTGGGCGTGGCCCGCCTGCTTGATCGCGTTCGTCAGGTGCAGGCCCTCACCCGGGTGCAGGACGTTGCCCACGACCAGGCCGATGGCCAGTGCCACCAGGGACATCGCCAGGAAGTAGCCGAGGGCTATACCGCCGACGGCGCCGACCTTGGCGGCCTTCCGTACCGAACCGATGCCCAGCACGATCGTGCAGAAGATGATCGGCGAGATCATCATCTTGATCAGGTTCACGAAGCCGGTGCCGAGGGGCTTGAGCTCGACCGCGGTGTCGGGGGCGGCCAGGCCCACGACGATGCCGAGCGCCACCGCGACGATCACGGCTATGTACAGGTAGTGGGTGCGGTCCCGCTTGGCTGCGGGCGCGGCAGGTGCCGTTGGGGCTGTGCTGGCCACGGCTGCCCTCCTCGACGACGTCGTCGGTTCATCCGGCGTGCGGCTCACGTCCGGGGGGTGGCGGGAGGCGTACTCCCGGCGACCGGGAGGTGTACTCCCGGGGTCCGGGAGGCGGCTGACGCTCCCGGGGGATGCGGCGACTATCTCCCGCCCCTGTGAGGGCGGTCACCCTTCCGTTCATTTAGTTCTCGCTTATACGGCGGACCGGAACCGCGAGGCAGACTGAACGCATGCACCTCCCGGGTATACCGAGACCCCGCAGCCTCGCAGGTCAGCTCTTCGCGATGCAGGCCGTGCTGATCGCGGTGCTCGTCGCCGGATACGCGCTGTTCACCTACGTCAGCGACCACAGCCAGGCCCGCCAGTCGGCCGACCGCCAGGCGACGGCGGTGGCCCGCTCGGTCGCGGACTCCCCCTCGGTCCGGGCGGCGATCCGCACCTCGGACCCGACGAAGTCGCTCCAGCCCTACGCGCTCCAGGTGCAGCGGCACACCGGCGTGGACTTCGTCACGATCATGAACCCGCAGGGCATCCGCTGGACCCACCCCAACCCCCAGCGCATCGGCGAGCACTTCCGTGGCCACATAGACCGTGCGCTGAAGGGCGAGACCTTCACCGAGAGGTACACGGGCACGCTGGGCCCGTCCGAGCGCGCGGTCACGCCCATCCGGGACGGCGGCCGGATCGTCGGCCTGGTGAGCGCGGGCATCAAGATCGAGACGGTCACGGCGCGGGTCCAGGACCAGGTGACCGCCATGGCGGGGGTCGCGGTCGGCGCACTGGTGCTGGGCGGCATCGGCACCTATGTGATCAACGCCCGGCTGCGCCGCTCCACGCACGGCATGAACGCGACCGAGCTGAGCCGGATGCACGACTACCACCAGGCCGCCCTGCACGCCGTGCGCGAGGGCCTGCTCATGCTGGACGGCCAGTTCCGGGTGGCGCTGATCAACGACGGCGGCCGGGAGCTGCTCGGGGTGAGCGGTGAGGTGGTGGGCCGCTCGGTGGCGGACCTGGGACTGCCGGCCCCGCTGACGGGTGCGCTGCTGTCCTCCGAGCCCCGGGTGGACGAGGTGCACCTGACGGCGACCCGTGTACTGGTGGTGAACACCTCCCCGGTCTCCGGCGGCGAACGCCGGGGCACCGTCGTCACCCTGCGCGACGTGACCGAGTTGCAGGCGCTGACGGGCGAGCTGCACTCCGAGCGCGGCTTCACCCAGGCGCTGCGCTCGCAGGCGCACGAGGCGGCGAACCGGCTGCACACGGTCGTGTCGCTGATCGAGCTGGGCCGCGCCGAGGAGGCGGTCGACTTCGCCACGGCCGAGCTCGAACTGGCGCAGGCCCTCACGGACCAGGTGGTCGCCGCGGTCAACGAGCCGGTGCTCGCGGCGCTGCTGCTCGGCAAGGCGGCGCAGGCGAACGAGCGGGGTGTGGAGCTGGTGGTGTCGGAGGACAGCCGCATCGACGACGGTCTGCTGCCGCCCTCCCTCCCGTCCCGGGATCTGGTGACCATCCTGGGCAACCTGATCGACAACGCGGTGGACGCGGCCCAGGGCTCGGTGGGCGCGCGGGTGACGGTGACCGCCTACACGGAGGGCCCGGACCTGGTCCTGCGGGTGTCGGACACCGGGGACGGGGTGGACCCCGCGCACGCCGAGGCGGTGTTCGAACGCGGCTGGTCGACCAAGCCGGCCACCGCCCCGGGCGGCCGCGGCCTGGGCCTCGCCCTGGTCCGCCAGACGGTACGACGCCACGACGGCACCCTCACGGTGTCGCGGGCGGCCGGGGGCGGGGCGGAGTTCGAGGCGCGGGTGCCGTTGCCTACCGTGGGGGCCGCCATTGCGGCTCCGCGGACGTCATCGGGCGCCGAGGCCGCCCTGCCCGGAGGTGACGCATGAGACGCGCCCGCACCGCGCCCGTGTCCGGAGGTGACGCATGAGCGAGCCCATCCGCGTCCTGGTCGTCGAGGACGACCCGGTCGCCGCCGACGCGCACGTCCTCTACGTGGGCCGGGTCCCCGGCTTCACGGCGGTCGGCAAGGCGGCCACCGGGGCGGAGGCGCGCCGCGCCCTGGAGCGCACGCAGGTGGACCTCCTCCTGCTGGACCTGCACCTGCCGGACGTGCACGGTCTGCAACTGGCGCGCTCCCTGCGGGCGGCCGGGTACCACGCGGACGTGATCGCGGTGACCTCCGCGCGGGATCTGGCGGTGGTGCGGGAGGGCGTCTCCCTGGGGGTCGTGCAGTACGTGCTGAAACCGTTCACTTTCGCGACGCTGCGGGACCGGCTGGTGCGGTACGCGGAGTTCCGTGAGGCGGTGGGCGAGGCGAGCGGCCAGGACGAGGTGGACCGCGCCCTGGCCACCCTGCGGGCACCGAGCCCGGCCGCGCTGCCGAAGGGGCTCAGCGCGCCCACGCTGGAGCGGGTGACGGGGGCGCTGCGGGACGCGGAGGAGGGCCTCACGGCGGCGGGGGTCGCCGAGGCGGTGGGGATCTCGCGGATCACGGCCCGGCGGTATCTGGAGCACCTGGTCGAGGCGGGACGGGCGGGGCGCAATCCGCTGTACGGGCAGGTGGGGCGCCCGGAGTTGGTGTACCGGTGGGTGTCGTCGGTGGAGCGGGGGCGTTAGCTCCGTCATCGGCCGACAACGCGATCCCTCCACAGCCCAAGATCAGGCTCAGCCCTCGACTGCGTACGCCACGAAGGCCACCCACGCGGTCGACGTGACTGCGAGCCGCGGGCCCCCCGTGTCCTTGGAGTCGCGGACGTGCACTGTGTCGGGGGTGACGGCAAGCTCGACGCAGGAGTTGCCGTCGTTGCCGCTGCTGTAGCTGCTCTTGAACCACGCCAGCTCAGAGGCGTCCCCAGCAGTGGTCTTGCGGATCATGTTTCTCCCAGCAGTTGTTCGACGAAGGCCAGCGACTCCCGTGGCGAGAGCGCCTGGGCCCGGATCGTGCCATACCGCAGATCAAGGATGCGCAGTTGTTTGGGGTCAGAGATCGGTCGACCGTTGAACGCCCCATCAGAGCGGCCCACCGCCGAACCGTCCGCGAACTTCAGCAGTTCGATCCTGCCGTCCATGCCGGAGTGGGTCTCGCAGTTCAACGGCATGACCTGAAGAACGACGTTGTGCAACCGACCCACCTCCAACAGACGTTCGATCTGCTGGCGCCACACCATTGTGCCCCCGATCGGACGGCGTAGAGCCGCCTCTTCGAGGACGAAGCTGAGCGCGGGCGCGGGTGAGCGCTCAAAGATCGACGCACGAGCCACGCGGGCGGCCACCATCCGCTCCACTTCATCCGGGGAGTAAGGAGGTTGCATCGCCTCGAACAACGCCCTCGCATGGTCAGCGGTCTGCAAGAGCCCGTTGATGCCGTTGCTCTCATAGATGCCGATCTCTACAGCCTGGGCCTCCAACTTGGCCAGCTCGCGCACCTTCTTCGGATACCGGACCTTCTTCACGTCCTCCCAGGACGCCGCAATGAGCCCGCCCGCACCCAACACCTCGTCGGCCCTGTCCAGGTACTCCTGCCGTGGGATCCGCTTCCCGCCCTCGATCTTGTAGACCAGGTCCTCGCCGTACCCCACCGCCTTGCCGAACTCCGCGGCCCGCATCCCCACCGCCTCCCGTCGCAGCTTCAACTGCCGCCCCACGGTCGTGATGACAGCCACGCCCCACTCATCGTCCGGATCCACCTCCCACCCCGGCTCGTCCGCCTCGCCCTTGAGCCGAACCACCTCGCCGTCCACCGACATCCGCGCCCCTCCGTCGTACCGCCCTGTACCGCCACGCCCGTACGCGTACGCCCCGCCTCGGCAGCCCGGACACACCGGACAACCTCCGGACAGTCACCGTACGCAACGGAGTCGTCACTGTTCACAGTAGGCATGCATGGCCACCCTGAGTGACGTGAATCAGGAAATCGTCGGCCCCGCCGCAGAACTCGACTGCCCCATCCGGAACTTCAGCGCACTCTCCCAAGTGCCTGGTGTGCAAGACCGCAGAGGAGCATCTCGCGGCGAGGACCTTGCGCGGAGGGCGTTTTCGCCGCTGCGGTCCAGTGGAACCATGACGAGGGCACGACTGGCTTCCCGGCTGCGGGGACGAGCTGCTCAGAGGTAGGAACGTCGGCGTACCGAGCCGGCCCCTTCCTCACGATGCATCGGTGTGCAAGTGGTGCGTGATGGCGCCCTGGATTTCTGTGAGCCACTGGCGCAGAGAGACACCTTCAGGCGGGTAGACCCAAAGGCCGAGAATCTTCGTCACGCGGTTGAGCTCAGTGTCGTCCTGGACCAGGGAGAGGAGGCGACCGATCTCCTGTGCCGCTTGCGGCTGTGCCTCACTGGGGTTACCTGAAAGGTAATCTTCAAGAGCATCCTGATGAGACTCATATTCCTGGCTAAAGTACTGGTGAAAGTAGGCGCCGAGCAACTGCCCCAGCTCATAGAAGCGTTTGTTCCATGCCCAGTCGGTCTGCGGGAGAGCCGACTCCTCACAGGAGCCACCGTTCCTGATCCGGTCGAGGTGGTTGCGGATCAAGGCCAGGCACTCCTCCACGCCGCGCCCGGCCGGAGGGTTGATGTGCGGCAGGAGGTCCACGTCGTCAGCGATCTCGTCGCTGAACAGTCCAACCCGCAGGAGATCGTCGATCTCACTGATGACCCTGTCCAGGAGTCCAGGAGCACTTACGGCATAGCGCACATACGCCTGAAGCGCAGGCCCCGCCTTCTCAGGGGTGTCCGTGAAGGTCCAGCCAGCGGAGGCATAGGAATCGAGCAGTTCGTGGAGTGCGGGGAATCGCTCGTCCCTGTCCAGGAAGCCCTCGGGGGGCGTCACGGTCGGTCCTTACGCTCAGGCTCTGGGTACTCTGTTCCGTCCGACCGGCGTCAGGTACGTGGATTTTGCTCACGGGAGGGGGCTTTGCCGGAAAGTCGTAGGGAGGACGTCGCTCACGATACCCCTTCGCAGAATGCTACGGAGGTAGCTTTCCCGGGCCCTCAATAGACTTGATAGCTCACCTCACATTGGGGGCAGTCCATTGAAAAATGGACATCCCGGTCTTGATGCAGAGGTGACGAGTTACCTCGGGAGCATGGACACAAGCTCACGCACCCGGTCGATTTCATCGTCGAGTGCCGCGACTTCTTCGGCAGGAAGAGTCTCCCATCCTCGGTCCTGGGCGACCGAGAAAATCACCTCGATACCGAAAGCTGCAGACTGGAAGTCCTCCAGCCACTCTGCAGGGGACTTCTGCCGCTGGGAGACGAAGCCCCCCATGTTCTCGGCGCCCTGCTCTGCGAATGCGTACGAGATCGACATCAGGTCGTCAGCGAGGGTTTTGAGCGAGATCTCTTCTCTATCGAACTGAACCAAGGTCCGTTCGACGAGGCGGCGCTGGTGTGCCCACCACGCGGTCTCAGCGTTCACTGCTTGATGATCCCTCCGACGTGACCGGCAGCAACTGGTCGCCCCACGCCGGACTCGAGGCTCGGAACGGTCCCCTGTGGCCCGCACTACTGGCCGCGCGCGCTGCTGCCGGGCGCGTCCGCCGTACTCCGCCGCCACCGTCGGCCATCGCATCGGCCGGTGAGACCGCAGCCGCCACCCCAAGTGACGTGACGGTGGCGGGAGAGTCGCGCTGGGCGGTGCCGTCAAGCGGTGGGCGGACAGAAATCGCGCGTTCCCACGATGCGTGATTATGGCTGAACAGACCGTAGTCACAGCAGCCCCCGCGCCCTACGGTGTGCGCGTGCAGCGACCGCAGGCCCAGCAGCCCATTCCGCCCACTCCCCCGTTCAACGCCCCGGCCGCCCGCGCGTTGCGGGCGGCGCTCGGCATGAGGCCCGAGCATGTCGCGTACGGCATGCGCTCCTCCTACGGGCTCCCCCACGTGACCACCGACCTCGTCATCGCCTGGGAGGGCGGGGCCGCCACGCCCCGTCCGCATGAACTCACCGCTCTCGCTGGCGTGTTGTGGTGTGCACCCGGCGAACTCATCGGCGCGCCGCGCACACTGCGCGAACACCGTCTCGCGCGTGGCCTCGCGCAGGAGGACGTGGCGCACGCCGTGGGCCTCGAACTCCTGGCCTACGTGCGGATGGAGGAGGCGGACGCGTGGCGCGGCAGCGACCGGCAGGCCGCCGCCCTCGCCGAGGTCCTCGGCCTGTCCCTGCCCGACTTCGTCACCGTGACCGGGCGCGAGGGCCGGCTCGCCCAACTGCTGCGCGGCGCGGTCACCACCCGCTGGCAGGCGTACGTCCGCCAGGTCGGCAA
Source organism: Streptomyces sp. NPDC028331 (assembly GCF_055565775.1). Classification (NCBI taxonomy): domain Bacteria; kingdom Bacillati; phylum Actinomycetota; class Actinomycetes; order Kitasatosporales; family Streptomycetaceae; genus Streptomyces; species Streptomyces sp. NPDC028331. Next base: position 11,947 of record NZ_JBVHTR010000042.1, on the reverse strand, counting down.
ACTGCTGCCCCTGGACCGGCCGCTGGTGGAGGACGTCCTCGAGGAGATGCACGCCGACTACCAGGGGCGGACGGCCGCCACCCCGAACTGGGGCACGGCGTCCGGCGCGGCCGGTACCCAGGAGCCCGACCGCGACTACCTCGACCGCGTCGTCGAGACCTTCTGGGCGACGGTGGAGAGGAACTCCTAGCGAAGACCACGGTGTTCTAGAACACCGACTCCGCCTCGTCCATCCGGTCCTTCGGGACCGTCTTCAGCTCGGTCACCGCCTCCGCGAGCGGCACCATCACCACGTCGGTGCCGCGCAGCGCCGTCATCATGCCGAACTCGCCGCGGTGTGCCGCCTCGACCGCGTGCCAGCCGAAGCGGGTGGCGAGCACCCGGTCGTAGGCGGTCGGGGTGCCGCCGCGCTGGACGTGGCCGAGGATGACCGGCTTGGCCTCCTTGCCGAGCCGCCGCTCCAGCTCGTAGGCGAGGGCCGTGCCGATGCCCTGGAAGCGCTCGTGGCCGTACTGGTCGATCTCGCCCTTGCCGTAGTCCATGGTGCCCTCGGCGGGGTGCGCGCCCTCGGCCACGCAGATCACCGCGAACTTCTTGCCGCGGGCGAAGCGCTCCTCGACCATCTTGACCAGGTCGGCCGGGTCGAAGGGGCGCTCGGGCAGGCAGATGCCGTGGGCGCCGGCCGACATGCCCGACTCCAGCGCGATCCAGCCGGCGTGGCGGCCCATGACCTCCACGACCATCACGCGCTGGTGGGACTCGGCCGTCGTCTTCAGGCGGTCCATGGCCTCGGCGGCCACGGTGACCGCCGTGTCGAAGCCGAAGGTGCGGTCCGTGGAGGAGATGTCGTTGTCGATCGTCTTGGGCACGCCGACGACCGGCAGGCCCGCGTCCGAGAGCATCCGCGCCGCGGTCAGGGTGCCCTCGCCGCCGATCGGGATGAGGGCGTCGATGCCGAAGTCGCGGATCATGTCCGAGGCGTTGTCGCAGGCCTCGCGCAGCCGGTCGCGCTCCAGGCGGGAGGAGCCGAGAATGGTGCCGCCACGGGCCAGGATGCCGCTCACGGCGTCGAGGTCGAGGGTGCGGTAGTGACCGTCCAGCAGGCCGCGGTAGCCGTCCTCGAAGCCGATGACCTCGTCGCCGTACTGTGCTACCGCTCGGTGCACGACCGACCGGATCACTGCGTTCAGGCCCGGGCAGTCGCCGCCTGCGGTGAGTACTCCGATGCGCATCGTGCTGTGTCTCCTGCTCGCTGTCGATACCGGTGAGCCAGTCCGATTGTTTCACGCCTCACAGGCCGGTGCCGATCCCGCACGTCCGCCCTTGATCGCCGGAACCTGACGGGTGCCTTATCCGCGCCCAGGGGTATTGTCAAGAGGGTTCTGCTCACCCACGGGGAGGATTTTCGGCCTCCGCAGAACTCCATAAAGCATGCAGAACCGGGCAGGACCACCCCCGCATGGCCATCCCCCGAAGGCCCCCTCGAGAGACGAAACGGAGAGCACGCGTGACGCGCTGCGTGTACGTGACCGGGATCGACCGCGGCGACGGCCGTCAGGTCGTCGAGCTGGGAGTCATGGAACTCCTGACCCGGCAGGTCGACCGGGTCGGCGTCTTCCGTCCGCTCGTCCATGACGGCCCCGACCGCCTCTTCGAGCTGCTGCGCGCCCGGTACCGGCTGTCCCAGGACCCGGCGACCGTGTACGGCATGGGCTACCAGGAGGCGTCGGAGCTGCAGGCCGAGCGCGGCACGGACGAGCTGGTGTCCACCCTGGTCGACCGGTTCCACGCGGTGGCCCGTGACTACGAGGTCGTCCTCGTCCTCGGCACCGACTTCGCCGACACCCAGCTCCCGGACGAGCTCTCCCTGAACGCCCGGCTCGCCAACGAGTTCGGGGCGTCGGTCGTCCCCGTCGTGGGCGGGCGCCGGCAGACCGCCGAGTCGGTGCGCGCCGAGACGGCGAACGCCTACCGCGCCTACGAGTCACTGGGCTGCGACGTTCTGGCCATGGTCGTCAACCGGGTGGCCCGCGAGGACCGCGACGAGATCGCGGAGGGGCTCGTCACCCGGCTTCCGGTCCCCTGCTACGTGCTTCCCGACGATCCCGCCCTCTCGGCGCCGACCGTGTCCCAGATCGCCCACGCCCTGGGCGCCAAGGTGCTCCTCGGTGACGACTCGGGCCTGGCGCGGGACGCCTCCGACTTCGTCTTCGGCGGCGCCATGCTGCCGAACTTCCTCGCCGCCCTGACCCCGGGGTGTCTGGTGGTCACCCCGGGCGACCGCGCCGATCTGGTCGTGGGCTCACTGGCCGCGCACAGCGCCGGCACCCCGCCGATCGCCGGCGTGCTGCTCACACTGAACGAGGTGCCCCGCGCCGAGATCCTCGCCCTCGCCGAGCGCCTCGCCCCGGGCACCCCGGTGCTCTCGGTGTCCGGCACCAGCTTCCCCACCGCCGAGCAGCTCTTCTCCATGGAGGGGAAGCTGAACGCGGCCACCCCGCGCAAGGCGGAGCGGGCGCTCGGCCTGTTCGAGCGGTACGTCGACACCGCGGACCTCAACAAGCGGGTGTCCGCGCCGAGCAGCGACCGGCTGACGCCGATGATGTTCGAGCACAAGCTGCTGGAGCAGGCCCGCGCCGACAAGCGCCGGGTGGTGCTCCCGGAGGGCACCGAGGAGCGGGTGCTGCACGCCGCCGAGGTGCTGCTGCGCCGCGGCGTGTGCGACCTCACGCTGCTCGGGCCCGTCGAACAGATCCGCAAGAAGGCCGCCGACCTCGGCATCGACCTCGGCGACTCCCAGCTGATCGACCCGGCCACCTCGGAGCTGCGGGACGCCTTCGCCGAGAAGTACGCGACGCTGCGCGCCCACAAGGGCGTCACGGTCGAGCTGGCGTACGACGTCGTCTCGGACGTGAACTACTTCGGCACCCTGATGGTCCAGGAGGGGCTCGCGGACGGCATGGTCTCCGGGTCCGTGCACTCCACGGCCGCCACCATCCGGCCCGCCTTCGAGATCATCAAGACCAAGCCGGACGCGAAGATCGTCAGCTCGGTGTTCTTCATGTGCCTCGCCGACAAGGTCCTCGTCTACGGCGACTGCGCCGTGAACCCGGATCCGAACGCCGAGCAGCTCGCCGACATCGCCATCCAGTCGGCCGCCACCGCCGAGCAGTTCGGGGTGGAGCCGCGGATCGCGATGCTGTCGTACTCCACCGGCACGTCCGGCTTCGGCGCGGACGTCGACAAGGTGCGCGAGGCCACCGAGCTGGTGCGGCAGCGCCGCGGCGACCTGAAGATCGAGGGCCCGATCCAGTACGACGCGGCCGTCGAGCCCAGCGTCGCGGCCACCAAGCTGCCGGGCTCGGAGGTCGCCGGGCAGGCGTCGGTGCTGATCTTCCCGGACCTGAACACCGGCAACAACACCTACAAGGCCGTGCAGCGCTCGGCCGGCGCGATCGCCGTCGGCCCGGTCCTGCAGGGCCTGCGCAAGCCCGTCAACGACCTGTCCCGGGGCGCTCTCGTCTCCGACATCGTCAACACCGTCGCCATCACGGCGATCCAGGCCCAGACCCCCGAGCAGAAGGCAACCGCCCAGTGAGCCCGACCCGTGTCCTCGTCCTGAACTCCGGCTCCTCCTCGGTGAAGTACCAGTTGCTGGACATGCGCGACGGCAGCCGGCTGGCCGTGGGGCTCGTCGAGCGCATCGGCGAGCAGACCTCGCGGATCAAGCACACGGCCCTCACCACGGGCGACACCCGCGAGCAGAACGGACCGATCGCCGACCACCAGGCGGCCCTGAAGGCGGTCGCCGAGGAGCTGGCCAGGGACGGGCTCGGGGTCGACTCGCCGGAGCTGGCGGCCGTCGGCCACCGGGTGGTGCACGGCGGCATGTTCTTCACCGAGCCCACCGTCATCGACGACGCCGTGCTCACCGAGATCGAGCGGTTGATCCCGGTCGCGCCGCTGCACAACCCGGCCAACCTCACCGGGATCCGCACGGCCATGGCGCTGCGCCCGGACCTGCCGCAGGTCGCCGTCTTCGACACGGCGTTCCACACGACGATGCCGGAGTACGCGGCGCGCTACGCGATCGACACGAAGATCGCGGACCGGCACCGGATCCGGCGGTACGGGTTCCACGGGACCTCGCACGCGTATGTGTCCCGGGCGACCGCGAAGCTGCTGGGCAAGGCGCCCGAGGACGTCAACGTCATCGTGCTGCACCTGGGCAACGGGGCGTCCGCCTCGGCGGTCAGGGCCGGGAAGTGTGTGGACACCTCGATGGGGCTCACCCCCCTGGAGGGTCTGGTGATGGGTACGCGCTCCGGTGACCTGGACCCGGCCGTCATCTTCCATTTGCAGCGTGTTGGCGGAATGTCCATGGACGAGATCGACACTCTTCTCAACAAGAGGAGCGGTCTGTTCGGACTGTGCGGCGACAACGACATGCGGGAGATCGGGCGGCGGATCGACGAGGGCGACGAGGAGGCACGGCTCGCCTTCGACATCTACATCCATCGACTGAGGAAGTACATCGGCGCGTATTACGCGGTACTCGGCCGGGTGGACGCGATCGCCTTCACCGCGGGTGTGGGCGAGAACGCCGCCGCGGTACGGGCGGCCGCCGTCGCGGGCCTGGAGGGGCTGGGCCTGGCGGTGGACGGCGACCTGAACGCGGTGCGCGGCGACGAGCCGCGGCTGATCTCGCCCGCGTCCGCGCGGGTGGCGGTCGCGGTGGTGCCGACCGACGAGGAACTGGAGATCGCCACGCAGACCTACGCACTGGTCGGCAAGGGCACCGGAAACGCCGGCTGAAGAAATTCGGCGGCTCTCGCCTGAGCGCGAACCCGCCCATTTGTATTTTCCGCCAGACGGAATATTCCGCGTCGAAACAAACCGATAGGATCGCCCCATGCGCCGTTCGAAAATCGTCTGTACTCTCGGCCCCGCGGTCGACTCCCACGAGATGCTCGTCTCGCTGATCGAAGCCGGCATGAATGTGGCCCGCTTCAACTTCAGCCACGGCACGCACGAAGAGCACGAGGGCCGGTACGTCCGCGTCCGTGCCGCGTCCGCCGAGACCGGCAAGGCCATCGGTGTGCTCGCCGACCTGCAGGGTCCGAAGATCCGCCTGGAGACCTTCGCGGAGGGTCCCGTCGAGCTGGTGCGCGGTGACGAGTTCACCATCACCACCGAGGACGTGCCGGGCGACAAGTCGATCTGCGGCACCACGTACAAGGGCCTGCCCGGGGACGTCTCCAAGGGCGACCAGATCCTGATCAACGACGGCAACGTCGAGCTGAAGGTCCTGGACGTCGAGGGCCCCCGGGTGCGGACGATCGTCATCGAGGGCGGCGTCATCTCCGACCACAAGGGCATCAACCTGCCCGGTGCCGCGGTGAACGTGCCGGCGCTGTCCGAGAAGGACATCGAGGACCTGCGGTTCGCGCTGCGCATGGGCTGCGACATGGTCGCGCTGTCCTTCGTGCGCGACGCCAACGACGTCAAGGACGTGCACCGCGTCATGGACGAGGAGGGCCGCCGCGTCCCGGTCATCGCCAAGGTGGAGAAGCCGCAGGCGGTGGCGAACATGGAGGACGTCGTGATGGCGTTCGACGGCGTGATGGTCGCCCGCGGCGACCTGGCCGTCGAGTATCCGCTCGAGAAGGTCCCCATGGTGCAGAAGCGGCTCATCGAGCTGTGCCGCCGCAACGCCAAGCCGGTGATCGTGGCGACCCAGATGATGGAGTCGATGATCACCAACTCCCGTCCGACCCGCGCCGAGGCCTCCGACGTGGCCAACGCCATCCTCGACGGCGCCGACGCGGTCATGCTCTCCGCCGAGTCCAGCGTGGGCGCGTACCCCATCGAGACGGTCAAGACGATGTCCAAGATCGTCCAGGCGGCCGAGGAGGAGCTGCTCTCCAAGGGCCTGCAGCCGCTGGTCCCCGGCAAGAAGCCGCGCACGCAGGGCGGTTCGGTGGCGCGCGCGGCGGCCGAGATCGCGGACTTCCTCGGCGGCAAGGGCCTGGTGGCCTTCACCCAGTCCGGTGACACGGCCCGCCGGCTGTCCCGCTACCGTGCGGCCCAGCCGATCCTGGCGTTCACCACGGACGAGTCCACCCGCAACCAGCTCACGCTGAGCTGGGGCGTGGAGTCGCACGTCGTGCCGTTCGTGAACAGCACCGACGCGATGGTGGAGCTGGTCGACCAGGAGATGGTCAAGCTCAACCGGTTCAACGAGGGCGACATCGTGGTCATCACCGCCGGCTCCCCGCCCGGCGTCCCCGGCACCACCAACATGGTCCGCGTCCACCACCTGGGCGAGGGCGGACGCAACTGACACACGACGAGGGCGCCCCCCGCCGTGCGGCGGGGGGCGCCCTCTGTGTGCGGCTCCCGGATCGGTCTTCTGGGGCGCTCAGTTCGCGCCGGTGGTGTACTGATGCATACCCGGTACGGTCAGCGTTCCACCGAACTGGCCGGCCTGGGTCACCTTCACGTTGGTCATGAAGATGAACGGGATGTTCAGCGGCGGCGGGCTGTCCGGGGTGAACGTGACCGGGACCAGGCCCAGCAGGTTGCCGGAGATGCTCTCCGTGTACATCACCGTCTTGCCGCCGGTGATGGTGGAGTGCGAGCCCTTGGCAGCCTGGACGTGGTACGTCACGCCGTTGTCGCCGTCGACGAGCTGGTGCAGGTCACCGATGGTGGTGCCGTCGGAGATGACGTACTTCAGGACGCGCTTGACGGTGCCGTTCGCGGTGCGCACCTTGACGACGCCCTGGTAGTCGGCGCCGTTGAGGGTCAGCGAGCTGGCTTCCAGGTGCCACGGCTTGTCGGGCAGAGCGACGATCTTCTCGACGCCGCCCTCCTCGTCGGTCGCCGCCGGGCAGTCCTCGGCGGACGTGCTGGAGCTCGGGGACGGGCTCGCGGCCGGGGACGCGGCCGCCTTCACGGTGTCGCCCGCAGCCTTGGCCGCCTCGGAGGCCGCCTTCGACGCCGTGTCCGTCGCGCCCTTCACGGTGTCCTTGACCGTGCCGGTGACCTTCCCGGTGGTGTCCTTGACGGTGCCGGACACGTCCTTCGGTGCCGTGGCGTCCTTCGTGGCGGACGCCGAGGCCGAGGGGGACGGCGTGGCGGAGGGGCTCGCGGACTTGCCGGAAGCGGATCCGGAGCCGCCGGTGAGGACGCCCGTGATGGCGTCGCCGATGGTCTCCAGCAGGTTCCCGCCGCTCGCGGAGGCCGACGGGCTCGGCGTGGACGTACCGCCGCCCGAGGACGTGCCGGACGCGCTCTTCGACGGCGCGGGCGCGGCCTTGTCGTCGGAACCTGAATCCGACGAAGAGGCCGTGCCCGACGTCGTCCCGGAGGACTTGTCCGACGCCTTCCCGGAACTCGCGTCCTTGGACGCCGAGGACGTCGGCTCGGACGCGCCGGCGGACTTCGAGGGGCTCGCCGAAGCAGAGGACGACGGCGACGGCGAGGAGGAGGCGTCCTTGGAGTCCTTGGAGTCGCCCAGGGCCTCCACGCACTTCTGGTACTCGTCGAGCGTCAGGTTCTTGGCCGACGGCGAGTGGTCGGCGGCGCTGGCGAGCGTCGGCGTGAACCCCATCCCCATGAGGACCGCCGTCGGCATCGCCGCCAGGGCTATCGCCTTCCCGGCCGGCATGTGGAACCTGGTGAACAGCGGCTTCCTGGGGGCCGCGTGGCGCGGCCCGGTTCTCACGCGGGACGCGTCCGCGTCCGTCCCGCGGGTCACCTCGTCAGCCGGCACTGTGCCTCCCGTTCGCCCCGTTGGCCGGGCTCGTTCCTGACAGATCGTTCGGCAGACCCGCACCGTCCACGGCCCCCGGGGCGCCACCCTCGCCCAGCCCGCCGTCCTGCTTCGCCTGCTGCTCGGGCGGCAGGCCCGGCGCCCACGACACGGCCATCGCGCCGCCGATGAGGGACAGCAGGAAGCCGATGACGAAGCCGCCGAAGTTGGACACCGGAATGGACACCAGCGCCAGCAGGATCGCCGCGACTCCCGCGAAGATCCGGATGTGCTTCTGGAACCAGAGGCTGATGCCCAGCACTATGAGCAGCACGCCGATGATCAGGGAGCCGGCGCCCGCGGTGGTGGCCATCGCCAGCGTCAGATGACCGACCTGCAGGTGCGCGTACGGGAAGTAGATGATCGGGAAGCCACCGAGCAGGACGAACAGTCCGGCCCAGAACGGCCTCGAGCCCCGCCAGGCGCGGAACTGCAGCCTCCGGCGGGTGAACTGGCCAGGTGCGGCAGGAGTCTCGGCGCTCATGGAAAACAGCTCCCTGGTGCGGCGTTGCTGTGGGTGGTGGTGCGAGGGTGTGGGGGATGTGTGAAGGAGCGGGTCAAAGGCGGAACGGGCGGGGGCGCCGTCGGCTCCCCCGCCCGTCACCGAGCACTCAGTGCTTCTTGAGCTGGCACTCGTTGTTGCCCTGCGACAGGCTCATGTTGAGCCCGCTCAGCTTGAAGGTGCCCGCGGTGGTCGCCCAGGCGTGCTGGTCGACACCGGTCAGCGTCGCGGTCTCCGCCTGCTGGGCGAACCCGTACGGGTTCGTGGCGTCGCCGGACTTGATGCCCGGGCCCTTGCCACCCTGGTCGGGGCCGGTCTGGTTGGCGGCAACACCGATGTCGATGTTCTTGAACTCGGCGTCGGCCTTGAGGTCGTTGACATCGATGTAGATGTTGTGGGCCGTGACCGCCTCGTGGCCTTCCCCACCGGCCGTCAGGGTGAGGGTGATGTCACCGAGCCCCGGGATCGGCGTGACCACGGACTGGCACAGGTTGGTGATCGTGGCGTCCTTGAACGCCGAGACGGCGACGGGGTGAGCCGTCTTCTTGCCGTCCAGCGTGTAGCCGTTGTCGACCGCCCCGTACTGCACGAAGCCCTGACCGACGAGCTTGTCGGCCGTCACCTTGAATTCCTGGCCCGACACACTGAACGACGCCGCAAGTGCGCCCTGGGCCAGCGCCACGCCTATCGCTGCTGTCGCGGCCACGCTGGGCACCATGACCACAGCGAACCGCTTCCATCTGGTCCCGCCACGCACCTGGGACTCCATATTTCCTCCTTCTCGGACGTACATCTCCTGGTCCCGGCTCGCCACTGGTCGGCGGCTCGGCCGGGCAGGGATGGGAGAAGTGCTACGTCCTCGGAAAGGAGAGCGCCCGCGCTCGGAGGCGCGAACCGCACCCGAAACACCGGCGTTCACCCCCGAGCGACAACCACTGGTCGCGCCTGACACGCATCACGCACAACCTCCGGACAGGCTCCGCCGCGGCGGAGACCCCCCTGTCCAGGAGCCGGCGCCACTGCCGCCGGCTCCTGCTCGGTGGGGACCCACGAAAGTCCGTTGCCCCGGCTGGGTGTCGGGTACGGCGATGGACCGAGCGTGGCCGATCGTGGTGCATTCTCGCCGCCCCCGCAAGGGGGTTCGTTACTCGCTAGTAACGGCCGGATAACCGACCGACGACCGCTCGGCATCGACCGGCAACTCTTCGTGGCACAAAGGGAGATGGCGAAACGGTTGAAGTGCGGACAGAACCCGACAGAACAACGGGCTCGGCTTACTCGTAGTAACAGCGGCCGCGATTACCAAGATTTGGTAAAGCGCGACCGCCGTCAACCTCTGTCGGCAAATCTTTCACCCGGGCATCACAAGCCCGGGCGTTTAGCGACTGGTCAGAACAAGGCCCTCGCGAGCGCCCTGCGCGCCGCCGTCACACGCGGGTCCTCGGCGCCGACCACCTCGAAGAGTTCCAGCAGCCGCAGCCGCACGGCGTCCCGGTCGTCGCCCGCCGTGCGCCGCACCGTGTCGATGAGCCGGCCGAAGGCGTCCTCGACGTGTCCGCCCACCAGGTCCAGGTCGGCGGCGGCGATCTGCGCCGCCACGTCACCGGGCTTCTCCGCGGCGTCCTTGCGCACCTGCTGCGGGTCGATCCCCTGCACCCGCTGCAGCAACTCGGCCTGGGCGAGGCCCAGTTTGGCCTCCATGTTGCCCGGGTCGTCGCTCAGCACGTTCTTGTACGCCTGGATGGCGCCGCCGAAGTCGCCCGCGTCCAGGGCCTGCACGGCCGCCTCGAGCGCCGCATCGTAGGGGCCCGCCGGGGCCTCAGGGGCCTGCTGGGCGCCGCCCGGCTCGGCGTCGGGGTCGACGGTCAGGCCGGTCAGCCCGAAGCGCTGTTCGGCCACCTGGACGAGCTGGTCGAGGGTCGCGCGGATCTGCTGCTCGGGCGCGGCACCCTGGAAGAGCGGCAGCGCCTGCCCGGCGACGACGGCGAAGACGGCCGGGATCCCCTGGATGCCGAACTGCTGCATCAGCATCTGGTTGGCGTCGACGTCGATCTTGGCGAGCACGAACCGGCCGTTGTACTCGACGGCCAGCCGCTCCAGGACCGGGCTCAGCTGCTTGCAGGGCTGGCACCACTCGGCCCAGAAGTCGATGACGACGGGCACCTCGGTGGACCGCTGCAGGACGTCGCGCTCGAACCCCGCCTCGTCGACGTCGATGACGAGGTCGGCAGGGGAGACCGCCCCTCCCCCGCCCTGCCGGGCCGCTTCGGCGCGCGCCTGCTCGGCCTTCGCCTTGGCCTCCTGGGCCGCCTTCACCGCGGCGAGGTCGACGACTCCGCTCATGGACATGTTCCGTGGCTGCATGAGTACATCCTCCCCCTTCCGTACGCCGCTGTGAAAAGCGTGGTCAAAGCCGTGCCCGGTGCCATGCCCGGCGGGTCGTGCTCAGTGGCCGGGTCCCCACCCGGCGCAGTGGTCGTCGCTCGCGAGCACGGGGCGCGGGGTACGCGCGCACGCTTTCGCTACGAGTCGTAGCGTAACTGCCTCCGGGGGTTGCCGTGACCAGTCCGTCGGTGATCTCCCTCACCACTTCACAGGACGCACAGATATCGCCGTCGACGAGGGCCGGATATGGTCACTGGCATGCACAGCAGCACCTCGGCCCCCCGTCCGGGGCGCCCGCGCAGCGCCGCCGCGGACGCCGCGATCCTGGAGGCGACGCGCGAGGCGCTGGTCGAGCTGGGCTGGTCGAAGCTGACGCTGGGAGACGTGGCGACCCGGGCGGGGGTGGCCAAGACGACCCTCTACCGCCGCTGGGCGGGCAAGAACGAACTCGTGGTCGACGCGGTGGCCGAACTCTTCGACGAGCTCGAACTGCCGGACCGGGGCAGCCTCGCGGCGGACGTCGAGGGCGTGGTGCTGCAGTTCGCGGCGATCCTCGACCGCCCGGAGGCCAAGAGCGGCCTGATGGCGGTGGTGGCGGAGTCCACCCGGGACGACGCCCTGCGCGAACGCATCCGCGCCTCCATCGTCGACCGCCAGAAGCGCCTGGTCCTCCAGGGCCGCGCCCGCGCGACGGCCCGCGGCGAGCTGCCCCCCGAGACGGATCCCCGGGAGGCGGCCCGCACGGCCGACCTGATCTTCGACATGGTGGCGGGCGCAGTGGTCCACCGCACCCTGGTGAGCGCCCGCCCGGCGGACGAGGAGTGGGTGCGGGGTCTCACCCGGATCTTGCTCCTCGGACTGACCGCAGCAGGCCCGTCGGGCGCTTGAGAACGGGGGCGGTTCAGCGGGCCGGGAGCCTGAGGGTCGGACGTCCGGGGACGGGAGTCCGGCGGACGGGCGGCTGGGGCCGGGGTGGAACTCCTGACAGGGGTTCAGGGGGCGCAGCCCCGGCAGGGCCCGGGGGGCGCAGCCCCCGGCGGGGACCCGAAGGGCGCAGCCGCCGGCGGGGCCCAGGGGGCGCAGCCCCCAGAGACGGGAAGGGTGAGGGCGGTGGGGGGGGAACCGGGAAGGGGGAGCCCCCCCCCCCACCCCGCCCCCAACCCAGCCCGCTCCCCTTCCCCCCCCCCCCCCCCCCACCGCGCGTTCCCGAGCTCCCCCCACGTCGTCCCTGTCCGCACCACACC
>NZ_JBVHTR010000041.1:0-39591 GCF_055565775.1 Streptomyces sp. NPDC028331 | reverse complement strand
GGGAGCGACGCGACGACATCCACGAAGCATTCCTCGGCCTCGCCACCTGCCTCATCACCCACCGTCACGTCCAACGCCTTTGTTAGGACCTCTAATACTGCAACGGTGCTTGCGGTGACTGCTGACCAGGTCGGTCGTTGGTGTGGTTATGGGTGGGGACCTTGCTGATGTCAGGTTGTGGGCGAGTGAACTGAACGCTGTGCATGACCGGTTCGTGCACCGGTTCAACAGATCGGAGCCGCGGGAGTCAGTACTGGCCTATATGCGGGGATTGATCGCTCCGCTGCAGCGCAAGAACGGCTGGTCCTTGGCGGAGGAGGCCGGTCACGCAGGCCCGGATCGTATCCACCGGATGCTGAACCGGATCGAGTGGGACGTCGATGAGGTCCTTGATGACGTGCGTCAGTATGTGGTCGACAACCTGGGTGACCCAGGCGCCGTCCTGATCGTGGACGACACCGGCTTCCTGAAGAAAGGGGTGCGGTCGGCGGGGGTGCAACGGCAGTACTCCGGCACCGCCGGGCGGACCGAGAACTGCCAGATCGGCGTCTTTCTCGCTTATGCGGCGCAGTCTGGCATCAGGCTGACCGGTACCGGGCGGCTGTGCAAGCGCCCGGCTCGGCCAAGTCGTCGCGCACGTCGAGCGGTTCAAACACCTCGACGTCGGGACCGAAGTCCTCCCGAACATCAGCTCGACTGGAAGGAGTGCCCCCGTCGACGCCATTCCTCCGCGAGCAGTTCGTACGACCTCACCCGGTCCGTGTGGTCGTGGGTGATGGTCGTGATGAGCAGCTCGTCCGCGCCCGTAGCCTCCTGGAGGAGTTCCAACTGGTCTGCCACCCGGCCCGGTGAGCCGACGAACTGGGTGTCGAGGCGGTCCTGGACGAGGGCCCGGTCCTCGTCGGTCCATGGGTGGGCACGCGCTTCCTCCGGCGTCGGAAACTCGATGGCGCCCTCGGCGGTGCGGATGCTGCGTACCCACAGGCCGTATCCGGTGGCGAGTGCGCGTGCGGTGGCGTCGTCCTCGGCGACGACGACATCCGCCGAGACGCTGACGTACGGCTTGTCGAGGAACTCGGAAGGCTGGAAGAAGGACCGGTAAGCCTCCACGGCCTCCAGGACCGTGGCCGGGCTGACGTGGTAGTTCGCCGCGAAGCGCAGACCGTTGCTGCCTGCGACAGCGGCGCTCTGGCCGCCGCTGCTGCCCAGGATCCACACCTCCACGTCGGCTCCCTCCCCCGGCACGATGTGCGCCTCGACGCCCTCCGGGGAGCGGTAGGTGCCGGCGAACAGGGCAAGGATGTCGTCGACCTGCTCGGCGTAGTCCTGGGACTCGGCGCCCGGCAGCATGAGCAGCCTGCGCTGCAGCGCCATGCGGGGTGACCCGAGCAGATGCTCGAAGGAGAAGCGGGGCGGGATCAACAGGCCGTTCGGGGTGCGGCCGTCGACGACCGGGGTCGCCGTCGACAACGGTGCGGCCGGCTGTCCCGGCGGGCGGCCGCCCGAGCGGCCCAGGCCCAGATCGAAGCGGCCCGGGTGCATCGCGTCGAGCAGGCCGAACTCCTCCACGGTGGACAGCGCCGTGCGGTGCCCGAGCTGCACGGCCCCGGAACCGAGCCGGATGGTGGAGGTGGCGGATGCGGTCAGGGCCAGGACGACTGCGGGTGACGTACCCGCCACGCCCGGATTGAGGTGGTGCTCGGCGAACCAGTAGCGGGCATATCCGAAGCGCTCCGCCTGCTGTGCGAGGTCGATGGAGTTGCGCAGGGCGTCGGCTGCCGTCGAGCCGGAGGGGATCGGGACCAGGTCGAGAACGCCGAGGGCAGTGTCAGACATGGACGGACTCCTGGGTGAGCGGTGGCGCCGGAAGCACGGGTCCCCACACGAACGGCGGGTCCGGGATCTCGCGGCGCAGCACGGGGGCTACCTTGGACTGGAACAGCTCGAGGGAGGCACGGTGCTGGGACTCCGTCAGCCCGCTCGCGTCGGCGTGCAGGTGGAGCACGGTGTGCCCGAACTGTTCGTGGTAGCGGTGCACCTTGTCGATGACCTGTTGCGGGCTGCCGATCAGAGCGGAGCTGCGTTCGGCGAAGTCCTCCAGGGTCTCGAAGACGACCGGCAGGCCGGCCTTCTTGAAGAACGCCAGGTTGGACTCGAAGACCGGCCGGTACGCGGCCATCGCCTCCTGCGAGGCGGGGGCGACGCAGATGCCCGCCGTGCCCGCGCCCACGGTGATCTTTGCCGGGTCGTGGCCGTAGTGCTCCCACCGCTCGCGGTAGTGGCGGATCAACTCGGCATACGGCTCGATGGGGTTGGTGACGTTCGCCGAGAACAGCGGGTCGCCGTAACGGGCGGCCAGGTCGACCGACTCCTTGCTGGTCGCGCTGCCGTGCCAGACCCGGACCGGCCGCTGATACGGCCGCGGCCACACCTCGGCGTCCGTCAGCGGGGGACGGAAGCGGGTCTCGGCGGTGACCTTGTCCTGGCGCCAGATCTCCCGGAAGACCTCGTAACTCTCGGCGTTGCGGTCCCACTGGTCCTCGGGCGTGACATGGAACAGGTCGCGCTGGGCGGCACCGTTGCCCTTGCCGATGATCAGGTCGAGGCGCCCGTTGGAGAGGTGGTCGAGGGTCGCGTAGTCCTCGTAGGCGCGGACAGGGTCGAGGAGGCTGAGCGTGGTCACGGCGGTGAACAGCCGGATCCGCTTGGTCAACGCGGCGACGTGGCTCAGTACGACCGGCGGCGAGGAGGAGATGAACGGCCGCTCGTGCCGCTCCCCCACGCCGAAGCCGTCGAAGCCCAATTGCTCGGCGAGCAGGGCGCTGTCGAGCACCTCGCGGAACCGGTCGTGCGTCGGCTTCTGGACACCGGTGACAGGGTCCGGGCGGTGCACGATCAGAGTGATCGCGAGGAACTTCACGAGGCCACCCGCTCGTCTGACACGTCGTCGGGGTGGGCGAGGCCGAGGTGGTGGCGGAGGGTCGGGCCCTCGTACTCGGTGCGGAAGACACCCCGTTCCTGCAGGAGGGGAACGACCTGGTCGGCGAAGTCGTCGAGGCCGGTGGGGGTGATGTGCGGGACGAGGATGAAGCCGTCGCTCGCGTCGGCCTGGACGTACTCATCGATGGTGCGGGCGACCGTGGCCGGGGAGCCGACGAAGTTCTGGCGGTTGCCGGTGTTGATGACCAGGTCTCGGATGGACCAGTTGTTGGCGGCGGCCAGCTCGCGCCACTGGCGCGCGGTGGCCAGCGGGTCGCGGTACATGCGCACTTGGGCGCGGCCCTTGGAGATGTGGTCGTCGCTGACGTCCGGGTCGATGTCGGGCAGCGGGCCCTCCGGGTCGTAGGAGGACAGGTCCCGGTTCCAGACGAACTCCAGGTGCTTGAGGGCGGTGGCGCCGCTGACCTGCTGACGGCGGACTTCCCTGGCCAGGTCCGCCGCCTCCGCGTCGGTGTCGGCGAGGACGAAGGTGGCGGCGGGCAGGATGAGCAACTGGTCAGGCCGGCGGCCGTACTTGGCGAGGCGCTGCTTGACGTCCTTGTAGAAGGACTGGCCCGCCTCCAGGGTGGCGTAGCGGCTGAAGATGGCGTCGGCGGACGAGGCGGCGAACTCGCGGCCCTCGTCGGAGTCACCGGCCTGGAAGATGACGGGGCGGCCCTGCGGGGAGCGCGGGACGTTGAACTGGCCGTGGATGTCGAAGTGCAGGCCGGAGTGGACGAAGGAGCCGGCCTTCGCGTCGCGCAGGAAGACGCCTGCGGCCTGGTCGGCGATGATCTCGTCGCCGTGCCAGGAGTCGAAGAGTTCGTTCGCCGTGGCCAGGAACTCCTTGGCGCGGGAGTAGCGCTCCGATTGGGGCAGGAAGCCGCCGCGGCGGAAGTTCTCGCCGGTGAAGGCGTCCCAGGAGGTGACGACGTTCCAGGCGGAGCGACCGCCGGAGAGGTGGTCGAGGCTGGCGAACTGGCGGGCGACCTCGTAGGGCTCGTTGAAGGTGGAGTTGATGGTGCCGGTCAGACCGAGGCGTTCGGTGACGGCGGCGAGCGCGGCGAGGACGGTGAACGTGTCGGGGCGGCCGACGACGTCCAAGTCGTAGATGTGACCGCCCTGTTCGCGTAGGCGCAGTCCCTCGGCGAGGAAGAGGAAGTCGAACTTGGCGCGTTCCGCGGTCTGCGCGAAGTGGACGAAGGAGCTGAACTCGATGTGGCTGCCGGCGGCCGGGTCGCTCCACACGGTGGTGTTGTTGACGCCCGGGAAGTGCGCGGCCAGATGGATCTGCTTCAGCGGCTTACTCATGGTGGGTGCGGTCCTTCCGGCTCAGGCGGTCGCTGCGGCGTAGCGGTTGGCGGGGCGGGACAGGCCCAGCAGGCCGCGCAGGGTGTCGGCTTCGTAGGCGGTGCGGAAGGCGCCCCGGCGCTGGAGCTCGGGGACCAGGCCCTGAGTGATGGCGGGCAGGTCGTGTCCCGCGACCGCGGGCCGCAGCCGGAAGCCGCTCAGACCTTCCTGCGCCCACTCCTGCAGCAGATCAGCGAGTTGGACGGGCGTACCGGCGAAGATACGTGCGTCGCTGGTGTACGGCTCTCCGGCGAGGGCGTCGAGGCGTGCGCGTCGGTCCTCCGCGCCGCCCTGCTCGTCGTCCAGAAAGACCACCAAGTCACCGAAGACGTGCAGGGGTTCACCCACTCGCCCGGCCGTCTCCTGCTCGGCGCGGATCGCGGCGACGATCGCGCGCGCCTGGTCGGCGTCGTGCGGGGTGACGTAACCGACATCGGCCTGGTTGGCCACCAGGCGGTAGGGGACGGTCTGGTGGGCGAGGGCGGTGACCAGCGGCTGGCCCTGCGGCGGGCGCGGGGTGATGGAGGGGCCCTTGACGCTGAAGTGCCTGCCCTCGAAGTCGATGTAGTGCAGCTTGTCGCGGTCGATGAAGCGGCCGGTGGCGACGTCCCGGATCTCGGCGTCGTCCTCCCAGCTGTCCCAGAGCCGGCGCACGACCTCGACGTAGTCGGCGGCTTCGTCGAACAGCTCGGTGAGCCGCTCCTGTCCGGCGGGGGTCTGCAACTCCTCCAGGCTGATCGGCGGGAAGGTGCGGCGGCCGAAGTGGTCGGCCTCGTTCGGTCGGGCGGTGACCTGGACGCGCAGGCCCGCGCGGCCGGTGCTGACGTAGTCGAGGGTGGCAATGGCCTTGGAGATGTGGAAGGGCTCCGTGTGGGTGGCGACCACAGTCGGGACCAGGCCGATGTGCCGGGTCAGGGGGGCGATGCGCGAAGCGATCAGTACGGCGTCCAGGCGGCCGCGGACCTGGTCGGTGCGACCATCCGGCTCGCCGTAGTGCGAGGACTGCAGGCCGAGACCGTCCTCCAGGGTGACGAAGTCGAGCAAGCCGCGCTCGGCCTCGGCGACCAGATCGGCCCAGTATCCGGCGGTGAACAGGTCCCGGGGGCGGGCGACCTGCTCGCGCCAGGAGGCGGGGTGCCAGCCGGTGCCGTCCAGGGCGACGGCAAGGTGCAGACGGGAAGCGGGAGTTGAGGACACGAGGGTGCCTTCCTGGAGGTCCGTACGAGATCGCCGCGCGCGGACGGGGACGCGCACGGCAGGAATGGGGCAACGGGTCAGGAACAACAGAGGGCGCCGGCGACGCGCTGGAGGTCGATGTGGGGCCGGCTGTGGAGGCGGACGGCACGAAGTACACGTGTCATCTGGCCCACCTCCGCTCGATACATTGCCTTCGACAAGGCCAACGGCACGGCTATGCCGTTTCTTCCAGTACAGCGGCTTCGGTCTGCCGTACAAGCGAGAAGACCGTACGGCGGCGCAGGGTGAAGCCGATCGACTCGTACAACCGGATCGCGTTCGTGTTGTCGGCCCTGGCGTGCAGAAAGGGCCGCTCGCCGCGCTCCTTGATGCCGGCCGCGACGGCGCGGACCAGGCGGGTGGCCAGGCCCCGGCCGCGATACGCCGGGTCGGTGCACACGGCGCTGATCTCGGTCCAGCCGGGTGGATGGAGGCGTTCGCCGGCCAGGGCGATCAGGCGGCCGTGGTGGCGGATGCCCAGGTAGGTGCCCATCTCGACGGTGCGGGGCAGATAGGGGCCGGGTTCGGTGCGGGCCACCAAGTCGAGGATCTCGGGCACATCGCCCGGGCCGAGCCGTACGGCCTCGGGGTCGGCCTCCGCGCGCAGGCCGGTGTCCACGAGCTGGACGCCGTCTCCGGTGCCGACGACCTCCCAGCCCTCCGGCGCCTCGGTGACGCCCCGCACCGAGGCGGTGCCACCGGGGCCGACGAGCGCGGCAAGGTCGACCCAGGCGCGCGGGTCGTCCTCGTCGGACACGGCGTAGAAGGGAGCCACATCCCGGTGATAGCGGGCGGCATGGCCGATTCGTTCGGCGAAGTGGGCGTGGGGGCCGGTGAGCGCGGCCCAGGCGGGGTTGTCCAGGATGTGCGAGGAGCTGGCGTCGAGGGCGATGACGGACATGGTGTGGCGTTCTCCGGGGTGCGGCTCGGGGTGTCCGGCGGGCGGGGACTCCATCGCGGGGCGGCGGTGGAGTCCCCGGCACACGGTGGTCAGGAGTTGTCGAGCGGCAGGCCCGGCGGGTTCACCTCGGACTTGGCGACGGCCTCGTCGGAGAGGTTGTACGCCTTGAGCCACTCCGCGTACTGACCGTTCTTGATCAGGTAGTTGATGGCGTCGGCCAGCGGCTTGGCGAGTCCGCTGTCCTTCTTCGCCGTTGCCGCGATCAGGCCCTGCAGGCTCGCGCCCGCTCCGGAGTAGGTGCCCGCGGTGCGGGTGGCGTTGGGCGTATTGGCCACCTGGCGGTTGTGGTAGGCGAAGCCTGGGTTGGGACCGAAGGAGGCGTCGATCTTGCCGCTGTTCAGGGCGAGGTAGGTGCTGGGGCTGTCCTGGAAGTGCTTGACGGTGAGCTTCTTGCCTTCCTTGGCCAGCTTGTCCTTCCACTCCAGGAGGATCTTCTCCTGGTTGGTGCCGGAGCTGACGGCGATCGTCTTGCCGGCGAGGTTCTCGTAGTTGCCGTCGAAGTTCCAGGTGCTCTTCTTCGGCACGAGGAAGGCGAGGTTGTCCTGCCGGTAGGAGGCGAACTCGTACTTCTTCTTGCGCTCCTCGGTGTCGGTGACGTTGGAGAAGGCCACGTCGACCTTGCCGCTGTCGATACCGACGAAGAGGTTCTCCCAGGTGGAGTTCTTGACCTCGGCCTTGAGCCCGAACACCGCGGCGACCAGGCGGCCGAGGTCCGGCTCGGAGCCGGTGAGGGTCTTCTGGTCGTCGCCGACGTACGCCAGCGGCGGGAACCCGGCGGGCAGGGCACCGATGCCGATCTCCAGCTTGCCGCTCTTCTTGACCGCGGCGGGCAGTTCGGCGCTGATGGACTTGACCTCGGAGACCTTGATGGTGGTCTGGGTGGCGGCGCCGTTGGAGACACGTCCGATGGCGACCTCGCCGGTCTTGGCGGCGGCGTCGGCAGTGGTGGCCGCGTCGCTGTTGCCACCGCAGGCGGCGAGCCCGGTGGCCAGGGAGGCGACGGCGGTCGCCGCGGTGATGCCGTGTATCAGGCTGCGTCGGGTGAACTGGGTGGGCATGGCCGTTCCTTGTCGCTGAAGGTGATGAGGGTGGCGTGGGGGGAGGTCTTGGGGATGCGGCGGGTCAGAGGACCTTGCTGAGGAAGTCCCTGGTCCGTTCGTGTCGCGGTTTGTCGAGGACCTCGGAGGGCGGGCCCTGTTCGACGATCCGGCCGCCGTCGATGAAGACGACCCGGTCGGCGATCTCGCGGGCGAAGCCGATCTCGTGGGTGACGATGACGAGGGTGGTGCCGCTGGTCGCCAGGTCCTTGATGACGGCGAGGACTTCACCGACCAGTTCGGGGTCGAGGGCGGAGGTGGGTTCGTCGAAGAGGATGACGCCGGGGCGCAGGGCGAGTGCGCGGGCGATGGCGACGCGCTGCTGCTGGCCGCCGGAGAGTTGGCGCGGGTAGGCGCCGGTCTTGTCAGCGAGGCCGACGCGGCCGAGGAGTTCGCGGGCGAGTTCCTGTGCGTCGGGCTTGCCGAGCCGGCCCGTGGCGACGGGAGCCGCGGCCACGTTGTCCAGCACGGTCAGGTGCGGGAAGAGGTTGAAGTTCTGGAAGACGAAGCCGATCCGTCCGCGCTGGCTGAGGATGGCCCGCTCGCTGAGCTCCTTGAGCCGCTCGCCGTGCCGCTTCACGCCGATCAGTTCGCCGTTGATGCTGACGTAGCCGATCTCGGGCTTCTCCAGGTGGTTGATGACCCGCAGCAGGGTGGACTTGCCGGAGCCGGAGGGGCCCAGGATGACGGTGACCTCGCCGGGGCGGACAGTCAGGTCGACGCCGTCCAGTACCCGGTGGGTGCCGTACCACTTGTGCACGTCGTGGACCTCGACGGTGGCGGGCTCGACGTCCGCCAGGGCTTCGAGCGTCTCGGCGGTCATACGGCGGCCTCCCGGCGGATACGGGCCCGCAGGTCGGAAAAACCGGTGCGGAGCTTCTGCAGTGGCGTCGGCGGCAGGCTGCGGGTGGCACCGCGGGCGTAGTGGCGCTCGACGTAGAACTGGACGACGGACACGATGCTGGTCAGGAGCAGGTACCAGACGGTGACGACCAGCAGTAGCGGCACGATGTCGCCGGGGTAGGTTGAGCCCATGGTCTGCGCGGAGCCGAACAGGTCGAGCAGGGAGACGTAGAAGACCAGCGAGGTGCTCTTGATGAGGCCGATGAGCTGGTTGACGTAGTTCGGGATGATCGAGCGCAGCGCCTGCGGGAACACGATCTTCCGGAACTGGTAGCCCTTCGGCAGGCCGAGTGCCGCGGCCGCCTCGTGCTGGCCCTGGTCGACGGAGAGGATGCCGCCGCGTACCACCTCGGCCGCGTAGGCGGCCTCGTTGAGGCTGAGGCCGATGACGGCGACGACCATGTCGGTGGCGAGTCTCGACTCGTCGAAGGAGAAGAAGGCCGGGCCGAAGGGGATTCCGACGCTCAACGTCTTGTACAGGGCGCTGAAGTTGTAGAGGAAGATCAGCACAACGATGAGCGGGATGGAGCGCAGCGCCCAGACGTAGGTCCAGCTGACCGCACGCAGCACCGGGCTCTTCGAGAGCCGGCCCAGTGCGAGCACGATGCCGCCGACAAGTCCCAGCACCGCACTGTAGGCGGTGACTTCGAGGGTGATCAGCAGGCCGTCGAGGATGGTGGGGCGCAGGAACCAGTAGCTCCAGCGGTCCCACTGGTAGAAGGGGTTGGTGACCAGTCCGTGCACGAACTGGGCGACCAGGACCAGGACGACCGCGGTGACGATCCAGCGTCCTGGCCGCCGCAATGGAAGAACACGCTGAGCTGTGAAGGATTTTGACGGTTCATCGGAGATCGGCGCCTCGGCGAGGGTGACGGTGGCACCAGGGGGTTCACTCATGGTGGGCTCCGGCTGGGTGGGAACACCCCGGAGGCACGGCGGCATGCGGCGGGGCACACGCCGGCGAGGTACCGGGGACGGGGAGGGCAACGGCAGACCGCGGGCGCGGTGGTCGTCAGGAAGTGCGGGGGCTGCGGGGAGGTGTCAGCCCCGACAGCGGGCGCGGCCCGGTGCGGTACACAGTGCGCTGTTCACGCGGAGCAGATCGACGGCACGATCGACGACGAGCAGGTTCGCGTACGACGGTACGCAGCCCGGGGAGCGGCGTGCGGCCGTCCTGGGAGCTGCGTACATGGCGTCACCGTCACTGTTCCGGCCCTGGGGCCCTCGCGCTTACCGAAACCTCATCGGCCAGGTCGTCACCTGGGGCACCCCACCGCGGTGGGAGGGTTGCCGGTCAGCAAGCCAGGGCTTGTCGCTGACGCTCATGACCTTTCTGGACGGTAGTTAAGACAACGGCCCGAACATTTGTCAACGCCGGTCCGGCAGGTGGAACGGCCGGCGGGCGGCGCGGGCCGCCCAGTCCAGAATGCTATGACGTTGCGTTCCTTCCGCTGCGGGGTTCAGGGCTTGAGGCGACCGGTGCCGAAGATCGCGGCCGACCTGGCCGTGAGCGCCGCCGCGAGGCCCCAGACCACGGCAAGGGCCCAGCCCGCACCGACGTCGCCCTGGCCGAGAAAGCCGATCGCTCGACCTGAACCAGCCAGAAGACGGGGTCGAGGCGGCTCAGGGCGTCCCAGAACGGCGGCAGTTGGTGGACCGAGTAGAAGACGCCGCCGAGAAAGGTTGACGATCGCCTGGGTGAAGAGACCGGGCACGATGAACCTGCCGTAGCCGATGCCTCCATCGTCTTGACGACCCGCCAGATCTCCGAGCGCAGCTCGACGTCGACGCCGGCCGTCGGCTCGTCGAGGATGAGCAGGCGGGGCGGTGCATGAGGGCGCGCAGTTCGTCGGCGCGCCGGGCGGCCGTTTTCCGGCCGATGCCGTGGTATCCGACGTGGTAGATCAGGATCTGCCGGATGGACAGGAACCGGTCGACGTCGATCTCCTGCGCGGCCAGGCCAAGGAGCCGACGGGTCTGACGGCTGCAGTGGTCGTGTCCGAGGACGGAGATGGTCCCTGCGGTGGGCCGGACGATGTTGCACACCGAGCCGATCAGCGTGGTCTTGCCTGCGCCGTTCGGGCCGAGCAGGCCGAAGAAGGCGCCGTCCGGTATCTCCAGGTCAAGCCCGGCCACCGCGGTGAAGCCGTCTTCGCAGGTCTTGCTAAGGCCCTCGACTCGCAGTGCGGGCGGACTCCCGCCGCTCCGGGAAGCGGCGGGAGTCGCGAGCGGGTCAGCCATGGAACTGGTTCGCCGGGACCGGGAGCCCGTAGTGCTCACGCAGGGTCGTGCCCTCGTACTCCTCGCGGAACAGCCCCTTGCCGCGCAGGATCGGCAACACATGCTCCACGAAGGCCGCGAGGCCCGACGGCAGGGCCGGAGCCATGATGTTGAACCCGTCCGCGGCACCGCCCTCGAACCAGGCGATGATCGTGTCCGCGATCTGCTCGGGCGTGCCGACGAACTCGAAGTGACCGCGTCCGCCGCCGAGCCGGGAGATGATCTGCCGGACCGTCAGCCGTTCGCGCACCGCGAGCTCGATGATCAGGTCGGAGCGGGACTGTGAGCCTTCCAGCTTCGACCTGGCGAGGATGAAGTCCGGTAGAGGGTCGTCGAGTTCGAAGACCGACGGTTCGGTCTCGAACACGGCGGCCAGCTGACGCAGCCCGTACTCCGGAACGCGCAGCTCGTCGAACTGCCGCGCAGTCGCCCGGGCCTCCTCCTCGGTCGACCCGATGTACGGGACGATGCCCGGCAGGACGATCACACCGTCCGGGTCGCGGCCCGCGGCCCCGGTCCGCGCCTTGATGTCGGCGTAGAAGGCGGCCGCGCGCTCGTACGTCGTGTGCGCGGTGAAGATCGCCTCGGCGTGGCGGGCGGCGAAGTCCTTGCCGTCCTCGGAAGAGCCGGCCTGCACGAGCAGCGGGTAGCCCTGCGGGGGACGCTCGACGTTGAGCGGGCCGGCCACCTTGAAGTATCTGCCCTCGTGGCCGAGGCGGTGCAGCCGCTCGGGGTCCGCGTAGCGTCCGGTTGCCCTGTCCGCGAGGACGGCCTCGGCCTCCCAGCTGTCCCACAGCGCCTTGGCGACCTTCAGGAACTCGTCGGCGCGGGCATAGCGTTCGGCGTGGCCGGGGCGGTCGTCGAGGCCGAAGTTGGCCGCCTCGTCCGCCCCGGCCGAGGTGACGATGTTCCAGCCGGCGCGACCGCCGCTGACGTGGTCGACGGAGGCGAGCCGGCGGGCGAGGTTGTACGGCTCGTTGTAGGTCGAGGACACGGTCGCGATGAGGCCGATCCTGCTGGTCGCCTGGGACAGCGCGGTCAGGAGCGTCAGCGGTTCGAGCTGGCCGGGCGGGCGGAACTCGCCGGTGCCGATGAGGGCCGGGCCGTCCGCGAGGAACAGCGAGTCGAACTTGGCGCTCTCGGCGAGCTGTGCCAGTTCGATCCAGTGCCGCAGGTCGAAGTCCGCCCGGGGATTGCTGTGCGGGAGCCGCCACGCCGCCTCGTGGTGGCCGGCCTCCATGAGGAAGGCGTTGAGGTGGAGCTGCCGTCTCGCGCTCATGAGGTGACCTTCAGCTTGGAGCTGTCGTAGCCGGCCGGGAGGAGGTTGTCGGTGATCGACTTGACGTCGACCTTCTTGGTGATCTGGCCGGCCTCCAGGAAGGCGTCGGCGAGCTTCTGCTCCAGCTCGATGTCCGACTGTTCCACCGGGGTCACCCGGTTCGAGTAGGCGGCCAGGGACGCCTTGGCGTCGGCCAGCGGGATGCCCTGCTCCTTCGAGAGCGCCTGCGCGTAATCGTCGGGGTTCTTGACGGCCCAGGCGAACTCCTGCGAGAGCCTCTTCAGGACGTCCGTGAGAGCCGCGCGCTTGGTCTTGTCCTTGAGCGACGTGTCACTGGCGACGTAGTAACTGCTCGTCTGGTCGATCGGCGGCAGACCCTTCACCAGGATCCGCGCGCCGTTCTTGACCGCGATCGCCGACTGCGGGTTCCAGATCGACCAGGCGTCCACCTTGCCGGTGTTGAACGCCGTCGCACCGGCCGCCGGGTCGAGGAAGGTCAGCTTCACGTCCTTGGGGGTGAGGCCGACGCTCTTCAGCGCGTTCAGGGCCAGGCCGTGGGCCGAACTGCCCTGTGGGACAGCGATCTTCTTGCCCTTGAGGTCGGCGGCCGTCTTCAGCGTCGAGCCCTTCGGCACGATGATGTTCTCGTTCGACTGGGTCGGCGTGAGTGAGCGGTTGACGGCGACGACCTTGAAGCCGTACTCCTTCGCGGCTCCGGTGATCGGCGGTACGTCGCCGACGCTGCCGAGGTCGATGTCGCCCGAGGCGGCGGCCTGCACGAGGGGCGGGCCGTAGGTGAACCGGGCGAACTTCACCTTGTAGGGGGCGTTGTCGAATACGCCGGTGATCTTCGCCAGCTCCTGGCTGCCGTCGCCGCCGTTGTCGCCGATGGTGAAGGTGTACTTGCTCCACTCGGGGTGCTTGGCGTCGCTCGCGTCGGCGGCGTTGCTCAGCGGCGCGGCGCTGTCCGAAGACGACGATCCGCAGGCGGCGAGGGTGCCCGCCAGGGCGAGCGAGCCGACGGCGCCGATGAGTCTGGTGGTTCTCTTTCGCATGGTTGTCGTGCTTTCTGCGCTGAGTGAGGGTGTTCGGGGAGGTCAGTGCCGGCCGGCGAGGCCGAGGTCTGCCAGGAGCCGGGCGCGGAGTTCCTCGCGTGCGACGCTCGCTTCGCGGTCCGCGGCGGAGAGGTGAACCTCGTGCGAGGTGCCGATTCGGCCGTTGCTCATGACGACGATGCGGTCCGCCAGGGCGATCGCCTCGTCGACATCGTGGGTGAC
This sequence comes from Streptomyces sp. NPDC028331, assembly GCF_055565775.1. NCBI lineage: Bacteria > Bacillati > Actinomycetota > Actinomycetes > Kitasatosporales > Streptomycetaceae > Streptomyces > Streptomyces sp. NPDC028331. The sequence continues at coordinate 26,229 of NZ_JBVHTR010000041.1, read as the reverse complement.
GAGCAGCATGGCGGCGTGGTGCTTGGTCCGCAGCGCCCGTACGAGGTCGTGCATGCGCAGCCGGGTGATGGCGTCGAGGGCCGCGAACGGCTCATCAAGGAGCACGAGTTCGGGCTCCGAGACCAGCGCGCGCGCAAGCGACACCCGCTGAGCCTCGCCACCGGAGAGTTCCTTGGGCCAGGCCTTCTCACGGCCCGAGAGTCCGACCTCGGCGAGCACATCGAGGGCGCGCTGTTCCGCGTCGTGTCCGTGCAGGCCGAGGGTGACGTTGCGCAGGACCCGCTGCCAGGGCAGCAGCCGGTCGGCCTGGAAGACGATCGCACGCCGTGCCGGGACCTCCACGCGCCCTCCGTCGGGCCGGTCCAGTCCGGCGAGCAGCCGCAGAAGGGTGCTCTTGCCGCAGCCCGAGGGGCCGAGCAGGATCACCAGCTCCTCGTCGGCGATGGTGAGGTCGAGGTGGTCGAGCACCACCCGGTCACCGAACCGACGGACCACCTGCTCGACGACGACCGCGGTCTGCCGACGGGGCTCCGTCGCGATCGTGCTGCTCATGACGCCTCATAACCGGGTCGCCACCGCAGCAGCACCCGCTCGAGAACCCGGACGAACTGGTCGGCGAGCAGACCGAGGAGCGAGTAGATCACCAGCCCCACGAAGACCTGGTTGGTCTGGAGATAGGTCTGCCCTTGAGTGATGAGGAAGCCAAGTCCCTCGTCCGCGTTGACCGTTTCGGCTGCGACCAGGCCCAGGACGCTGTACGCGAGGGAGAACCGGAGGCCGACCAGGAACCCCGGCAGGGCTCCGGGCACCAGCACCCGCGTCACCAGGCGCCAGGTGCCCGCGCCCGTCGTCCGTGCCATCTCGATCAGCCGCTGGTCCACGCCCCGGATCGCGGCGAACAAATTGAGATACATCGGCACGCCGGCACCGAAGGAGATCAGCAGCACCTTCGTGAGTTCGTCGATGCCGAACCACACGATCATCAGCGGAAACACGGCCAGGAGGGGGATCGTGTTGAGCACCTGCACGAGGCCGTTGAACAGGTACTCACCGCTGCGCAGCAGCCCGCCGAGTACGCCGGTGACGACCCCCAGTGTCAGACCGATCGCCAGACCGATGCCGGCCCGCTGCAGCGAAATGGCCACGTCGGGTCCGAGGACGCCCTGTTGCCACAGATCGGCGGCTGACTTCACGATCGAGGTCGGCGCCGGGGCGTAGGACTTCGACACCACTCCGGCCCGGGCGAGCGCCTCCCAGGCGATGAGGATCGCGACCGGGGTCGTGTAGATGCCCAGCGGCCAGCGCAGGCGCTCGCGGAGTGTGCGCAGCAGCGTACTTCGGCGAGCAGCGTCGCGCGGGAGGAACACCTCGCGTTCCCGCGCGTTCGTCGTCCCGGGGTCCGGGCCCTTCACGACGGCCGGTGCCGGGATGCGGACCTCGGTCATGCCGCCACCGCCAGCACGCTGCTGTAGTGCGAGGCGTCGCCGAGGATTTGCTCACTGCGGCGGCCGTCGACGCCGGTCGGCACCTCGCCCGCCACCGTCACCCGGTTGAGGCGGCGCGGGTGGTCGTCGTAGTTGTCCACCCCGTAGTGCTGGGTGATCCGGTTGTCGAAGATCAGCAGCTGGTTTCGGGACCACTTCCAGCGCAGGATGTTCTCCGGACGCGTTACGTACGACTGGAAGATACGCAGCAGATCGGCCGAGTCGCTGCCCGACAGGCCGACGATCCGCTTGGCGAACCCGCCGATGAACAAACCGCGTTCGCCCGTCAGCGGATGCACCCGCACGACCGGGTGCTCGGCCTCGTAGGGCGTCGAGACGAAGATGCGGTCGTACTCCTGCTGTCCGGCGGTCGCGGCTGCGGGGCGCCCGTAGTCGTACTGGTTGGTGTGTACGACGCGCAGCGTGTCGGCGAGGGCGCGCAGCGGTTCGGGGAGGTCGCGGTAGGCCGCGGCGGCGTTGGCGATGAGGGTCTCGCCGCCGTAGGGCGGGATCACGACGGACCGGAGCGTGGTCAACTGCGGCGGGTTGACAACGAAAGTGACGTCCGTGTGCCATGCGTTGGCCTTGGAGGTCTCGCTGTCGACGGCGAGCACGTTCGTCGTGCCGTCTGCCGCCGGCACGTTCGGATGAGCGGTCGTCAGCTCGCCGAACCACCCGGCCACACGCTCCTGGTCGGCGTTGTCGAGCCGCACGTCGTCGAACACGAGCGCCTTGTGCTCGTTGAGGGCGTCTCGGAGCGTGGTGATCGTCGAGAAGTCCGGCGGCGCCGCGAGGTCGACGCCCTCGACGACTGCGCCGATACGGCCGGTGAGCTTGCGGATGGACGGAGGCATGAGGGGGTCCCTCCCGGACGGACGGGCACACCAAGGGGTGCCGGGCAGCTGGATGAAGGCGCTGGTAGCGCCCAGGACTGATCGACCCGGCACGCGGAACGCCGAATCGGCCGGGCCGGAGAGAAAAAGCGTGATCGCAGGACCGCTACGGCCGCGTTCTCAGCGACCCGGTCGGCGTACGCGAAGAGACTCCCGGCTCATACGAAGCGGAGAACTCACCGGAGGTGGATACGACGATCCGGTGGGGAAGCATCGCAGTGCGGGCGGTTTCCGCCTCAGCCCGGCGCGCGCCGACTACGCACACCGGCCCATGCCGACGACCACTTGCCGGGTCAGCGACAACAAAACGCGCTGGAGACGTGCGCCAGATCGATGTGGCGCCGCCGGGTCAGGTCCACGCGCGGGTTCATGGGACGGGAGTTCAGCAGACGGCCACCACGTTGGTCAATGCTTTCCCGGACAGGTCTTGCATTGCGGACACGCAGAACCTCTGCGCTTGTCGACGGCGCCGCTCGTACTGCTCGCCCACCGTCGCCGACAGCCGCACAGGATCCGCTGAGTCGAGGCGCGAGAAGGCACTCGGGCGTCCCAGCGGTGAGACGCCCCTCCGCCATGTGCGACCTTGACATTCGCGGGGGCGGACGACGCACGTTGAAAAGGAGATTCCTGACAGCCGGAGGCTTTGATGTACGTACTGGGCGCGGCACCGCGCGGTGCGTACACCGCTGCACGGCTCATCACCCGGCGGCATGTCGACTACCCCCGTACCTCCGCCGCCGTCTGTCCTTCCGTACACGCCTGACCCTGCCGGCCGTTCCGCCGGCTGTCTCGTCGTGGCCCTGTGGCCGCGCGTCCTCGTGTTTCCCGGAAGGAACCCCATTGACCGGCCCCGCCCTGCACCTCGCCGTCGAGATCGACGGCGACGGCGCCCACCCCGCGGCCTGGCGCCGCGCTGCCCACTCACCCGATCAGGCCGAAGGAGGATCCGGTCGTCACCGAGAACGACGGCTCTTTCGGCGCACGCCCGGCGCATCGCCGATCCGCGCGCCGTCGTGGCCGAGTGGCGGGCGAAGGCGGAGGCGCGCGGCTGGTCGCTGTGCGAGACCGTCATCGCGCTGGGTCCGCAGCGCGGGCACGTCGGCACTCCGTCCAGTCTTGCCGACAAGTTCGCCCACTTCGTGCGGCACGGTGCGCTCGACGGCTTCGACATCACGCCGTACCTCATCCCCGACGGCCTCGACGACATCGTCGACCTGCTCGTCCCGGAACTGCAGGAACGCGGGATCTACCGCACCGAGTACACCGGCACCACCCTGCGCGAGCACCTCGGCCTGCGCGAACCTCTCACGCACCGGCCCGCGCGGGACCGGCTGCAGGCGAGCTGAACACCGGGGCGGCCCCCTTCCACTGAGTATGAAGGCTGAGGACGGAGGACACATGACTGACAAGAAGCTGTCACACAGGGACCGGAATGCGGGTCCGCCCGGTGCCCGTTCTGACTGACATGACTGTTGGAGTAGCGCTCAACGCGTCCGACGCGCCGAACCAGGTCGACGCCACCGTGCAACCGGCCCAGGAGGCCGCAGGGTTTGGTGTCACGTCGGCCGCGGGTTCCTCGCGATCACCGGCCTGCACTGGCTCGACGACCGGCCCCAGCGCTACCCGGACGCACCCGGTGCGTGGCGCACCGGCCCCGACGGGGTCGTCGTAGACCTCGACGACGGCGAGGAACTGCTCGTCGACGGAACGCCGGTGCACGGTGAACACCGCTTCGGCTTGCTTCCCGAACGCGGTGGCGTCAACGCCGTCTGGGGGGACGCCGTCATCGAGGTCGCCCGGCGCGGCGGGCACGACATCGTGCGCCCGCGGCACCCGGACGCGCCGCTGCGCACGGCCTTCACCGGAACGCCCGCCTACGCCCCCGGCCCGCGTTGGGCGGTGACGGGCCGCTACAACCCTTTCGACACGCCACGACCGACCACCGTGGGCGCCGCGGTCGAAGGCCTTGAGCAGGTCTACGACGCTCCGGGCCGGGTCGAGTTCGAACTGGACGGGCGCCGGCTGTCACTCACCGCGTTCCCGGGACACGGCCCGGGTCGGCTGATGGTGCTGTTCACCGACGCGACCTCCGGGGTCACCACCTACGCCGCCAACCGCTCCCTGTCCCTGGAGCCACCCGCCGCCGACGGCACGGTCGTCCTGGACTTCAATCGCGCCGCGAACCTGCCGTGCGCCTACACGGATCTCGCCACCTGCCCGCTGGCCCCGGCCGAGAACCGGCTGCCGGTGGCGATCGAGGCCGGCCAGAAGATCCCCCGGGAACGCGGCGGCTCCTGAGCCGGACACACTTCCGCCCCCGAACTGCCCTGACAGGGCGTTCTATTGCGCCATTGACGTACGACAAGACCGCTCCGTACGATCACGAACGGCATTGAGTGTCAGCATCAAGCCCTGGCTCGCTGACCGGCAACCCTCCCGCGCGGTGGGGTGCTCCAGGTGAAAGCCCGGCGGGATCACCGACGATCTCCGCAAGCGCGTGGCCCCGTGACCGGGCCGGACATGTGGAGGACAGCTATGCGGCACGGTGGTGACCTCAGCGCCCGCTTCGCCGGCGCCACCGTGTTCTCCCGGCTCTCGCGTCGGCGCCACATCGACCTCAAGCGCTCGACCAGCTGTCTCTGTCCGGCCTGACGGGCCTTTTCGCCGCTGGTCGCAGTCCGACAGCAGTCCTCGCCGCGTCCGTCTGCGCCTGATCCCCGATTTCCCCAGATCCCCGTCTGCACAGCGTTCCCCCGGCGTCGGCATCGCACCGACCGGGGCCGCACGCCCACGCACGGCCGTGTCCCGTACCACCACCGTGCCTGGTGACACGAGTAGGAGAAGCCCTCCGTGATTGCACTTCCCCCTGTCAGAATCTCTCGGTGGGCGGCACTGACCGCCCTTGTGACCACCAGCGCTCTGCTCACCGCCTGCGGATCGGGCGGCGGCGAAGCGGGCAGCGGCACCGGGCAGCCCAAGTCCGGCGGCACCCTGACCTTCGCGGTAGGTTCGGACTCCGGCTGCGTGGATCCACAGCAGGTCGCCAGCAACGAGACCATCTACTCGGTGCGCCAGATCGTGGACTCCTTGACGGACCAGGACCCGAAGACCGGCAAGATCGTGCCGTGGCTGGCGAAGAGCTGGGACGTCAGCTCCGACGCCACGACGTTCACCTTCCATCTGCGCTCGGGCGTCACCTTCAGCGACGGCTCGAAGCTGACCGCGCAGGTGGTCAAGGACAACTTCGACGCGGTGCCGAAGCTCGGCGCCCTGGGCACTCTCGCCGAGGGCTACCTGAGCGGCGTCAAGAGCACCACGGTGGTCGACCCGCTCACCGTGAAGGTGACCTTCAGCCAGCCCAACGCCCAGTTCCTGCAGGCTACTTCGACGCACTCGCTCGGCATCGAGTCCTCGGCCAGCGCGAAGAGGACCCCACAGCAGAAGTGCAGTGAGGGCGTGATCGGTTCCGGGCCCTTCGTGCTGAAGCAGTACGTGCAGAACCAGTCGCTCACCCTCGCCAAGCGCACCGGATACGCCTGGGGTTCCTCGCTGTGGACCAAAAAGGGCGAGGCGTACCTGGACAAGCTGGTGTTCAAGGTCGTACCGGAGGCGGGTGTACGGGCGGGCAGTCTCCAGTCCGGTCAGGTGGACGCGATCAGCAGCGTCGGCAAGGCCAACGAGGCAGCGCTCAAGGGCGGTCAGGTCACCCTCCAGCGTCGGGCCAACCCCGGCGTCGTGTTCGGTCTGGGCCTCAACAACTCACGGCCTGTTCTCAAGGACGCCAAGGTGCGCCAGGCAATCCTCTACGCCATCGACCGGCAGCAGATCGCCGACACCGTGTTCCCGACCGGCACCCAGCCGGCGACCAGCGTCCTCGCGCACACCACGCCCGACTACGCCGCCCTCGCCTCCGGTCTGACCTTCGACGCGGCCAAGGCCAAGTCCCTTCTTAATGCGGCGGGTTGGAAGACCGGAAGCGACGGCATCCGCACCAAGGACGGCAAGAAGCTGAGCCTGACCATCAAGTGGTTCCCCAACGCGGCCACCAACCAGCCCGCTCTGGAGCTGATCCAGCAGCAGCTCAAGGCCGTCGGTGTCGACGTGGCCCTCAAGCAGCTCCAGGTCACGCAGTTCGCCCCGACACTCCAGTCGGGTGACTTCGACGCGGTATGGGGGAACGTGACCCGTGCCGACCCCGACATCCTGCGCAGCTCCTTCTCCACCAAACTGGCCAACTTCTACCACCTGCCCCCGAGCTCCCTCGACACGGCGCTGTCCGAGCAGGCCGCGACCATCAACACGGCCGAGCGCAAACAACTCGTCACCCAGGCACAGCAGTTGATCGTGCAGAACGCCTACTACGTGCCGGTCGTGGAGCTCCAGACCCAGCTGGGGGTGTCGAAGAAGGTGCACGCCCTGAACTTCGACGCCTCCAGCCGGCTCCAGCTGCACGACACCTGGATCGGCTAGCCCATGCGCCGCTATGTGATCAAACGGCTCGCGCAGGCGGTCGGCGTGCTGTGGGCGGCCTACACGGTCTCGTTCCTGGTGCTGGACTACCTGCCGGGCGACCCGGTCACGGCGATGGCCAGTGCCGGGATGGACTCGGGGCAGGTCGACCCGAAGCAGATCGCCGCCCTGCGGCACGAGTACGGCTTCGACAAGCCGGTGCCGGTGCAATACGCCGAGTACCTGGGGCGGGCGGTGCGCGGGGACTTCGGCGACTCGGTGTCCACCGGTCGTCCGGTCACCTCGACGCTGGCCGACGCGCTGCCGCAGACCCTGCAGTTGACTGGGGCGGCCCTGCTGCTCGCGGTGTTCCTCGGCGGCGGTCTGGCGGTGCTGGCGACCTACACCGCTCGGCGCTGGCTGCGGCAGCTGCTGCTGTCGCTGCCGCCGCTGGGGGTGTCCGTCCCGACGTTCTGGGTGGGGCTGCTGCTCGTCGAGACGTTCTCCTTCCGGCTGCGCTGGTTCCCCGCATTCGGCAACGACGGCCTGATGGGGCTGGTGCTGCCGGCCCTGACACTGGCGGTGCCGACCGGCGCGCAGATCGCCCAGGTGCTCGCCAAGAGCCTGCTCACCGCACTGGACCAGGCGTACGTGGAGACCGCGCGGGCCAAGGGCGCCGACCGGTGGCGAGTCCATCTGCGGCACGCCCTGCGCAACGCGTGCCTGCCGGCGCTGACGGTCGTCGGCCTGCTGGTGGGGCAGCTGATCGCCGGTTCGGTGGTCGTCGAGACGGTGTTCTCCCGCGACGGCCTCGGCCGCGTGACCGCAGCGGCGGTCACGGCCCAGGACATCCCACTGGTCCAAGGGGTGGTGGTGTTCGGGGCGCTGATCTTCGTGACGACAAACCTCGTCATCGACCTGGTCTATCCGCTCCTGGACCCACGGATCGTGGTGGCCTCAGACAGAAGGGCGAGCTTCGCATGAGCCAGAGCTTTGTCGACGACCCGGCTGAGGCGGCGCTGGGACTGGCCCTCCCGGTCGAGGCGGGGACCGAGCCTGATCCCGGGCGCCGCGTGGAGGTACGGCGGCTGCTGCGGTTCCTGATTCGCCGCCCGGGTCTGGTGCTGTCGGTCGTCGTTCTCGTGCTGGTGGTGCTGGCCTCGTTCTGGCCCGGCCTGTTCACCTCGCAGGATCCGCTGAAGGGCGTGCCGTCGCAGAACTTCCGCGGCCCGAGCGGCAGTCACTGGTTCGGCACCGACGAGTTGGGCCGCGATGTGTTCTCGCGGGTCGCCCATGGCGCCCAGCTGTCCCTCAAGGCCACGCTGATCGCGGTGCTGGTGGCGTTCGTGGTCGGCGGGCTGCTCGGGGTGGTCGCCGGGTTCGTGGGCCGCTGGGTGGACGACGTGCTGATGCGCTTCGTCGACGTGCTGCTGTCCATCCCCGCGCTGTTCATGTCCCTGGCCCTGGTCACCGCGCTGGGCTACGGCACGGTGAAGGTGGCGGTCGCGGTCGGCATCGCCAGTGTGGCCGCGTTCGCCCGGGTGGCACGCGCCGAGGTCCTGCGGGTACGCCAGGCGGTGTTCGTCGAGGCCTCCCGCGCAAGCGGGGCCCGCTGGTACTCGGTCCTGGGCAGGCATGTCCTGCCCAATGCCGCGGGCCCGGTGATCGTGCTGGCGACCCTCGACTTCGGCTCCTCCATCCTGGCCGTGTCGGCCCTGAGCTTCCTCGGCTACGGCGCTCCCCCGCCGGCCCCGGAGTGGGGCACGTTGATCTCCGACGGCCGCAACTACCTCGCCAACGCCTGGTGGCTGACCGCACTGCCCGGGCTGGCGATCGCCGCGACCGTGCTGGCCACCAACCGCATCGCACGGGCGCTGGACGGCGAATGGTTCCGGCAGCCATGACCGACGAACGGGAGAACGGAGAGGACGTGACCACACCACTGCTGGAGATACGCGGCCTGTCGGTGTCGTACCGCACCCGGGGCGGCACGGTCGAAGCCGTCCGGGGCGTCGACCTCGACGTGCGGCCTGGACAGGTGACGGCGCTGGTCGGCGAGTCCGGCTCCGGCAAAAGCACGACCGCGCACGCCATCACCCGGCTCCTGTCGTCGAACGGCCGTATCGACGCGGGCACGGTCCGCTTCGGCCGACATGACCTCGCCACTATGTCGGAGACGGAACTGCGCACCGTACGCGGAGCACGGATCGGACTGATCCCCCAGGACCCGACCGTCTCCCTCAACCCGGTCAAGCGGATCGGCGACCAGGTCGCCGAGGTGCTGCGCATCCATGGTCTGGCGACCCGCCGATCGGCTCCCGCCGAGGCGGTCGCCGTGCTGGACCGGGCCGGGCTGCCCGACGCGGCCGTACGGGCGCGGCAGTATCCGCACGAGCTGTCCGGCGGCATGCGGCAACGCGCCCTGATCGCCGTCGCCATCGCCGCCCGGCCCGAGCTGATCATCGCCGACGAGCCCACCAGCGCGCTCGACGTCACCGTCCAGCGGGTCATCCTCGACCATCTCCAGCGCCTCACCGAGGAGTCGGGTACCGCGGTCCTGCTCGTGACCCACGACCTGGGGGTCGCCGCCGACCGGGCACAGCGGCTGGTGGTGATGTCCCAGGGCAAGGTCGTCGAGGCGGGCCCCACCCGTGACATCCTGGCCGACCCGCAGGACGACTACACCCGGCACCTGCTGGCCAGTGCCCCGAGCCTGACCACCGCCCGGCCCCTCACCCCGGTCTCCATCCCCGAGGCGCAGACCGCACCCCTGCTCCAAGTGCGCAACCTGGTCAAGGAGTTCAGGCTGCCCCGCACCGGCGACGGGCCCCACACCCTGCGCGCCGTCGACGACGTCAGCCTCACCCTCCACCGGGGCCGGACCCTCGCCCTGGTCGGCGAGTCGGGCTCGGGCAAGTCCACCACCGCCCGCCTGGTGCTCCGCCTCGCCGACGCGACCGCCGGACAGATCCTGTTCGACGGCACCGACGTCACCACCGCCAAGGGAGCCCAGGCCAGGCGGTTGCGCCGCCGCGCCCAGCTCGTCTACCAGAACCCGTACGCCTCGCTCGACCCGCGCTTCTCCATCGGCGAGGTGATCACCGAGCCGCTGCGCGCCTTCAAGGTCGGCGACCGCGCCTCCCGGCTCACCCGGGCCCGCGAACTGCTCGACCGGGTGGCGCTTCCCTCCGCCACACTGGAGCGCCGGCCGGCGGAGCTGTCCGGCGGACAGCGGCAGCGCGTGGCGATCGCCCGCGCCCTCGCACTCTCGCCCGACCTGGTGGTCTGCGACGAGCCGGTCTCCGCCCTCGACGTGTCCGTGCAGGCCCAGGTCCTGGACCTGCTCGCCGAGTTGCAGGCCGACACGGGGGTGGCCTACCTCTTCATCTCGCACGACCTGGCCGTCGTACGGCAGATCGCGCACCAGGTCGCCGTCATGCGGGCCGGCCGCATCGTCGAGACAGGTCCGCCGGAGGAACTGTTCTCCCGCCCTCGCCACGAGTACACCCGCGAACTGCTTGCGGCGATCCCCGGCGGCCGTGTCCCCTCCCCCGCCCCCGAGACCACCACGAGCCGAGGACCAGCGTCATGAGCACTCCCACCATCACCTCGTTGGCCTTTCTCACCCCGGGCAACTTCGCCGACGACGACCCCTATACGGGCCTGGAGGAGACCCTCCAGCTGTTCGAATACGGCGAACGGCTCGGCTACGACGGGGCCTGGATCCGCCAGCGCCACCTCGAGCACGGCGTCGGATCCGCCGCGGTGTTCCTCGCCGCGGCCGGCCAGCGCACCGAGCGGGTCGAGCTGGGGACCGCGGTCATCCCCATCGGGTACGAGAGCCCGTTCCGCCTGGCCGAGGACCTCGCACTGGCCGACGTGCTCTCCCGCGGCCGCCTCCAGGTCGGCTTCAGCACCGGCATGCCGCACGCCGAACTGCTCGGCGACCTGGTGTACGACGGGGACTGGCGCGGCTTCGACCTGTCGTACGGCAGGATCGCCCGCCTCGTCGACAACCTGCGCGGCGACTACCTCGGCGGCCCGGACACGGTGATCCACTCGCCCGGGAACATCCAGCGGCCGCGGCTGCAGCCGCACAACCCCGGTCTGGTGGAGCGGATCTGGTATGGCGGAGGCAGCCTGCGCTCAGTCCGCTGGGCCGCCGGGAACGGTCTCAACCTGCTGTCCGGCAACATCGTCTCCAGCGAGGACACCGACGACTTCACCACCGCCCAGCTGAACCTGGTCTCCGAGTACCGGCGCACCTTGGGCGACGCCCGGCCTGCGGCGCGGGTGGCGCTCGGGCGGGTGATCGTGCCGTTCGACAGCGCCGACGCGGCCACCCGGGCCCGTTACCGGGACTACGCGGCCGGTCGGCACGAGCGCACCCTGAAGCCGCAGACACTGGCGGCGCTGGGCCCGAAGCGGTTCCTGTTCGCCCCGGACGTGACTGGCACCGCGGAACAGATCCTGGAACAGCTCGTCGCCGATCCCGTCCTCGCGCAGGTGTCGGAGCTGCGCCTGGAGCTGCCGTATGAGTTCCATCGCGAAGAGTACGAACAGATCCTGCACGACGTACGGCACCTGATCGCCCCCGAGCTGGGCTGGCGCGCCGCTTCTCCGGCGGTTCAGGAGGCAGGCCGGTGAGTCCTGTTCCAGAGCGCCCGGTCCGGCTGGAGGTGCACGCCCGCGAACCGGTCTCAGCGAGCTGGGCCGGGTCGCCGTTGACGTCGGCTGACTACCCATGCCTCAGCTGGGCGTTCGGTGCTTCGGGAGCGGGCGAGACCGAGGGCTGCTCTTCGGGACGACCGTAGGGTCAGGACTTGGTGCTGCCCAGAGCGAACCGTGGCCGCGGATGTGAACGGTTTGGTGCGCGGCGTGACGCAGGGCCTGAGGAGTCGAAGCCATCTGGTCGTGGTTGCCGGAGCCGCGCTGGGTTGGGACGACGGGCAGCGGGCGGAGCCTGCAACGCCCCGCACCGTGCCGAGGGTTGACGCGGTCGGGCCTTATCTGAGCCCGGACGGGGGCATCGCGCATCCCGTGTCCGTGTTCACGCGTCGAGTGTCTTCTTCAGTGCGGCCAGTCCCTCGGTGTAGATGCCGTGGAACAGGGCGATCGCTTCTTCTTCGCTTGTCCCTGCCGGTGTGAAGGTGCCGGACCACTCGACTCGGGACTGGGAGTCGGCCACCTCGTGCACGGTGAGGGTGGAGCGGTAGCCGATGACGGGGAAGGGGGCCTGCAGGATGGAGTAGGTGTAGCTGCGGGCGTCGTTGTCGAACTTCTCGAGGCGTTCGACGATGACGCCGCCCTCGTCGTTGGCGAGACTGCGGACGCGGCCGCCCTCGCCGAGCTCGCTCTTGGGGATGTAGGGCAGCCAGTCGGGCAGGGAGTCGAAGCCGCCGATCAGCTGCCAGACGCGCTCGGCGGGCACGGGAATGTCGATGGTTGCGGTCGTAGTTGCCACGGTCGTCTCCTTGAAGCGTGGGTGCAGGTCAGGCGCTGGGTACGGGGGCGTCCTGAGCGATCAGTCCTTCCGTGCGCAGAGCCGTCCAGAAGGCCGCCGGGATTTCCCCGCCGAGCGCGGCGACGTCCTCGGCGATGCGGCTCGGCCGGGACGCGCCGGGGATGGCCGCGGCGACCGCGGGGTGAGCAAGGGAGAACTGCAGTGCTGCGGCCTTGATGCCGACGCCGTACTGCTCTGCGAGGGCCTTGATGCGCTCCACCTTTGCGATGACCTGGGCCGGGGCCTTCTGGTACTCGAAGTGCTGTCCGCCGGCCAGGACGCCGGAGCTGTACGGCCCGCCGACGACGATGTCGACGCTTTGATCCTTCGCGGCCGGCAACAGCCGCTGCAGGGCGCGCTCGTGATCCAGCAGCGTGTAGCGGCCGGCGAGGAGGAACGCGTCCGGCTTCGGCTCGTCGAGGTCCAGCGTCAGCTCCAGGGGCTCGACCCGGTTGACACCGAGACCCCAGGCCTTGATGACGCCGTCGTCGCGCAGCCTCTGCAGAACCCGGAACGCGCCGGTGCGGGCCGTCTCGTAGGCGGCGAGCCACTCGTCGCCGTAGAAGTCCTGTGCAACGTCGTGTACCCACACGATGTCGAGGCGGTCTGTCTTCAGCCGCTCGAGGCTGTCCTCGATGGAGCGCAGCGTGGCGTCGGCCGAGTAGTCGTTGACGATCTTGTTGGGGCGTCCGTGTTCGAACAGTCCGCCCTTCTCGCCGAGGTCGCGGGCGGACGGATCCTCGATCTCGTCGAGGATGACGCGGCCGACCTTGGTGCTCAGGACGAACTCGTCGCGGGGGCGGTCTGCCAGCGCTTCTCCAAGCCGGATCTCGGCCAGGCCCGCGCCGTAGAAGGGCGCGGTGTCGAAGTAGCGGATGCCGTTGTTCCAGGCAGCGTCCACGGTGGCCGCGGCCTCCTCGTCGGGTATGGCCCGGAACATGTTGCCCAGCGGTGCGGTGCCGAAGCCCAGGCGGCCGGGCAGGAAGGACTTGAGGGGCATGGTGAAGATCCTTCTGTAGGAGCAGCGACGGATGTGTTCTTCGCGCCTTTTGCGCGCTCCGTCGGCCTGACGCGTTCGAGGCTAGGAACTAGACTTGAGACTGTCCAAGACTTACTTGGACACACTTGAGTCCTTCGAGGTCTTACATGCTTGACTTGCGGCAACTCCGCTACTTCGTCGCCGTCGCCGAGACCGAACACGTCGGCCAGGCCGCCGAGCGGCTGCACATCTCCCAGTCACCGCTCAGCCGGCAGATCGCGCAGCTCGAGAAGAACCTGGGTCTCACCCTGTTCGAACGCGGCCAGCAAAGAATCCGGCTCACCCGGGACGGCCAGGTCTTCCTGGCCGAAGCCCGCGCACTGTTGCGGCACGCGGACCGCTTGGAGAACCTGGGCCGCCGACTGGGCCGTGGAGAAGAGGGCGGCCTGTGCATCGGCTACGTTGCCGACGCCATGCACACCGGCATCCTGCCCGGCGCACTTCGCGCCCTGCACAGCGAACGCCCCGGCGTCCACATCGCTCTGTACAACCTTCCACCGGCCGAGCAGTTCGAAGGCCTGCGGCAGCGCAGCCTCGACATCGCCCTCGTCCATGAACCTCCCAGCGCGGACGACCCCGACCTGCTGGCCGCCCCCCTGCTCGAGGACCCGCTGCTGCTCGCCCTGCCCGCGGGGCATCCACTCGCCGACCAGGAAGAGGTGACCCCCGGGGACCTCGACGGTCAGCCGTGGATCGCAGTCGAGAACGCCCAGGACCCCGCCTGGCGGGACACGTTCGTCGCCGCCTGCACGGCAGCCGGCTTCACGCCCGACATCCGCCTCGACGCCGCCGAGCCACTGACCGCGCTCGGTCTGGTCGCCTCCGGGCTCGGACTCGCACTCGTGCAGAAGAGCATGGTCCGCGCCACCGCCGAGGACGTCGCGGTGCGCGAGCTTCCCTGGCACCACACGTGCGTCCAGCTGTGGGCCGCATGGCACCAGGTCGACCTGCGGCCCCTGGTGGCATCCTTCCGCGCCACCGTCCTCGGCACCACCGGCACCAACCGGATCACTGCGCAGCAGTGATCGCCCCGGCCTCGACAGGCGCGGACTTCCGGCCGCGACAACGGTGAGGAACAGCCACCCCGATACGGGAGCCGAGGGCGCAGGCGGACGACACCACCCAGGTGCCCGATGCCGGCCCCGGCCGGCTGCCGCGCTTGCCGTCCCCCTGCGAGACGCTGCCGACCTGCCCCGTTCTGTCGGCAAGGCGAGCACCGCGAAGAGCCGAGGGCGGGCACGCGCGATTCGGGGCGGGAATAGGGAATAACTTGCTGGCGCTTTCTATAGGCGACAGCGGTTTATTTCAGCGGTGGCCTACCCTGAATTCTCCCGCCGCGCACAGAAGGAGGCCTCACCCAGATGACCGCCACGGACCCGGCACTCACCGCCCTCGCCCAAGGCTGGTGCGCCCTCTCCCTGCTCCACGGGAGGATCGAGGCCCACATCGAACGCGCCCTGCAGGCCAAGCACGACCTGAGTGTGCGCGAGTACTCACTGCTCGACGTCCTCAGCCGCCAGCACGACGGGGAGGGCGGACACCTGCAGATGAAGCAGGTCGCCGACGCCGTCGTCCTCAGCCAGAGCGCCACCACCCGCCTGGTCACCCGCCTCGAGGACCGCGGACTGCTGTCCCGCTATCTGTGCCCCACCGACCGGCGCGGCATCTACACCGACGTCACCGCGGCCGGCCTCAAGCTCCTGGCGGAGGCGCGGCCGACCAACGATGCCGCGCTGCGCGAGGCGCTCGACCAAGCGGCCAAGTCTCCCGAACTGGTTCCGCTGGTGGAGGTCATGCAGTCGACGCGCCCGGTGGCCGAACGCTAGGGGGTGTCTCCATGCCGGGCTCGCGGTGCCCGGTGCCTGATCCGGCCTGATCGATGAGACACCCCTAGGAAGTGCCGTCCAGACCTTCCAGGAAGCGCTCCAACTGCGCGCGGATTTCTTCAAGGGGAACGCTCGAAGGCGGTCCTCCCGTGCCGTCGAGCCGGGGCAGGCTGAGCACGATCGTGCCATCGGGCCGGCGTTCGAGTGCATAGCCCTGGCCCGGCGGGACCGTCCGCTGCTCGGGGCGCTGCCGTGTCTGGCGCGCCTGGAGCCACGCGGTGAGGGATTGCAGCACGGCGGAGGTGAGGGTGACCACGGCGACGACGGTGCCCAGGTCTCCGTGCGTGCGGCCGTCGTCCGCGCGGGGCGGCAGCTTGCGGATGCTGTCGGGCGGGAGCGCCTCGGAGAGTTCGAGGAACTCGACGAGCCAGAGCCCTTCTACCTCGATGGCCGGGCCCACGGCCGGGGACTGGCTGTCGGACGGGGAGACGGTGGGAGGCATGCGCGGCCTTTCCGTTAAGCATGCCTGCGTGCATGGCAGGCGCTGTCAGAGAGGGCAGAGCAACCGGGCAGCGGTTCGGGGCACCGGAGGCGGATAGCCGTGCGTGTCCCAGCGGGCGTCCAGTTGCTCGAGGGTCCGTTCCAGGTCGAGTTCCCTGGCGGTGAACTCTTCGGCCACCCGCTCACGATCGGTGTGGAGGCCGGTCGCGAGGCCGAGGAGAGCCAGGGAGTTGAGCAGCGTGACGTCGCCGAGCAAGGGGAACAGACCCTGATCCGCCATCAGCCGGGCACATCGCTCGCGGAGTTCCGGCTCGGCGGGCCACAGAGCCGTCTCGCGGTACAGAAGGTCCGTGACCTCGTCGGTGTGCCGCATGATGTGGTCCAACAACTGCTTCAGGCCCGACGTGTGGTCGACCACGGCGTCCGTGAAGGCCGACAGCCGCTTTCCGGCGGTCACCAGCTCCTCACGTTCCTCATGCAGTTCGAGCATCTTCTGCCGCAGTTCGTCGGACGCACGCCGGTTCATGGTGCAGGAGACCACTCGGCCCTGCACGGTGACGAACGCACCCCGGCACATCAGGTCCTGCCCCGTCATGGCCGTGGTGAGGATGATCTCCAGCCGTGCCTGGTACGTACCGGGCGCGGGGTGAGACGTGAGGTCGGAGGCGTCCGCGTGGTACAGGAGTTCCTCACGCCATACGACCTCCGCGCCTGTGCCCCAGCCGAGGACCCGCAGGGTCACCGGAACGGAGGAGACGGTGAGGTGGGACCTGCGGTTCCAGACGCGCAGCAGCAGCCTCTTCATGGTGTGCGTGATGTTCTCGCCCAGCAGCTCGCGCCGGGCGTCCTCGTCCTGGGCTCGCACGGTCTCGAGGAAGAGGGGGATCGGGCGGTTGGAGCTGTCGCGATCGGTGAGGATGCCCCGGCCTGGTTGCGGTATCCCGCTCTGCACGAACTGCAGGACCGAGTCCTCGAACGTCGTCACGTCGTCGGCGGTGACCCGTTCGATGTCGGCGAGCCTGCGCGCCAGGTGGTCCTTGATGCGATTGGCGCTCACGACCGGCTCAGGGTGGGGCGGTGCGAGCAGCAGAGCCACGAGCCCGGGGTCCTCGTAGAAGTAGCTGCGAAGGTAGGTGAGCACGAGATCGGTCTCGGTGGCGAGCCGGGCGTCCTGCCGGCTCAGCTGCCACCAGATGCTCTTGACGGCAAGGTAACCGGGCAGATATCCGCGGGCCCTCGAACTCAGCGGCTGAGCCAGAAGACTGGCTTTCGACGCCAGACCGTCCGGACTGAGCCTGGTCTTGCGCAGGACATCACCGGCCGCCGCGAGCGTGGCGAACGGCTCGATGACCAGGTTTCCGGATATCAGTGCGGTCACGCCCTTGAAGTAGAAGGCCAGGTCCTTGGCGAGGTGGCTGCCGACCCGGCTGTTGAGCCGGGGTACCGCGTCGTGCTCCGCGAAGAGGGCCAGTCCCTCGGCGAGCGGCCTCAGCAGCCGGACGGTGACGTGGAGCCGTACGACGTCGTCGAGGATCAGCCAGGGGGTGACGTCCCTCTCCTCGTCGGACAGCGGGGCGCCGTCGCGTCCCCGTCCGCCCTGCTCCTCCACCACCGCGCCCAACGCCTCCCCCACGGCGTCGAGCTCTGGGGAATGATCGCGCTCCGGTGTGGCGACACGGCGCAGCAGGTACACCTGAGCGTTGCTCTCAGCCCGGGCGGCGAGGGCGAAAAGGGCGTTGCCCACGATGGAGTTGAAACACCAGTGGTGAGTCGACTCGTGGACGTACGCAGCCACATGGCGTGCCCCGCCGGGCAGTTCGCCCAGCCAAGGCCGAGGGTCGTCCCGGTCCTCTGTGGTGAGCATCGTGGCGTTGCTGATGAGATCCGTCCACGCACCGCTGTCCATCGAGCAATGGCGACTCGTGTACATCGGGCGAGCGTCCCATGGACGCACGGCGCGTGGGGAGGGCGCATGGGCGCATTCACGCAGGGTCGGGGCGGACGCGCATGGTGCTCATGGCAGCCCCGGTGTCACCATGACGGAGGCCACCGGGTCGGGGGCTTCGGGGGGTGTCCGTGGAACTGCTGTTCATCGGCTTCGTCGTCTTCTGTGTCTGGGCGTACGTCAGCGACAAGCAGGAGAAGAAACGGAAGAGGGAGGCGGCCGAGGCGGAAGCCGCTCGGGTGGCGCGCTTCGGCGATCCGGCTCAGGTCGGTGGCGAACTCGCGTGGATGACGCGGCAGGGCGATCGGCAGCGGATACGCGAAGTCGTCGCGTACCTGCCGGCCTGGCCGGTACGGGATCTGCTGCTCAACACGGCCGAGTGGCTGGCGGTGCTGATCGACAACGCCGGGGTGGCGGAGGCGGCGGGCGTGCAGAAGGACATCACGGACCGAGTGCGGGCGACCGTGGAAGCGGCGATCGCGGAACTCAGCGCGCTGGCGGTCAAACAGGTTTCGCTCGTACGGCTCTTCGGCCCTGACTGGCAGGCGCTGGATGCGGAGATCCGAAGGCGGCTGGAAGCACAGACAGGGCAGCTGGGCCTGGTCTGTTCCGCGGCGTCCTCCTTGCGCGACAGTCTGGGTGTCGCCGTGATGGAACAGCGTGTGAACGGCGGCGGTGTGCCGGCGGTGGAGCAGGATCTGCACGCCTTGGCCGATGCGATACGCCAGCTGTCCCAGAGCAACGACCAGCGATTTTGAGGGGGGAGCAAGGGAAATGGCGGACGAGAAACGCGATCTCCCGGCGCGGGTGGAGGAGCTGCTGGGAGTCGCCGAGCGTCTGGTGCACTTCCTTCAGGCGGCGAATCGCGGTGATCGGCACGATCCGTCACAGGCACGCGGCGCGGTCGCCCAACTGGACGACATGCAACGCGAGCTGAAGGGGCGGCTCATCGAGGCCACGTTCGAACGCAATCGACTCACCAGACGCATCGCCGGAGCGTCGGCGTCCGAGCGGGAACTACGGCGCCTCGTGGCGCCCTTCGCCAGGGTGAGCGACACCGTGGCCGACCTGCCACCGGGGGCCGTAGACGCTCTCCGCAGAGCTCGCCGACTGCGCGCGGACATGGCAGCGTGGGAGGCCGGGGTGAAGGAGGCGGAAGAAGTCATCCGGGTGTGCCGGGCTTTCGAGGCCCTGCTCCAGGAAGCACGCGCGGATCTGCAGCGCACCCTGGACTCCGTCGAACGACGTCTCCGCGCCGCCGAGACCAAGTTCGCCCTGGCCCGCCTCGCCGACCGGCTCGGCATCATGGAGCGCACGGTCCGGGATGCCCTCACCGCGCATGAGGACATCGGGGCCCGGGCCGACACCGCGCACGAGACAGCCCTGGACCAGGAGGAGCTGAGGATCCGGGAACTGTACCGGCTCAGTGCAGACGCCGAGGTGGAGGAGGACCTCCGGCGGCTCCGCGAGGATCCGCCGTGATCCCGCGGGCCGGATCCGGGATCCGCACCGCGCCGCTCTGCTCGGCGGGGCCTGGGTGGCGTCTTGTCCATCATGTGTCGAGCAGATGAGTGTGCTGGCCACGGTGATGGCGGGGAGGTAGCGGCTGGGCTTGCAAGGTGCATCCGTGGCGGGGATCCTGTGCCGGAGGCGGCGCGGGACCCTTGCCTCAGGCAGCGGCCTCAGCCGGCGCCCTCGCATCAGCCGCCGGCCGTCAGGGTGTAGCGGACGGTCTGGGCCCGGATGAGCCCGTCTCGGAAGACGAACGTGTCGACGCCGTCGTCCACACGGCGCCCGCTCGGGCTGGCTGCCGACCATTCGAGGAACATCACGTCGCCGGCGAACTGCGGCTTCAGCTCCCAGGTGGCGTCCGGGAGGTCTGCCAGCAGCTCGGCGATTGCCTGCTTGACTCCCTCACGGCCGTGCAGAACGCCGGACGGTGTGATGAACACGGCGTCCTCGGCGTAGTTGGCGGCGACGTGGTCAAGGTCTCCCGTACCCAGTCGTGCGCCGTGATCGGCGAACACTTCCTGCGGACTGCGGCGGTTGGCCGTGGGAGGTGTGGTCATGGTGAGCTCCTTCTCACAGGACCGGCGACATCGGCCCTGTTCCAGTAGGGGTGACTGAGCGACATCGCAACGCCGGAAGGCTGCCGGCGATACCGCATCGCCCGCAGCGCACCCGGGTCGGGTCAGTGCTCTGCGAGCGACAGAACGATCTTTCCGCGGGTGTGACCGCTCTGGCTGATCCGCCAGGCTTCCGCTGCGTCGCGGAGGGGCAGGACATGGTCAAGGTGGACGGCCAGTCGGCCGTCGTCGGCCAAGTCGGCCAGCGCTTGGAGGTCGGTCCGGTCCGGCCGGACCCAGACGTAGTGCCCGCCCTTGGCAGCGGCTCCCGGGTCGACGATGGAGGCCAGTCTGCCCGGCTCACCGAGAAGCTCGAGCGAGACGTCCACCGCGCCACCTCCGGCGAAGTCCACGACGGCGTCGATCCCCTGCGCGGCCTGCTCACGAACGCGGTCGGCGAGGCCGGCCCCGTAGGTCACAGGGACGGCCCCCAGGGCGCGGACGAAATCGTGGTTGCGCTCACTCGCCGTCGCGATGACCCGCGCTCCGAGTGCGGCGGCGATCTGGACACCGAACGAGCCGACACCCCCGGCCGCACCGTGCATGAGAACCGTCTCGTGCGCCTGGAGGCCGATGCGCTGGATGGCCTGGTAGGCGGTCAGTCCCGCGAGGGGGACGCCCGCCGCCTCCTCCCAGGTGAGCGCGGCAGGCTTGCGGGCCAGCAGGCGCACGTGCGCAGAGACCAGTTCGGCATAGGCGCCGAACTGAGCCGAGTCCTTGCGAATGTAACCGAAGACCTCGTCCCCTGGGGCGAACTCGCTGACGTCGAAGCCCACTTGCTCAACGACGCCGGCGACATCCCAGCCGGGGATCAGCGGGAAGCCGGTCTCCATGACGGCGTCGAGCCGTCCTTCGGCGAGCTTCCAGTCCACCGGGTTGACCCCGGCCGCCTTCACCCGCACGAGGACTTCGCCGGGCGCCACCTTCGGGTCCGGCAGGTCTGTCCACCGCAGGTCCTCAGGACGACCGTACCGGCGCAGTGCCATGGCTTTCATGAACGGACGCGCTCCTTTCAGGCGGCGGCAACTCGGATGGGCAGCGACTGCAGGGCCCGGACCAGCGGCTCGAGCCTGACGTCCTGGGCCGTCTCCGCAAGTGCTGCGCGCAGAGCGGTGTCGTGGGCAGGGCGGGCCGCCTGAAGGAGCTCCAGACCGGCGTCGGTGACGTCGGTGTAGATCCCCCGGCGGTCGGTGGGGCACAGATAGCGGGACAGCAGTCCGCGGTCCTCGAGGCGGGTGACCAGGCGGGTGGTGGCGCTCTGGCTGAGGGCGACGCTGTCGGCGACCTGCTTCATCTGCAGGTGTCCACCGACTCCGTCGTGCTGGCGGCTGAGGACGTCGAGCAGCGAGTACTCCCGGGCGCTCAGCCCGTGTCCGGTCTGCAGAGCCCTATCGAGATGAGCCTCGATCTTGCCGTGAAGCAGAGAAAGAGCGCACCAGCCCTGGGCCAGGGTGCAGAGCGCTGGGTCGGTGACGGTCACAGGAGTCCCCTTCGTCGGGCGGGCCAGGCCCGCACCATCAATACTTGCACGCGACGGCAGATGCAATGTGCGTCAATCTATGTTTGCATATATACCGCGTCTGCAATTATTGTGGCCGAACGTAAGCGTCTCACGCAATCGCTTGGAAGGTATCTCCCCCCATGCCTCTCGCGCTCCTGGCCCTGGCCATCGGGGCCTTCGGGATCGGCACCACCGAATTCGTGATCATGGGCGTCCTGCCCCAGGTCGCAGACGACTTCGGGGTCACCATCCCGACGGCCGGCTGGCTGGTCTCCGGCTACGCGCTCGGCGTCGTCATCGGCGCCCCGCTGCTCACCGTGCTGGGCACCAAGGTGTCCCGCAAGAAGATGCTCATGTTCCTCATGGGCCTGTTCGTCGTGGGCAATGCCCTCTCGGCCTTCGCGCCCGGCTTCAGCGTCATGCTGATCGGCCGGATCATCGCCTCGCTCGCCCACGGCGCGTTCTTCGGCATCGGCTCCGTGGTCGCCGCCGACCTGGTGGCCCCCGAGAAGAAGGCCTCCGCCATCTCCCTGATGTTCATGGGCCTGACCGTCGCCAACATCGTCGGCGTCCCCGGCGGCACCTACATCGGGCAGGCCCTCGGCTGGCGTGTCACCTTCGCCGTCGTCGCCGCCCTCGGCATCATCGGCTTCCTCGGCGTGGCCAAGCTCGTCCCCGAGATGGGCAAGCCCGAGACCGACAACGTACGCAACGAGTTCGCCGCCTTCCGCAACGTGCAGGTCTGGCTCGCCATGGCGATGACCGTCCTCGGCTACGGCGGTGTGTTCGCCGCGATCACGTACATCACCCCGATGATGACCGAGGTCGCCGGCTACTCCGAGGGCGCCGTCACCTGGCTGCTGGTGCTGTTCGGGGCCGGCATGTTCCTCGGCAACCTGCTGGGAGGCAAGTTCGCCGACCGCGCCCTGATGCCCATGCTCTTCACCACGCTCGGTGCCCTGGCGCTGGCCCTGCTGCTGTTCACGGCGACCGCCCACGAAAAGGTCCTCGCAGCGATCACCCTCACCCTGATCGGTGCGCTCGGCTTCGCGACCGTGCCGCCCCTGCAGAAGTGGGTCCTCGACCAGGCCTCGGCCGCCCCGACCCTCGCCTCCGCCGCCAACATCGGCGCCTTCAACCTCGGCAACGCCCTCGCCGCCTGGCTCGGCGGCGTGGTGATCGCAGCCGGCCTCGGCTACACCTCGCCGAACTGGGTCGGCGCCCTGCTCTCCGGCACCGCCCTGCTGCTGTCCTTCCTCGCCGCGTTCCTCGACCGCCGCAGGCGCCGGGCCTCCGGCAACGTCGCGGCCGGCTCCGCGCAGGTACAGCAGAGCGGCGTCCTCCTCGAGCACTGACCCCCAGGGCCGCGCCCGGCCCGAACAAACCCGCACACCACCGACCAAGGAGGCAACCCGCCATGAGCACCCCCACGGCCACCTCTGCAGCCCCGCTGAGCACCCAGGACGCCGAAGTCCTGATCACGGCCGCCCGTCGCGCCGCCGAGGCGGCCGGGGTCACCATCAGCGTCACCGTTCTCGACGCGGGCGGCCACCTTCTCGCCTTCCGGCGCGACGACCGCGCCGTGCTGATCTCCGGCGAGACCAGCACCCGCAAGGCCTACACCGCCCTGCAGCTGAACGCCCCGACCGCCGACCTCGTCGACCTGGTCAAGCCCGACGGCCCGTTCCACAGCCTGCCCACCGCCCTCGACCGGCCGCTCCTGTTCATCGCAGGCGGCCTTCCGATCCACCGCGACGGCCGCCTCATCGGCGCCGTCGGCGTCGGCGGCGGCAGCCCCGAACAGGACCACGCCTTCGCCACCACGGCACTGAACACCCTCGCCTGAGGACGTCTCGCTGTCAGCGCCCCCTGCAGCACGCCGGGCACCGGCCCGGCCGGCAACGCAGGCGCAGCAGCCCAGGGCGTGCCCCCGGCCCGCGAGACCCCGGCCAACGGGCACCGCAGGCCAAAGGGCCCACCCTGTTCGCACCGCCCATCACCACGCAAGGAGTCTGCGCGTATGAACGCCTCCGTCCCCACCGTCACGCTCAACAACGGCGTCGAGATCCCCCAGCTCGGCTTCGGTGTCTTCCAGGTCCCCGACGCGGAGACGACCGCCGCCGTCACAGCCACCCTGGAGGCCGGCTACCGCTCCATCGACACCGCCGCGATCTACGGCAATGAATCCGGTGTCGGCAAGGCCCTCGCCGGCTCCGGCATCGCCCGTGACGACCTGTTCATCACCACCAAGCTGTGGAACGCCGACCAGGGCTACGACGCCACGCTGAAGGCCTTCGACGCCAGCCTCGCCAAGCTGGGGCTGGACTACGTCGACCTCTACCTCATCCACTGGCCCACACCGGCCCGCGACCTGTACCTGGAGTCGTGGAAGGCCCTCGAGAAGCTGGCTGCCGACGGCCGGATCAGGGCCGCGGGCGTCTCCAACTTCCAGCCGGCGCATCTGAAGCGTCTGCTGGACGACGCCGACCTGGTGCCGGCCGTCAACCAGATCGAGCTGCACCCGGCCCTGCAGCAGAACGAGTTGCGCGCCGTGCACGCCGACCTCGGCATCGCCACGGAGGCGTGGAGTCCGCTGGCGCAGGGTGCCGTCCTGGGCGACGACGCGATCACCACCATCGCCGCGCAGCACGGCAAGTCGCCCGCGCAGGTCGTCCTGCGCTGGCACCTGCAGCTCGGCAACATCGTCATCCCCAAGTCGGTCACCCCGGCCCGCATCCGGGAGAACATCGACGTCTTCGACTTCGCCCTGTCGGAGCAGGAGATGGCCGCGATCGCCGCGCTCGACCGCGGTCTGCGCACCGGCCCGGACCCCGACACCTTCAACTGAGGTCCAGCTCTCGGCTTACGGCCGTCCCGGACACCCGTCCCCCTCGGCCCGGCGCGGGCGGACCATCCCTTCCCGCCCGCGCCGGCGTCCTCTCCCCCGTTCTTCCCCGCGCCCGCCTTCCTCCGCTCCCCTGCCTCCGCTCGCCAGAAACGCCCACCTCTGCCGGCCAGAAAGGTGCCTCCCCTGTGTCCGACGCCCCGCACACCGCCCTGGACCGCCTCGTCAACCCGGACGGTCGCCTCACCCTCGGCCTCGAGCTCCCGCTGGACAACGACTGGGGCACCACCCGACTGCGCGCCGACCGCATGGCCGGCCGCCCCTTCGGCGTTCCCGACCTCACCGAGCACGCCCGGCTGGCCCGCCTCGCCG
Source organism: Streptomyces sp. NPDC028331 (assembly GCF_055565775.1). Taxonomy (NCBI): domain Bacteria; kingdom Bacillati; phylum Actinomycetota; class Actinomycetes; order Kitasatosporales; family Streptomycetaceae; genus Streptomyces; species Streptomyces sp. NPDC028331. The sequence continues at coordinate 1,745 of NZ_JBVHTR010000041.1, read as the reverse complement.
ACGACCTCGGCTTCGCCGCACTGTGGGTACGGGATGTGCCCCTGTACGACCCGCAGCAGTTCGGCGACGCCGGATCCGTCTTCGAGACCTTCACCCACCTCGGCCACCTCGCCGCCGTCACCCGACGGGCCGTGCTCGGAACCGCCGCGGTGGTCCTGCCGTTGCGCCGGCCGCTGCTCGTCGCCAAGGCGGCGGCCACCGTGGATGTGCTCTCCGGCGGCCGGTTCGTCCTCGGCCTGGCCAGCGGGGACCGGCCGGTCGAGTACCCCCTGTTCGGCGAGGACTTCCAGGCCCGCGGCGCCACCTTCCGCCAAAGCGTCGACATACTCCGCACCGCCTGGACCACTCACCCACCTGAGCAGGGCATGAGCCTGCCCGCATGGGGCCTGCACGGCGACCGTGGCCTGGACGTCCTGCCCAAGCCCACCGGTGCCACCATCCCGCTGGCCATCGCCGGACACGCCCAGCAGTCCACCGAATGGATCGCGCAGAACGCCGATGCCTCCCTCAACTACCCGCGCCCGCTCGGCGCGCTGCGGCTGAAGATCCGCGAATGGCAGCAGCTGACCGCGGACGGCCCCAAGCCGTACCTGACGCCCATGCAGTTGGACCTCACCGCGAACCCGGACACCCCGGCCACGGCGATCCGCCTCGGCCTGCGCACCGGTCGCCGCGCCCTCGTCGACCATCTGACGAAGATGAGCGAACTCGGCGTCGCCCACGTGTCCTTCAACCTCCGGCCTGGCGACCGCCCCGTCGACGAGGTCCTCCACGAGCTCGCCCAGGAAGTCCTCCCCCATTTCCCCACCATCGCGCCCGCCGCAGCGGACAGCCGCAGCACGGCAACGGCGTGACGAACGCAGCAGCGGTGTGCCCCGACCGGTCCCCCGGGCCACCCGCTGCGCACACGCCTCGTATGCCGGTTGTTCACTCGCCCCACGCAGCGTCCACGATCGCAGGTGAGGACGGAGGTGCGGCGGGTGAGCAACTGACGGTCCGGTCCGACAGTTCATGTCCCGGCACCAGGGCGTCCAGGCTGGGCCCGGTTCCCTTGATCCACCTATCTGGTGTCCTCGGGCCTGTATCCGGAACGCGGATCCGGCTCGGACTCGTCACGCTGCGTCGAAGTCCGACCGGGGCCGTACCTCCACGATGAAGTCCGGCTCCTCGGTGCTGTCCTCCTCGTCGTGCCAGAGGAAGACCCGCACGTGCATCGCGTGGTGGAGGCCGATGCTCTCCCACTCGGTCATCAGGTCGCCGACGATCCGGCCGATGGCCAACTTGGCTCCCTCGGCCGAGTCGGGTGCGGTGATCGCTCCATGCCAACGCTCGGCGTCGCCGTAGGGGCGCCATCCCTCGGAGCCGTGCGGCTCGAACACTCGGTACACCCAGTCCGTCTCGGTGCCCATACACCGATCCTGTCACGACCCAGTACCCTGCGCAGCAGCCGATCCATGATCTTGGATGGCAAGCTCCACGCGCGATCTTTCCGTTCCGTTCGCTCGCCGCTCACCATTCGCCCGGCCCGAAGGGTTACGCCTGGGGTCCGGTCTCGTCCATGCGAGCGACGCTACCGGCGGGCCCGGCTCCGGCCGACGGCGTTCGGGCAAGAAGAAAGGGGCAGCGGCCGTTGGACGGCGGGTGCCCCTTTAAGAGGTCCTAACAAAGGCGTTGGACGTGACGGTGGGTGATGAGGCAGGTGGCGAGGCCGAGGAATGCTTCGTGGATGTCGTCGCGTCGCTCCC
>NZ_JBVHTR010000040.1:0-43372 GCF_055565775.1 Streptomyces sp. NPDC028331 | reverse complement strand
TTGGTTTGTGTCGGGGGTGACTCTGACGGGGGGTTTTTTTTTTTTTTTTCTTTCCTTCTTGTTTTTTTTCCTTCCTTTTTCTTTTTCTTCCCCCCCCCCCCCCACGGACCGCGGCCACAGTCCCTGTCCACCGTCAAGGCACGAAGGTGTCCATGCTTCCCGCTGCCCCCCAGCAGGCCCCGCCGTCACGTCCCGAACGCGCACCCCGAACCGGAGCGGGGGGACGAGCGAGGCGGCGCGCTCCGAGCGGGTTGTTCGAACCCGCCCAGCTCGTCCGCTCCTTCCCCGAAGCGCTGCGCAAACTGCATCCGCGCGTCCTGGTGAAGAACCCGGTGTTGTTCGTCGTGTCCGTCGGCGCGATGCTGACCACGCTGTCGGCGTTACTGCACCCAGCCGTGTTCACCTGGATCATCAGCCTGTGGCTGTGGCTGACGGTCGTCTTCGCCAACCTCGCCGAGGCCGTCGCCGAGGGCCGCGGCAAGGCACAGGCCGAGTCGCTGCGCAGGGCCCGTACCGACACGGTGGCGCTGCGGCTGGAGCACTGGAGCTACGGCACGAATCCCGCCGCAGCCCGCACGGAGGCCGTCGCCGCCACCGACCTGAAACCGCTGGACGTCGTGCTCGTGGAGGCAGGCGAGATGATCCCGGCGGACGGAGACGTCATCGACGGGGTCGCGGCCGTCGACGAATCCGCCGTCACCGGCGAATCGGCCCCGGTGATCCGGGAGGCGGGCGGCGACCGCAGCGGCGTCACGGGCGGCACGACGGTCCTGTCCGACCGGATCGTCGTACGGGTGAGCGCCCGCCCCGGGCACAGCTTCCTGGACCGGATGATCGCCCTGGTCGAGGGCGCATCCCGGCAGAAGACCCCGAACGAGATAGCCCTGAACATCCTGCTGGCCTCGCTGACCATCATCTTCCTTCTGGTCGTCGTCGCGCTCCAGCCGATGAGCGAGTACGCGGGCGCCGCGCAGTCCACGACCGTGCTGGTCGCCCTCCTCGTCACGCTCATCCCGACCACCATCGGTGCCCTGCTGTCCGCGATCGGCATCGCCGGCATGGACCGCCTGGTACAGCGCAACGTCCTCGCCATGTCCGGCCGCGCGGTCGAGGCGGCCGGCGACGTGAACACCCTGCTGCTCGACAAGACCGGCACCATCACCCTCGGCAACCGGGAGGCCGCCGCCTTCATCGCGCTGCCCGGCATCGACGAACGGCAGCTCGCCGACGCGGCCCAGCTGTCCTCGCTGGCCGACGAGACACCCGAAGGCCGCTCCGTCGTCGTCCTCGCCAAGAACCGGTACGGCCTGCGGGCTCCCGCCGAGGGCGAGTTGGCGAACGCCCGCTGGGTGCCGTTCAGCGCGCAGACCCGGATGAGCGGGGTCGACCTGCGCTGGGACAACGGCGCCGTGTGCGCCATCCGCAAGGGCGCCGCCCAGCAGGTGATCGACTGGGTGCAGATGTACGGCGGCCACGTACCGCCGGAGGCGCGCAGGTACGCCGATGCCGTGTCCGCCTCCGGAGGGACACCGCTCCTGGTCGCGGTGCACGACTGGGACGGACCACGCGCCCTCGGCGTGATCCAGCTGAAGGACGTCGTCAAGGACGGCATCCGCGAACGCTTCGCCGAACTGCGCCGCATGGGCATCCGCACGGTGATGATCACGGGCGACAACCCGCTGACGGCGAAGGCGATCGCCGAGGAGGCAGGCGTGGACGACTACCTGGCCGAAGCAACGCCCGAGGACAAACTCGCCCTGATCCAACGGGAACAGGAGGGCGGCAAACTGGTCGCGATGACCGGTGACGGCACCAATGACGCGCCCGCGCTGGCCCAGGCGGACGTCGGCGTGGCAATGAACACGGGTACTTCGGCCGCCAAGGAGGCCGGCAACATGGTCGACCTCGACTCCAACCCGACCAAGCTGATCGAGATCGTCGAGATCGGCAAGCAACTCCTCATCACACGCGGTGCGTTGACGACGTTCTCCATCACGAACGACGTGGCGAAGTACTTCGCCATCATCCCGGCGATGTTCGCGGGTTCGTACCCGGGCCTGGAGTCGCTGAACGTGATGGGCCTGCACAGCCCGACCTCCGCGATCACCTCCGCGATCATTTTCAACGCCCTGATCATCGTCGCCCTGATCCCCCTCGCCCTGCGCGGGGTGCGCTACACCCCGTCCTCCGCACATGACCTGCTGCGCCGCAACCTGCTGGTCTACGGCCTTGGCGGTCTCGTCCTGCCCTTCGTGGGCATCAAGCTGATCGACCTGATCGTCTCGGGGGTGCCCGGCCTTGGGTGAGTCGCGTCCGTCCGCCTGGCTGGCCCGTCAAGGCCCCGTAAGCGCACGTCAGAGCCCCGTCAGAGACGGGGGTTTCGGCTTGCCCGGCGGATGCGGAACGGCTTCCATGGACTTCGTGAACAGCGCCTGGCTTCTCTTCGACCGGCCGCCGAGTCCCGCTCGGCCGCCGCGTCGTGCGCCACGCTGACCGGAAGCGTCCACGTCCTGCCGACATCGCGTCCCGCCGACGCCGTGCCCGCTGACGTCGCGTCCCGCCGACGCCGCTTTCCGTGACCCGAGGGGCGCCGTGATCGGCTCCGGCGCCCCTCGTTCACCTTTCCCCCTCGCACGCCCACCGCCCCTCACCGGGCCGTGCCGGCGTGCCTGCAACCCCGGATGGGATCATGTCCAACTCAACCCTCTCCGCCCGTACCGTCCTGGTCACCGGCGCCACCTCCGGCATCGGCTACGAGACCGCACGACAGCTCGCCGAGCGCGGCGCCACCGTGCTGCTGCACGGCCGCACCGCCGAGGAGACGCAGGCCGCCGCCGACCGCCTCATCGCCACGGCCGGCGTGAAGGCGAACCAACTGGTCACTTATTTCGCCGACTTCGGCCACCTCGAGCAGGTCGAGACCCTCGCCCGCACCGTGGTCGCCGCCCACCCGCACCTGGACATCCTGGTCAACAACGCCGGCATGGCCGCGCCGGAGCGGCACACGGTCACCGCCGACGGCAACGAGGTCGCCTTCCAGGTCAACTTCCTCGCCCACTACCTGCTGACCTGCCTGCTCGAACCGGCGCTCACGAGTGACCCGGGCGGCCGGGTGGTGAACGTGTCCTCCTCGCTGCACCGCACGGCCTCCATCAGCTGGGCCGACCCCAACCGCGCCCGCCGCTACTCCCGCCTCGCCGCCTACGCCCAGTCCCAGCTCGCCCTCACGGTCTTCGCCTCCGACCCGCGCGTCACCGCCGTCTCCGTCCACCCGGGCGTCTGCGACACCGCCCTGCTGCCGCTCTACGCCCACGAGGGCGTCTCCCCGGCCGAGGGCGCCGCACACGTGGTCCGGCTGTGCGACCCGGCCGTCGAGATCGTCAACGGCGCCTACTACGACCGGGACGAGCGGGTCGACCCGGCCCCGGCCGCGACCGAGGACCGCACGGTCAGGCGCCTCAGCAAGCTGGCGGACCTCCTGGTCGGCCGTACCGCCTGAAGAACACACGAAACAAGAGGAGTTGTACGTGTCCAAGCGCGCACGCAAGAAGAAGACCCGCCGCAAGAAGAAGGCCAACCACGGCAACAAGGCCGGCCAGAGCTGACCGAGCACGACAGCAGGGCGGGCGACAGGGAACAGCGTTCCCCCGGTCGCCCGCCCGTCCGCATCCCCTCTCCCCCTCCCATGAGGCATTGATGATCGAGATTTCGCCGCCCGACAAACGGGCGCTCGCGCGCTGGTTCCCCACGCACTCCCCGGGTCCCGCCACGATCGGTGAGCACGTGCTGGCGACGGGCATCGGCCGCTGGTGGGCCGACCGGTCCGTCCAGCCGAGCACGGTCGCCGTCTCCTGCGCCGGCCACGTCGTGCTGCGCGGCAGCCCGGAAGAGCTGACACCGGAACTCCTCGCGCCGCTGGCCGGCAACCGGGTCGAAGCACCGGCCCGGTTCCTGCCCGCCCTCGGCGCCGCCTTCGACCAGCTCACCCCCTGGGAGCGCATGATCTGGACCCTCCAGGCCACACCCCAGCCCGCCACGGTCCCGCACGCGGTCACTGTACGGCGCCTGGAACCGGCGGACACCGACGCCGTGCACGCCCTCGGCCCCGACGCCTCCTGGCTGTCGGCCAGCTGGGGCGGCCCGCGCGGCCTCGCCGCCTCCGGCCACGCCTGGGCCGCGGTAGGCCGCACCGGCCGCATCCAGGCGGTCGCCTGCACCTACTTCCGCGGCACCAGCTACGAGGACGTGGCCGTCCACACCGTCCTGGACCACAGACGCCACCACCTCGCCCTGGCCTGCGTCACCGCCCTGTGCGCGGACATCACCTCCCGCGGCCACACGCCCAGCTGGAACTGTTCCCTCCACAACCGCGCCAGCCGCCTCCTGGCCTGGAACGCCGGTTTCCGCCTCGTCCGCGAGTACGTCCACTACGCGGTGGGGAGCCCGTGTCACTCCATCGGCTCAGTGCCTAGCCAGCCGGCAACCGCCACGGAGACAAGGAGCCGTCAGTGCCCAGGAAACCCCCACTCCTCACCTTGCCGATCCTCGAAGGCCGCCACGAGCTCACGATCACCCGGCTGAAGCGCGGGGAGGACTCCTTCACGCTCCACTACCGAATCACACCGCAGGTCCCGGAGCCCGACGGCGAAACCCTCGCGCTCCCGGTCCTGGAGGCCCTGGACGACCTCGGCAACGAGTACGGAGACCGCGGCGGTGCCTACGGCACCCATCCGGACGGCACCTGCACCGACGGCAGCCTCAGCGGACATCCGTCCCTGCATCCGAACGCGAGCAGCCTGCGAATCCGCATCACCTGGCTGCGGGGCGCCAGGGAAACGTCGTACGCCATGACGCTGGGTGTCCGGCCCTGAAGGCGCGCCACGCGATGTGCTCGGCCTTAACGCGGTCTTGACGCGCTAAGCGGATATCCGTGCGGGCCCATGCGTCACTCCTTGCTTAGGCTGGTGCGGCCGTCCGTGTGATGGCCGGAACCCCACGCTGAGCCGCACATCAGGAGAGCACGTCCATGGCCACCACCGAACGCCCTCCCAGTACCAGCCGCCTGCGCACCTGGATGCTGGAGGGCCTGTCCGACATGGGCAAGCACGGCGGCCACACCGGCCCGCACGCCGAGCCCGAGCCCCCGCACAAGGGCCAGCGCTGGTACCGGGTGATGTGCCTGACCGGTGTCGACTACTTCTCCACCCTCGGCTACCAGCCCGGCATCGCCGCCCTGGCGGCCGGCCTGCTCTCCCCCATAGCCACCCTCGTCCTCGTCGTCGTCACCCTTGCGGGCGCTCTCCCGGTGTACCGCAGGGTGGCCGAGGAGAGTCCCCACGGCGAGGGCTCCATCGCCATGCTGGAGCGGCTGCTGTCCTTCTGGAAGGGCAAGCTGTTCGTCCTGACGCTGCTGGGCTTCGCCGCCACCGACTTCCTGATCACCATCACCCTGTCGGCCGCCGACGCCTCCACCCACCTGATCGAGAACCCCCACCTGACGAGCACGCTGCACGGACAGCAGATGCTGATCACGCTGCTGCTGGTGGCCCTGCTGGGCGCGGTGTTCCTCAAGGGCTTCCTGGAGGCGATCGGTGTCGCGGTCGCCCTGGTGGTCGTCTATCTCGCCCTGAACGCCGTGGTCGTCGTGGTCGGCTTCTGGCATGTCCTGACCGCCGGGCACGTGGTCACCGACTGGACCAGCGCCCTGACCACCCAGCACGGCAACGTATTCGCCATGATCGGTGTGTCCCTGCTGGTCTTCCCCAAGTTGGCTCTGGGCCTGTCCGGATTCGAGACCGGCGTCGCCGTCATGCCCCACGTCCAGGGCGACCCCGACGACACCGAGGAGAATCCGAAGGGCCGGATCCGCGACACCAAGAAGCTGCTGACGGCCGCCGCGCTCATCATGAGCGTGTTCCTGATCGCCACCGCCTTCATCACCACGGTGCTGATCCCTGCGAACGAGTTCAAGACGGGTGGCCAGGCCAACGGCCGGGCACTCGCCTATCTCGCCCACGAGTACCTGGGCAACGCCTTCGGCACGGTCTACGACCTTTCGACCATCGCCATCCTGTGGTTCGCCGGCGCCTCCGCGATGGCCGGCCTGCTCAACCTCATGCCGCGTTACCTGCCCCGCTACGGCATGGCCCCGCACTGGGCGCGGGCGGTGCGCCCGATGGTGATCGTCTTCACGCTGGTCGCCTTCCTGGTGACCTGGATCTTCGACGCCAACGTCGACGCACAGGGCGGCGCCTACGCCACCGGTGTACTGGTCCTGATGTCCTCCGCGGCCATCGCGGTGACCATCGCCGCCCGCAGGGCCGGGCAGCGCCACTGGACCATCGGCTTCGCCATCGTCTCGGCCGTCCTGCTCTACGTCACCGTCGCCAACGTCATCGAACGCCCGGACGGTGTGAAGATCGGCGCCTGCTTCATCGTCGGCATCATCCTCATCTCCCTGGCGTCCCGGCTGGCCCGCGCCTTCGAGCTGCGCGTCACCCATGTCGAGCTGGACGACATGGCAGAACGATTCATCCGCGACATCGCCAGCCGGAAGATCCGGTTCATCGCCAACGAACCGGGCCGACGGGACAAGGCCCAGTACCGCGACAAGGTCGAGCAGATACGGGCCGACAACGAGATGCCGGAGCAGGAGGACTTCGTCTTCGTCGAGGTCACGGTCACCGACCCCTCCGAGTTCGAGGCCGGCCTGACCGTACGCGGCGAGGTCCTGCACAACCGCTACCGCGTCCTGACGGTGGAGTCCTCCTCCATCCCCAACGCCCTCGCAGCCCTCCTCCTCCACGTCCGGGACACGACCGGCTGCACCCCGCACATCTACTTCGAGTGGACCGAAGGCAACCCCTTCGCCAACTTCCTGCGCTTCTTCCTCTTCGGCCAGGGCGAGGTCGCCCCGGTCACCCGCGAGGTCCTGCGCGAGGCAGAACCGAACCGGGAACGCCGCCCCCGCGTGCACACCGGCTGAGGACCGACCCCGCGACCGCGTCAGGATCCCGTCAAGATTCGCCCGCACGCGTTAGGAGCCCGTAAGCAGCGGTCGCCGCACCGGGTGCGGGCGCCTAGCGTCGGCGGCATGCGACGGAGCGGACCGCCAGGCTCGGCCGGCGACCGCCACTGGCGTGGCAGCGCCCGGCTCGCGGTGAGCTGCGCCCTGCTGTTCTGCGCCATGAGCATGCTCGTCGACTGGGACGCCGACACCCTGACACCCCTGCGCACCCTGCTCTGGATCACCCTGTCGGCCGCGGTGTGCGCCGTCCTGCTTCCACAGCGGGTGAGCGCGGGCCCCGGCTGGCTGGCGGTCCGCACCCCCTGGCGCCGGCACATGGTCCGCACGGACGCGCTGGTCTCCGTAAGGCAGTACGACGGCGTCTCCTCCCACCTGGTCCTGCGGGACGTCCACGGCCACCGCCTGGAACTCGACCCCCGCGTCCTGGCCGCCAACCCCCTGCTCTGGCACGAACTCGACACGGGCGTCCGCCGCTCCATGGAACGCGGCACCTTGCGTCAGGGAACCGACGTTCTGGAACGGCTGGGCCACCGTATCGACGACGAGGCGCTGCAGGCGGTCCTCCGCGCGTCGGGACTCTCCTGACCTCATCCCGGCGCCACGCACACGGTCCCACTACCCGTTCCCGGCGGTGGCCACATCTCCAGCGAGCCACGCGGCCGGCAGGAAGTCCCTGGCGCTGAGAAGCCTGTCCAGGACGCCGACGGACGATCGGGGGCGGCGGCGAACTCGGTTCTCGGCCTGGCCGTGACTCCCGCTTGGCTTTCGGCCTGCCGCATGACGTGGAGGTCACGGTGCACTCTGCGAACACCCAGGTCATCAACGGACCAATCGGCAGCCTTCTCTGACGTCCTCTTATCGCTGCCAGCTGCCGCTGGTGTGTCGCAAAGCGGTGGTTTCATCTGATCGACGAGGTGACGGGAGCGTGAAGGCATGTCGGTCAAGGGTGGGCAGAGCTGAAGGCGAAAGCTCAGATGCGGGTGGAACGAGGTGGATCCAGGTGAGCCATCGCCCAGTCGGGCGGACTGTCCGTCGGTGGCCTCGCCGGTGGGGTGCGCTCCTCGATGGACGGGAAGGGGATCTGCGCCCGCCTGCAACACGGCCGCACGACATCCTGCTCGCCCACGAGCGGACCCATCTCGCCTCTCGTGCAGGAAACGTTGTTCAGGCGACCGACGAGCGACCCAACCAGCGCATGCGAGACCTCGGCGTCGTCCAGGGCGCCAGCGCCCGATGACGACCGTCATGGTCGAGGCAGCGGCTACCGATGGGCTCGAGCGATCCGCCGCAATAACCCCTACAGGCCGGCGACACGGAGACGCCGTTGAGACGCAGCGCCCCCGCCTACCTGCATTGGCGCTGGTGATCGGTATTGTCCGCCTCGATGCACCGGGCCCGTGGACAGTGGTCCGCAACGAGGAGGATCACCATGGCCGATCGCCGGCAGGGGAACGCGCCGGATGACGGATCGCGGACGCCCGAGGCTCATCATGCGAGCGCGTACGACACGGTGCGCATCGCGCTGGTCATCGGCGCTCTCGGTGTGGTCTTCGGTGACATCGGCACCAGCCCGATCTACACCCTCCAGACCGTGTTCAATCCGACGGACCCGCACCCCGTCCCGGTCACCCCACAGAACGTGTACGGGGTCGTGTCGCTGGTGTTCTGGTCGGTGGTAATCATCGTCCTGGTCACCTACGTGCTGCTGGCGATGCGCGCCGACAACGACGGCGAGGGCGGCATCATGGCGCTGATCACCCTCGTACGTCGGTGGACCCCGCGACGGGCCGGACGGACCGCCGCCGTACTGGCCGCGCTGGGCATCTTCGGCGCGTCCCTGTTCTTCGGCGACAGCATGATCACCCCGGCGATCTCGGTACTGTCCGCGGTCGAGGGACTCAAGGTCGTCCAGCCCTCGCTGGAGAGCGCGGTCGTGCCCATCACCGCAGTCATCATCGTGCTGCTGTTCCTCGTCCAGCGCCGGGGAACCGCGGCAGTGGGCCGGGTGTTCGGTCCCGTCATGATCGCCTGGTTCACCGCCATCGGCGCCTGCGGTGTCGCCGGCATCGCGGACCATCCGGCCATCCTCAGGGCACTGTCACCGACGTACGCCCTGGGCTTCCTGTTCGGCCATTTCGGCACGGCCTTCTTCGCCCTGGCCGCGGTCGTGCTCGCGGTCACCGGCGCCGAGGCGCTCTACGCCGACATGGGGCACTTCGGCCGCCGGGCGATCACCCGCGCCTGGATGTTCCTCGTCTTCCCCGCCTGCATCCTGAGCTACCTCGGCCAGGGCGCCCTCATCCTCGCCGACCCGCACAACACCAGCAGCCCCTTCTTCCTGCTCGTGCCCACCTGGGGACAGTGGCCGATGGTCGTGCTCGCCACGGCGGCCACCGTCATCGCCTCCCAGGCCGTGATCACCGGCGCGTACTCGGTCACCTCCCAGGCCGCCCAACTCGGCTACCTGCCGAGGCTGCGGATCGCGCACACCTCCGAGTCGACCATCGGCCAGATCTACGTCCCCTGGATCAACTGGATGCTGATGGTCTCGGTCCTCACCCTCGTCTTCGCCTTCCGCAGCTCCACGGCGCTCGCCTTCGCGTTCGGCATGGCGGTCACCGGCACCATCACCATCACCACCCTGCTGTTCTTCTACGTCGCCCGCGCGAAATGGGGCACGCCCAGATGGCTGGTCGCCACCGGCGCCACCGTATTGCTCTTCGTGGACCTGCTGTTCGTGGCGGCCAACATGACCAAGCTCGTCCACGGCGCCTGGCTGCCGCTGCTGATCGGCATCACCGCGTTCACCGTCATGACGACCTGGCAACGCGGCCGCGAGATCGTCACCGCCGAACGCGCACAACTCGAAGGCCCGCTCCCCGAGTTCATCGAAGACCTCCGCTCGGAGAAGGTGACGACGCTCCGGATCCCGGGAACGGCCGTCTTCCTCAACCGGGGCAAGCAGACCGCACCCCTGGCCATGCGGGCCAACGTCAAGCACAACCACGTGCGCCACGACCAGGTCGTGATCCTCTCGCTTGAGACAGAGCCCGTGCCCCGCGTCCCGGCCGACCAGCGGATCGTCGTCGACGACCTCGGTTACGCCGACGACGGGATCATCCACGTCACCGCCCGGTTCGGCTACATGGAGACACCGGACGTACCCAGCACCCTGGCCATGCTCACCCCGGCCCAGACCGAAGGACCGTTGAACCTCGACCAGGCGTCCTACTTCCTGTCGAAGATCGATCTCCGGCGCGGCAAGTCACCGACGATGGCGCCCTGGCGCAAGCGGCTGTTCATCGCCACCTCCTACATCACGGCCGACGCCGCCGAGTACTTCGGCCTTCCCCGCGACCGCACGGTGATCATGGGCTCACACATCGAGGTGTAGACGCGCTCCGGCCGCTGATCGTCGGGCGGAGCGGGCCCGGGATGCACTACGCACCAGGTTCTTCAGGTCCGGTTTCGTCGCTTCCCGCTCCTGCCGCGCGGCCGACGGCATACCCACCGAGTGACACCACGGTCCAGGCTGCCGTCGCCACCGCCAGGGCGAGCCATGCCGAGTGGTGGCGCAGAAGGACGGCGGTGGTCAGTGCGACCAGAAGGCCGATGGTTCCCAGGGCGGCGCGGCGGGCGTCGTCGCGGGCGCCGCGCAGGCCCTCCTCCTTGGCCACCAGGGTCAGACTGGCCGGCAGGATGGCGGGAAAAGCGAATAAGACCCCGCCTACTGGCAGTCGCCGCGATGGCGGGGAGTACGCCGGTCAAATCAAGGACGGGACAGCCGACGATGAAGACGACGGCGCTTTGGCCACGGTCTGGGTGACGAAGAAGAAGGCGCAGTTGATCACCGGGTACCAGCGCCGTGAGGGCAGTGCGGCCACCGCCTCGTCTGCGCACCAAAATCCTGGCACGGACGCCCCTATTACGAGGGGCGCTTGAAACCGGCCTCACCAGGTTGAATACCCGATCCTGCCATCCACGCCCCCACCCGCGCGTGGCCGGGCGCGCCATGTGCTACGCGGATCGTTACGGACGAGCAGGCGGGTGCGATCGCAAATCAGGCACTCCCAGATCGTCGCAGGAACCCGGACTGCGTGAGGCGCCGACTGCATCGTCCGCGCCAGCGCAGACGCCCCTATAACGGGGGAACGCTGGATACCGTTCTGACCAGGTTGAAGACCTCGCGGGCGACATACCGCTTGAGGCATCGGATGATCTCGCGCCGGGTCTTGCCTTCCTGGGTGCGGCGTTCGTAGTACGCCTGGGTTCGGGGGTCGTGGCGCAGGCGGGTGAACACGATGCGGTGCAGGGCGGCGTTGGCCTGCCGGTCGCCGCCGTGGTTGAGCCGTCGCGTGATGCGCCGCCCGGAGGAGTACTCGATGGGGCTGACTCCGCAAAGGGCAGCAAAGGACGCCTCGGTGTTCAGCCGCTCGGGATTGTCCCCCATGGTGATCAGGAGAGTGACGGCGCTGTCCGGGCCGATGCCCATCGGTACGAGCAGTTGCGGCGCGTGGCGTTCGACGAGCCGGGTCAGGCGTTGGTTCAGCTCGTTGATCTGCCCGGTGAGCTGTTCGATGCGTTCGGCGAGCATGCGTAATGTCATGTGGGTGGCCTGGACCACCGCGTCCTCGTCTCCCCCACCATCGGGTGGGCTGAGGGTCGCGCAGGTGCGGAACAGCTCGGCATTGCCCAAGCTCGACAACCGTTCCCGCAGGGCGGGGTCGGCGATCACTAGGACGGCCTTGAGCTGGTTGATCGCCTGCGTGCGGGCCTTGACCGCGGAGTCCTTGGCGAGTTTGTAGATCCGGGCGCCTTGCACGGGTCCGTCGCCGGCCTGGGCCCGGGTGCCCGCTGAGCACGGCTCGCGCTGCGGCCTGCGCATCGAGCGGGTCCGACTTGCCGAGCAGACGGCGGGCTGTGCGGTCAGGCCGATTCACTTCGAACACCTGGACATGCTGGGCCAGCAGGTAGCGGGACAGGCCCGCGCCGAAGGTACCGGTGCCCTCCACACCGGCCCGGCGCACCGTCCCCCGCCTGCGGGCCCACACGAGCAGCCGACGGTAGCCGGCCACCGTCGCCGGAAAGGACTCGGTGCCAAGGACCTTCCCCAGCGGGGAGATTACGGCGGCGACGTGAACCTCACCGTGCGTGTCCACGCCGAGCACGACTTCTCTCCGCACGGGAGGATCCGTACTGGAGGAGGTGCTGCGCTGTCTGGTCGTCATGGTGGTTCGCCTCCCGCAGGGTGACACGCTGAGTGGATGGCACCGGCCCGCTCGGGCGGTCTGAACCGTGATGGCGCCTGGAACTCGGCAAGGCCCCTATTGGGACACGCCCTGTGGCTCGGTGACAGCAGAAGCCAGCCCGCAACGACGGTCGACAAGCCTGTGACTGGACACTTCGGTCAAAGATCTCAAGAGTCAGACCCCCGTCCGGGACGGCATCGCGCAACCGTCGCATCGATCCCGGCGTATCGGCATCTACCGACCACAGCCGGATGGCTTCGCCCGAACCAATGCCCAACCTGGCCGGAGCAGGCTGAGAATGAGTTGACTCCCCGCCCACTCGCGACCGGCAATGACAGACAGCCGTCTGGGCCGCCTTACGGTCGCCCTCCATCGGCCATCGCACGAACGGCTTCGAGCCCTCATTCTGGTGCACGGTTGTCCGCAAGTCATGGCGCGGGCTGCCAAAGAGGCTGCCTAGCAACTCGGCAAAGGCACCGGCGAGTGCTTGGGAACTCGGTCTACTCGAGTAACGGGGAACAGCAGCACCGCACGAAGGGGCGCCCGCGTGGAAGGCATAGCGCATGTGGGCGCTGCCGGACCCGATGCTCGCGGCCCCCGTCACCGACCCGGCGCCGCCCGATGGGTGGGCCGCCGAGGAGAAGTGGGACGGTTCTCCAGACACCTCGTGATGTCTCATTCGCGTTGGCACCGTTCACCCAGGTCACGACTGGTCCTTCGTGCGTGCGGCTGAGGCTTGCCGGGTGTCTGCGCCGGCGCTGACGTGCCGCTGGGTCTCCTGGGGGCCGTGCCAGTCCAGGCAGACGGCGGTGGCATCGTCTTCGAGCCGGCCGTCGGCGGCGTCCCGGACCGCGGACGTCAGCGCCAGCACGGTCTCCCTCGGGTGCAGATTCCGGGTGCGCGCCAGCAGGGCGGGCAGATCGACCTTCTCTCCGTGACGTTCGAGCATGCCGTCGGTGAACATGAGCAGACGGTCACCGGGCCGCAGGTCGAGGTCCTGCACACGGTACGGGTGGGGAGTAAGCTCAGACAGCCCGAAGGGATGGTCCACCTCGCAGGTGATCGTCTCCACAGCCCCGTTGCGCATGCGCAGCGGCCAGGGATGACCGGCGTTGACGAGCCGGGCCCGCCCGGTATGGAGATTGATGCGCAGGAGCTGCCCGGTGGCATGACCGTGGCCGTGCTCGATCAGTGCCTGGTCTGCCCGGTGGGCCTGTTCGGCCAGGCCGGTGCCCGCCCGGCGGGCACCGCGCAGGGCGCCCACCAGGACCGTGGCGGCCAGGGCGGAATCCATGTCGTGGCCCATGGGATCGGTCACCGACACGTGCAAGGTGTCGCGGTCCACGGTGTAGTCGAAGGTGTCGCCGCTGAGGTCCTCGGAGGGCTCCAGGTTCCCGCACAGGGTGAACTGTGCGGCCTCACACGACAGCGACAGGGGCAGCAGCTGGTACTGGATTTCAGCTGCCAGGGTGGGGGGCTTGGAGCGTTTGCCCCAGGTGTAGAGATCGGTGAAGCGGCCGTTGGCGATCACGATGTAGGCCAGGATGTGGGCGGCTTCCCCGACTGCATCGAGCACGTCCTCGCCAGGGCCGGTCGGCAGGAGCAGTTCCAGCAGCCCGATCGCATCCCCCCGGTTGGTGACGGGCACGATCACCCGCTGCCCCTCGCCGGTCGCGTCCTGATACAGGCGCTGGGTACGGATCACCTCCTCGTAGACGCTGCCGAACAGAGGAATCCGCTCGGCCTGCCGCCCACCCTGAGTGGGAGCGGTGGACAGCCGAGCCACCGCCTTCCCCGTCAGGTCCACGATGAGGAAAGAGACCTTCGTGGCCTCGAAACGCCGCCGCAGGTCCTCCGCGATCACGTCGACGGCGTCCGCCGGCGCCGCTTTCTCCGCTGCCGTCAGCAATCGGGTGAGCCCACTCTGTCCACCACTCACGACCGCAGCCCCTTCCACAGCCCCCCACCAGCTTGGTAATCGCCGCAGTGAGCGTCAATCCGTGAACAGTCACGCTCCGGCATTCGCCCGCGGACGCGGCCGCCACGGCTGCTCTGTACAAAAGCGGCTCGACGGGCCCATGTCTTATGAGACACGCCAGAGTCTGGAGAACGATGGCTGGAGAGCGCTGCTCTCTCTGGATGCCGGGCGTTTGGTGTTGCGCTCTCGCAGGGACAGGAACCTCGCACCCTCCTTCCCCGAGGTTCGTTCCGGGCACGGTCCAGCCGCCCGACGCGACGGCACTGGACGGCGCTGGTCGTACGGGAAATCCAGCAGGCTCGCCTTCGAGCGACTCCAGGGTCGCCTCCAGCGGCGCGGTGCCGGCGCTGCCCGGCTCACCGAGCAGTGGCCCGCCCACTTCGTCGCCTTCGACTTGTTGCGCCTGGCGGGCACCGACACGACCAGGTGGCCGTACGCGGGCGCCGCAGGGCTGCTCTGGAACGCCTCTTTGCCGAACGGAACCTCACCGCGCCGTGGGCGCTGTGCCCGTCGTTCCCCTCGCTGACCTGGAGATTCACGGAACTGCGGACAGAGCCCTGAAAACGGCCAGGGCTACTTGTCGCCCCACTTGGTCCGGCGTTCAACAGAGTGGGGAGTTTCAGCGAGCGTCGCGCCCGCTGCCGACCACGCGGCCGGTACGTTGGCGGCCACCGGTCCCAGCTGACGTGGACCCGCAACGCGGCCGGCCCGCAATCCCGCAGTTCAGGGGCGGCCACTCCGCCGACCTGACCGCCGAATACCGAGCCGGTGTCCCATGGCCGGCCGCTTCACCGTGCCGTCGGGCCCGTTTTCGCGGGGAATTCCTCGATACCGATGACCCGCAGCAGTTCCAGCCGCTCGCGAGCCTCGGCGACGCCGAGCGCGGCGCCGTGGTCGGCGAGCAGAAGACGGATGCCGCGCCGGCCGCTCCCAGGAAGGCGCTGTGCACGGTGGCCAGCGGGGAGTCGGGCGGTGCGTCCAGGTCCACCCAGCTCGTCGCTCAGCTCGTCGAGGTCCTGGTCGACCGGCCACGGTGATGTCGACGGCTGTCACCGTGAGCCCCAGGTCCTGCCCGGCCGAGTGGAGGACCGATCGGCGTACCTGGTGGACCCGGTCGGGCAGCGGGCGGTCGAGGGCGGCGGCCAGGGTCATGGTCACCCGCACGTCGGTGCCGTTGCCCTCGGGTATGAGCCGGCAGGTCGCGGCCCTGGCACCGGGGACCGTGTCCGCGGCCCGCCTCAGCACCTTCGCCGCGGCGCTCTCGGCGTTCCGCAGGTCCCGGTCGGGGTCGGCCAGGGGCAGCAGGCACCCGAACCGGACCTCTGCCCTGACGACGTCCATGACCCGGTCGGCGAGCGCGTGCAGGCCCGGAGGGTCCTCGTCGCGCAGCGTCCGGGCGGCCGCGTTCACCGCGGCCAGTGCCTCGACCGCCTCGCGGCAGTGAGGACAGGACACCGGGTGCGGGTCCGCGGCCGGTGCCGCGTCCTGCGCCTGTTCCCAGACCCGGCTGAGCAGGCGGCCGCAGGGCAGTACCTCATCGCCTGCGAACAGGGGCACACCGCTGACCGCAAGCGCTCTCATGGCCGCGGACGAGACCCTGCACGCCGTCTCCGCCGCCGACCGGCCACTCGGACCGGACGAGGCAGGGAAGTACGGGGAGGACGGCCCCGCCTCAGCGGCCGTTCCGGCACGGACCGATCGCGCCAGTCGCCTGGTCATCGGCATGTAAGACGGTCGCCACGACCGATGCCTTCCCGGGTTTCGGACCTGCCTCACGAACCGGCGCAGGCACATGCAGGGGTCTCGACCGGCGGCATCCCCGCCCCCCGTGGTCCTCGTCCCGAGGAGCAGCACATGCGAGCCCTGATCGTTCTCATCGTCGTGATCGGCCTCCTGGCCGTCCTGACCCTCGCCCTGTCCGTGAAGGTCGTCAAGCAGTACGAGAAGGGAGTGCTGTTCCGCTTCGGCCGACTTCTCGGAACACGCTCCCCGGGGCTGCGGTTCATCATCCCGTTCGTCGACGCCCTGCACCGGGTGTCGCTGCGGGTCGTCACCATGCCGATCCAGTCCCAGGGCATCATCACCCGGGACAACGTGAGCGTGGACGTGTCGGCGGTCGCCTACTTCCGGGTCGTCGACGCCGTGAAGTCGGTCGTCGCCGTGGCAAGCCGACGGGTTCGCGGATTCTCGAGGTGGAAGCGCGAGGAACCGGAGGGAGGCTTGGCGCGCGCTGGCGGAGTAGCCCACGGGTTCGGGACCGACCTTGGGGGAGCGTTCGTCCGGTCGGGTGTGGGTCAGGTGGGCTGCCGTCCGGCCGGGGCTCCGCCCGGGCATTTGTGAGAAGCATGCACGCGCCTCTCTTCTGCTGAGTCCGCCTGGGGGGCCGGGCGCGAGTGGGTCAGGTGAGGGACCCCAGGGCGGCGTCCAGCCGGGCGGTGGCATCGGTGGCGACCGGCTCCAGGGCGGGCAGGCCGGTGAGGGTGACCATGGTGCCTGGGTCGAGGGCCTGGACGAGCGTGGTGTCGCCGTCGCGGCGGACCACGACGTTGCAGGGCAGGAGCAGCCCGATGCTGCGGTCGGCCTCGAGGGCCTGGTGGGCGAGCGGCGGGTTGCAGGCGCCGAGGATCAGGTAGTCCTCCATGTCGTGGCCGAGCTTGGCCTTGAGGGTCGCCTTGACGTCGATCTCTGTGAGGATGCCGAAGCCCTGATCGGCCAGGGCCTTGCGTACGGCGATGACGGCGCTGCCGAAGTCGGTGCTGAGGCGGACGGTGCGGTCGTAGGACACGGACACTCCCGGGTAGCGCGGAACGACTGATTCCTCTATACCCCACCGGGTACCCGCCGGGCGTCGGGCGAAGCCCTGAGGGGGCGCTTCCCGCCTCTGGAATACCCCCCTGGGTATAGCTGTTAAGGTGAGTGCCAGATACCCCCCGGGGTACATCATTCGAAAGGAGTTATGAGCCGTGTTCTTCGTCGACACCCTGGAATTCGAGGGCCTGGGCAACCGCAGCTACCTGGCCGGCGGGCCCGATGCGGCGGTGGTCATAGACCCGCCGCGGGACATCGACCAGGTCATGGCCGCAGCGGCCCGCCGTGGGGTGCGTATCGCTTTCGTGGCCGAGACCCATCTGCATAACGACTACGTCACCGGCGGCCTGGAGCTGGCGCGCGTCACCGGTGCCCGGTACCTGGTGCCGACCGGGGCGAACGTGTCGTTCGACCGCACCCCGGTTGCCGACGGCGACACGGTGACGGTGGACGAGGGCCTGGTGCTGCGCGCGATCGCTACTCCCGGGCACACCCCGCACCACACCTCCTACGCCCTGACCGAGGGCGGGCGCGGTGTGGCGGCCTTCACCGGCGGATCCCTGCTCATCGGCACCGTCGGGCGCCCCGATCTGGTCGAGCCGCGGTTGACCGATCAGCTGGCCCGCGCCCAGTACGCCTCCGCCCACCGGCTGGCCGACGAGTTGGACGACGAGGTGCCGGTGCTGCCCACCCACGGGTTCGGCAGCTTCTGTTCCTCCTCCCAGGCCGAGGGAGACGCGACCACGATCGGTAAGGAGCGCGAGACCAACGACGCGCTGACCCTGGATGTGGACACCTTCGTCGCCCGGATGCTCGCCGGGCTGGACGACGTGCCCGCCTACTACGCGCGCATGGGCCCGGCCAACGCAGCAGGCCCCGCGCCGGTCGACCTCACCCCGCCGAGGCGTGGGGACGCCGAGGAGATCGCCTCCCGGCTGGCCGCGGGTGAGTGGGTGGTGGACCTGCGCAGCCGCACGGCCTTCGCCGAGGGGCACGTGGCCGGGTCGTTCAACTTCGAGGGCGAGGGCAAGCTCGCCACCTACCTGGCCTGGCTGATCCCGTGGGGCAAGCCCGTCACCCTGCTCGCCGACACCCCGGAGCAGATCGCCGACGCGCAGCGGGAGCTGGCGCGGGTGGGCATCGACCGCCCGGCCGCCGCCGCCACCGGCGACCCGGCCGGCTGGATCCGTGAGGGCGAGCAGCTCGCCTCCTTCCCCCGCGCCCGCTTCGCCGACCTCGCCGAAGTCCGTGAGCGCGGCGACGACGTCGTCGTCCTGGACGTGCGCCGGGACTCGGAGCGCGCGGGCGGCTACATCGACGGCTCCGTCCACATCCCCATCCACGAGCTGCACGGCCGCATCGACGAAGTACCGGACGGGACGGTCTGGGTGCACTGCGCCGGCGGGATGCGCGCGGCGATCGCCGCCTCCCTCCTCGACGCCGCCGGCCGCGACGTGGTCGCCATCGACGACGGCTTCGACGCCGCTACCGAGGCAGGACTGACCCTCACCCGCCCCGGCCGCACCGACTGACACGCCCTACCGCGCCACCGCACGAAAGTGATCGAACGATGTTCTCGCTTCTCCGCCGCGGCCCCGGCCGCCTCACCCCCCAGCAGGCCCACCAGCAGACCAGCGACGGCACCGCCGTCCTGCTGGACGTCCGCGAAACCCCGGAGTGGAACGCCGGGCACGCGCCCGGCGCGCTGCACCTGCCCCTTTCCCGTCTGGCGGCAGGGGCGCCGCTCCCGGCGGCCACGCAGGGCGGGCCGGTGGTCACGATCTGCCGCTCCGGTCACCGCTCCCAGCAGGCCGTCACATTGCTGGCCGGACGCGGTGTTCAGGCCACGGACGTCACCGGCGGCATGACTGCCTGGGCGCGTGCGGGGCTGCCGGTCATCGGTCCGGGCGGCAACGAGGGTGTCATAGCGTGAGTGCTCTGATCCTGGCCCTGATCGCGGGGGCGGTGGTCGGTCTCGCGCTCGGCGCGCTCGGCGGGGGCGGCAGCGTCCTGGCCGTCCCGGCGCTGATCTACCTGCTCGGCTTCACACCGGCCGCCGCGACCACGGCCAGCCTGATCATCGTCACGGCCACCTCGCTCACCGCCCTGTACGCCCACGCCCGCACCGGCAACGTCCGCTGGAAAGCCGGCGCCCTGTTCGCCGCGGCCGGACTCCTGCCCGCAGCCGCAGCAGGAGCCGCCGCATCCCGCCTGCCCCAGCCGGTACTTACCGCCGCATTCGCTGCCATCGCCGCACTCGCCGCCGTCAAGATGCTGCGCCCCAGCCGCACCGCCACCGGCCCGGCGGCCGGCGAAGCAAGGCCGGCCAAGGCCGCCGGCACCGGCGCAGGGCTCGGCGCGCTGACCGGACTGCTCGGGGTCGGCGGAGGCTTCCTCGCCGTCCCGGCCCTGGTCACCGTGCTGGCGTTCGAGATGCAGGCCGCCGTCGGCACCAGCCTGCTGGTCATCTCGGCGAACTCGCTGGCTTCCCTGGCCACCCGCGGCGCCACCACCGCCGGTGTCAACTGGCCGGTGATCGGCCCCTTCACCGGGGCGGCCATCCTGGGTGCCTGGGACGGCAAACGCCTGGCCACCAAGGTCACCGGCACCCTACTGCAGCGCACCTTCGCCGCCGTGCTGCTGGCCGTGGCAGCCTTCATGCTCATCGACGCCCTCACCTGAGGAGTCAGACGGATGATCGGGCGCCGCGGCACCACGGCTCAGGCCAGAGACAGGAACAGCTTCTCCAGCCGGGTGCGCATCTGCTCCCGGTCGCCGGAGGCGGCCATGTCGGCGTCGGTCATGCAGTGCTGCAGACCGGTGGCGATGATCGCGAAACCGGCCTTGTCCAGAGCCCGGGACGCCGCGGCGAGCTGGGTGACGACGTCCTCGCAGTCCCGCCCCTCCTCGATCATCTTGATCACCCCGGCGATCTGGCCCTGCGCCCGGCGCAGCCGGTTGACCACCGTCTTCAGTTCCTCAGCCGCCATCGCCAGTTCCACAACCCACGCTCCTTCGAGATACCCCCTCGGGTATCCTACCGAAGGGGTAACCCGAACCAGGCAAAGGAAAATCCCCGTGGCACCCACCACCGCCCTCACCGCCGACCAGGCCAACGCCCGCCTGCACGAGCTGACCGTCATCGACGTGCGCACCCCCGGCGAATACGCCTCCGGCCACCTGCCCGGCGCCCACAACATCCCCCTCGACCACCTCGATGCCGCCCTGCCCGCCCTGAAGACCGCTGCCGACCGCGGCGACCTCCTCATCGTGTGCGCCTCCGGCGCCCGCTCCGCGACCGCCTGCCGGCGTCTGGCCGACCACGGCGTCACCGCCGCCACCCTCACCGGCGGCACCACCGCCTGGACGCAACTCGGCCACGACACCCACCGACCCGCCGGCACCCGCACCCCCTGGGCCATGGACCGCCAGGTCCGCCTCGCCGCCGGATCCCTCGTCCTGACCGGCCTGATCGCCGGCCAACGCTGGAACGCGGCCCGCTGGCTGTCCGCAGGCGTCGCTGGCGGCCTGGTCTTCTCCGCCCTCACCAACACCTGCGGCATGGCCAAGGTCCTGGCCAAGCTCTCCCACAACCAGCCCAAGGCCACCGACCTGGACGACACCCTCGCCGCCCTGACCGGCTGACCCCCGGCCGCCAGGCGGAGCAATGACCGCCCACTCAGAGTTCTCCCGCGAGACGATGCGGTCGGCGCAGACCGGGCGAAGTTCTTCGCCGCCGGAGCGTGCTATCTGCTGGTGACGTCGAGTTCGGTGTACATCCCGGCGAGGTAGTGGCCGGGAAGATTGCACACCAGCTCGTAGCGCCCGGGACGCAGCGTCAGCGTGGTCCATGCCATCGCGCCAGGGGCGATGCCGTTTCCCTCGCCTGCTCCGCAGCTGCGGGATGCCTCGCCCAGGCTGCTCGCCTCGTTGATCTTCCCGTCAGGGCCGGTAGGGCGCTCCCCGATGACCTGACCCGCCGGCAGTGGGAGCACCACCACCTCGTGCGCCATGGCACCGGTGTTCACAACCCGCAGCGACACCACACCGGCGGAGACCGTGGCGGGACGAGCCTTAAGACGCATCATGCGGATGCCGTACCCGCCGGGAACGCCGCCCATCATGCCCCGGCCCATGTCGCTCGCGGTCACGTCCACCACCTGGCCCGGCAGCGGGGGCGCGCTGCAGCGCGTTCCTTCGGCGCGCCATGCCGCAGGAGCCGCATGGCGGAAGGCGCCGGTTCCGGCCAGCACCATGGTGCTCGCGATGCCCAGCACCAGTGCGGCAACCGCCCCGGCGATGATCAACCATGTGCCGCGCCGGCGGTCCGGGTTCACCGGTGCTCCCGCAGCAGCGCAAGGCGTCGTTTGTACTCGTCTTCGTCGATTTCCCCGCGGGCGAACCGCTCGGCCAGCAGATCCTCGGCCCGCCTGCTTCCCCATCCCGGCTCACCGGACGAGGGAGGCCGTCCGAACTGGCGGTCGTGATGGGCACCGCTGAAGTAGCGGACGAGCGCGACGATGCCGAAGATCACCAACGCCCAGAACAGCACCATGAACACGGCCATGAAGAACCAGCCGCCCCAGCCCCAGCCTCCGTCGTACCACATCACGCCAATCACCTACTCTCGGCTCGCCTACGGCTGTGAGCTCTCCTTTTCCAGGATGACGCGGTTCGACGTCGGTGAAGAGGGCCTACCGGCCCTCGCTCAGGGACAGCAGGCCGTGCATGCAATCGGGCGGTCCGGGGCGATCGGACACCGAAGATCGTCAAAACCTGACTCAGCGTGCTCAGGCCGCATCGGCGAGATGCGCACACCCTCCGCCGCTGCGGTCGCCCTGCCGCCTCGATGTCGAGCTCGGCGAGCAGGCCGCGAATCCGTCGCTCACACGCTCGACGAGACGCTGTCGGAGACGGACCGTATCGACCTGGACATCCGCCAGATCCTCGACGTCACCACCGTCGACTGGGGTGTGCAGGTCACGCTGGTCGAACTCAAGGACATCCAGCTGCCCGACACCATGAAGCGCGCCATGGCCCGCCAGGCCGAGGCCGAGCGGGAGAAGCGAGCGAAGATCATCAACGCGGAGGGCGAGTCCCTGGCCGCAGCCGCGCTCGGCGACGCCTCGGACACCATGATGGCCCACCCCCTGGCGCTTCAACTGCGCAATCTCCAGAGCCTGGTGGAGATCGGTGTCGACCAGAACACCACTGTCGTCTTCCCGGCCCCTCTCATGAGCACGATCGGCGAGCTCGGCTCCTTTTGACCCGACTACGGCCCGAGCGATCCGTGCCGTGACCGTCGCCTGTCGCGCGCGTCCTCCGGGCACCAGCTGATGATGGGAGTACGGCCGAACACGCGGAGTTGATCATGACGGGTTGGCGGGTCAGGGACTACACCCAGGACGATCTCGAAGCGGTGATCCGTGTCGACATGCAGAGCGGCACGACCGAGGAGCCGCCGCTCTTCCCGCTCTCGGACGCCGTGACGGCCCTCCAGACCCGCCACCCGGCCGTGGTGGCCACGGCCGACGACGTGCTGATCGGCGCCGCGGTGAGCAGGGTGGAGGGCGAACGGGCATGGATCCTGCGCATCTGCATGGTGCCCGGCTGGCGGCAGCGCGGGCTGGGCAGTGCCCTGATCACCGCCCTTGAGCAACGGCTCTTCGCCGCCGGCGTCCGCGCGGTGCACGCCGCCCTGCCCGAGGGCGAGACCGGTGCCACCGCCCTGCGCAACTGCGACTTCGGTGCCCGCCCCGGCCTGGTCTTCTTCGAGAAACGCGGACCGGTGACCCCACAGTCGGCCGGCACGCTGTCCTCGCTCGGAGCGGAGCTGCCGCCAGGGGGGCTCTGGCAGAAGGTCGCGGGCATGCAACGGGAGAAGCAGCTCATCGAGCGGCGCCTGGTCCTGCCGCTGGCCCATCCCGAACTGGCCGCCCAGCACGGAGTGGAACCGCCACGGGCGGTGATGCTGTTCGGCCCGCCCGGGACCGGCAAGAGCACGTTCGCGCACGCGATCGCCAGCCGCCTGGGATGGCCCTTCCTCGAACTGTTCCCCGCCCGTCTGGCCGCCGAGTACGGCCTGGCGACCGGGCTGAACCGGCGCTTCGACGAGATCGCCCGGCTCGACCACGTCCTCGTCTTCATCGACGAGGTCGAGGAGGTCGCCGGCGAACGCGGCGGCGCGGACGCGACCGCTGTCGGCGTCGTCAACGAACTGCTCAAGGCGATCGTCCGGTTCCGAAGCCAGGACGGACGGCTGCTCGTCTGCGCCACGAACAACGTGACCACGCTCGACTCCGCGTTCCTGCGGCACGGCCGCTTCGACTACGTGCTGCCGATCGGCCCTCCCGACCACACCGCCAGGACCGCGCTGTGGGAGAGCTACCTGGTCCGAGCGGGCGCACGGGCCGACAGCGCGGTACTCGCGTCCGCCAGCGAGGGGTTCACCCCGGCCGACATCGCCCACGCGGCGCGCACCGTCTCCCAGGCCCAGTTCGAGCGCACCTTCGACACCGGAACCCGGACCACCCCCACCACCGACGACTACCTGGACACGATCCGCGACACCAAGCCCACGGTCAGCGCCGCCATGGCTCGGGAATTCGCCCAGCAGACGGAGGAGTTCGCCCGCATCTAACGTCCAGGCCGATGGAGAGCCGATCTGCGACGGACGTGTCAGGCCGGCGTAGGTGGCGTGTCGCTGCCCGTTTCGATGAGGATCTGCCTGGCCTCGGTGACGTTGTCGGCCCGTACGGCCCTGGCCATCGCGGCGCGTGCCGCGTCGGGCGACGTGTCCGGAGGGACCAGCAGCAGGGAGAAGTGGTCCCGGTCGCCCCGGGTGATGAGGACGGTGTCGTCACCGACCGGGAAGGAGTCGATGTGCACGACCCGGTCGTCGACCATCACCCGGGTCGGCAGTCCGTCCCAGGCACTGCCGTCCAGACCGACCCGGGTGATGGGCCCGAGATGCTCGGTCAACGCGGAGATCAGCGAGGGAAGCTCGGCACCGATGTCCCGGGACCGTGGCCACCATGCGCCGTCCAGGATTCCCTCGCGTGCGTGTGTGGTCTCCAGCCGCAGCAGGGCCGTCCCGGGTTTCACCGACCGGTGCACGGCGTCCGGCAGGAGCCTGGGGAAGTCGGGGGTGTCTGAGCCTGCCATGGTGTCCGCCCGTCCGCAGAGAGCAGTGCGACCGCACGGCGTGCGACCGCACGGCGTGCGACCGCACGGCGTGCGACCGCACGGCGTGCGACCGCACGGCGTGCGACCACGATACGACCCTGCTACCTCACGGTACTCCGCACGACGCTCCCGCGAGCGCTTCGCCGCAGGCGCGGTTGCGGAAACAGGCAACGGCTCCGGCGTATACCCGCCGGAGCCGCCCTTCCGGGTCATTGCACGTGAGCGTGCGCCGACCCGCTTTCCAGGTTACGTCAAAGGGACTAATCCGCCATAAGCAATCCTTGCGAGGGTTCACTTCGGTCCGAGAAGCCGACGCGGCGGTTCAGCCACGCCCTTCCTCTTCCGTCTCCATCTGCCGGATCCCCTGGTGCGTCAGCGTGATCATCCCGGGCGTGTTGCCCCTCTCCCAGTCCACGACGACCCAGCCTTCACCTGCCAGGTACATACAGGCAGCGGCCATGTCCTGCTCAGGGATACCCAGGTCCGTGCGGAGCTTCGCCCCATCGACACCCAGGAGGCGATTGCCCTCGGCGGCCTGGTACAGAGCCTGCATGATCCTCTCGCGGTACGTCTTTCGGTCTCGCAACATCGCCATGACGCGCCTTCCTCTACCGCCCACGGTCGGGCCGAAGCCGATGTCATCCGCGGTCGCCGTCGCGGTGGGGCGCGTCGGAACGGTCGCGTCCACCGACCGACGGTGTCTCCGGGGCCGACGCCCGATCCCCGGCAGAACATCGCTGTAGTGGAAGGCAGCGATCCGTTCGGCGTGCTGGCCGTTGAGCCGGTGGATCAGAACGACTCCGACGGCGATCAGGACGAGCAGCACGGCCACGGCGATGACGAGCATGGGATCTCACCTCCGCCGACCGGCGGGCGAAGGCCCTGCCGAGCCGATGGACCGGGGCCGGGACGACGGTCGACCTGCTCCGCCGTCGTCCTCCCAGGCTTCTTCCCTGTTTCGTGCATCGATCCTGTCTGCTGCTTGCTCCCGGGCCGAGGCATCGACGCCGTCGCCGACCATCAACTGCGCGGCGGCATCCGCACCGGTTTCCGGCGGAATCACCAGCACGTCCCGGCGGCCGTCAGCGGAGAAAAGAGTGAGTCGGTGGGGATCCTGCTCCTCGGTGGACCAGCCCACCTGCACGGTGCGCCCGGCGTAGGACACCCAGTGCGGCAGGACGGGCCAGTAGGCCGGGTGCACGGTGACACTCGTGATACGACCCCAGAGATCACCCAATGCGGCCGTCAACGACGGCAGCTCACGGGTGAAGGCACGGGAGCGAGGCCACCACATACCGTCCAGCCCGCCCGGCGCGGGCGTCAGGGACAGCCGGGCCGGCTGCGGCGACGCACCTCTGCTCGATGTCTTACGGTCAATGGTCACGGCCATGGCGCGGACCTGTCCCCGGGCTCGTGGGTGCGGCCCGGCGCTGTCGATCATCGGGAACGGCACCCGCAGCGGAGCCGGTGCGCGAAGAACTCCCGGTGTCTTCACACTACTCCGCTCACCGGTCCGAAAAGCCCGGGATGACCAGGCAGTTTTCTGCCGTCGGGGCCTGGTCGCCGGTGCCGGTGCCGGTCAGAGCCAGTCCTTGCGCTTGAACGTCAGATACAGCAATGCGGACAGGAGCACGATGACGGCGGCGGAGGTGACGAATCCCGACTCGCGGCCGAAACCGGGATAGGGGAGGTTCTGGCCGTAGTAGCCGGTGATCGCGGTGGGTACGGCGATGATCGCGGCCCAGCTCGTCACCTTCTTCATGATCAGGTTCATGCTGTTGGCCTGGACCGAGAGGTTCGTCTCCATGACCGAGGCCACCAGGTCCCGCAGTGATTCCGTCCACTCGGTGGCACGCAGCACGTGGTCGTAGACGTCCTGGTAGTACGGGACGAGAGGGTCGGTGATCAGGTGCAGGCCGGGGCGCATGAGCCCGTTGACCACCTCGCGCATCGGAAGCACGACGCGGCGCAGCCGGATGAGCGATTTGCGCAGTGCGAAAACCCGGCGCTGCACGGCTTCGATCTCACGGCGCCCGGCCGCGAAGAGCAGGCCCTCCAGCTCCTCGATGCTGTCGTCCAGTTGCTGGACGGCGGCGAAGTGTCCGTCCACGAGATGGTCGAGCAGGCCGTGCAGCAGGAATCCGACGCCGTGGCCGGCCAGGTCCGGGCTCTCGTCCCAGCGGGCGACGACGTCCTCGATGTCGAAGCCGTCGTCCTTGCGGACGGTGATCATGGCCTGGCCGGTGAGGAATACGGCGATCTCGCTGTACGTCAGCTGCGCACCGTCCGGGCTGACGGTCACGGCATAGGCGCTGAGGAACTCGTGGGTGCGATAGCGGTCGAGCTTCGGCCGCTGTCCACGCTGGGCGGCATCCTCCAGAGCCAGTTCGTGGATGCCGAACTCCTGACCGAGCATGGTGAGTTCAGCGGCTCCGGGCCGGTGCAGGTCCAGCCACAGGACCGACGCCGGATCAGCGAGATGCGCAGGGACGTCACCGACGGGAAGGTCCTCCAGGACGAGAGTGCCGTCGTGATACAGCCGGGTACGCGTCACCATGACCCGAGGCTAGTGTCTTATATCCCTTCCATGCCGCTTCGCCCCGATTGCCAGCGCGGCAGGTTCATCGACAGCAGTCACCCTCCGGGGAGGATCTCACGACGTCAAAGCCCGGCGACATCCGCAGGCTCCGGCCTACAAGCACCGGGGTGCCGGTCCGAAGGCAGGGATGTGGGTACCCGGCTGCCGCATCGCATCCGGCGTACACCGCACGACCGGATGCGGCCCGTCAGCCGGGAAGGGCACTCCGAGACCATGACCACGCATACCCCGCGCCGTCGCCCGCCTCCCCCCGCAGGTGGCAGTGATTTCGCCCGCCTGTCGAAGAAGATCGCCGAGGCCGGCCTGATGAACCGGCGCCCCGGCTACTACACCGTCCGGTCCATCGTCGTGGCCGTCGCCTACGCTGGGGGCTGGAGCGCGTTCGTCCTCATCGGCGCCGGGTGGTGGACCCTGGCGCTCGCCGCGTTCCTCGCCGTGATGTTCGGGCAGGTGGCTCTGCTCGCCCACGACGTCGCGCACCGCCAGGTCTTCCGCCGGCGCCGGCCCAGCGAGACGTGCGGCCGCATCGCCGGGGCCGCGATCGGGATGGGCTACGGATGGTGGCAGGACAAACACACCCGCCACCACGCCAACCCCAACCACGAGGACCTCGACCCCGACATCGCCCCGGACCTGCTGGTGTGGTCCCAGGACCAGGCCCGCGCCGCGACCGGACTGCCGAGGATCATCGGCCGCTGGCAGGCGTTCCTCTTCTTTCCCCTGCTCCTGCTCGAAGGGGTCAACCTTCATGTCTCCAGCGCGCGAGCACTGGGCAACCGCGCCCTGAAGAACCGCGCCCTGGACGGCACGCTGCTCTACGGGCACACCGCCGCCTACCTGACCGCACTGTTCCTCGTCCTCCCACCCGGCATGGCGATCGCGTTCCTGGCCGTCAACCAGGGCCTGTTCGGCCTCTACCTCGGCTGCCTCTTCGCCCCCAACCACAAGGGCATGCCGACCCTGACCGGCAACGACCGCCCCGACTTCCTGCGCCGGCAGGTCCTCACCGCACGCAACGTACGCGGCAGCTGGTTCACCGACCGCGCCCTGGGAGGCCTGAACCACCAGATCGAACACCACCTGTTCCCCAACATGCCCAGCCCCCACCTGCGCAGGGCCCGGCCCATCGTCCGCCACTACTGCCAGGACCTGGGAGTCGACTATCTGGAAACCGGACTGATCGCCTCCTACCGGCAAGCACTCGCCAGTCTCCACCGAGCAGGAGCGCCACTGCGGCGAGCCCGTATCGGCAGCGCCCCAGCATGACGCACCGGCGCCGGCGGCGTACTCCAGAGCCCTGTCCCGGTGCCCGGCTGCAGTGATCCGGTGAAACGCAATTGCCGGAACAGCCCCGTCGGCTTCCCGGCGGGGCTGCGCCGCCTCACGGCTCCCCTTGAGGTGGCTGCTAACGCGGTCGCGCGAGCGCGGCCACCAGGCGGTGCAGCAGGGCCGGTGCGGAACCGGTGGGAGCGAGCGTGAGGCGAAGGACGGGGCGAACCCGCCTTCGGGTGAAGCCGGGCGGGAGATGGTCGCAGTCATGACGCGAACCCTGCCTCGGGCCGACCGGAAGCGGCCCGGCGTATTGGATCACCGAGAACTACACAGACATGAAGGCCGATGTTCGAAGGGTCCTCGGTAACTCCAGCGTACTTCTGGGCAGTACGACTCAGTGGTCTGCGTCGTAAGTCTTTCGGGGGTTGACTTCGCGGCTGGGCGTCGGCGGGCTTGTGGCCAGGTGACGGGGCGGATCTGGCATGCGATGCCGAGGGCATTCTCGGGTGCCGATGGGAATGCCGGCGTACAGGAGGCGTCTGATCGGGGGAGGCTGGCTCGCCCGGGCCCGCCTTGTCCCGGGCGCGCCTGGGGCCGAGGCGGCGGAGGGATGTGGCGTCAGGAGTCAGGCGACGGGCTGTGCTTCGAGGAATGCGAGGGCTCTGGCCACGAACTCGTTGTGGAACTGGAAGATCCCGCCGTGTCCGGCGTCCGGGTAGAGGGGGACGAGTTCGCTCCGGGGCAGGCGTGCGGCGAGGTCGAGGGTGTTCTCGCTCGGCACCATCCGGTCGCTCTCGCCGTTGGCCACCAGGACTGGCTGGTGGATGCGCGACAGGTCCGCGGGCGCCTGCAGGCCCCATCGGTGGATGGCCTTGAGCTGGGCGCGGAACGACGTCAGCGAGATGGCCCTGTCGCGGTCGCTGGTGCGTTCCTTCAGCCGTTTGAGGAAGGCGCGTGCTTCGCGTCGGCCGTGTTCGGTGTCGGTGAAGAAGAGGAACTGCTTGGGGTCCTTGCGGGTCAGGAAGCCCTTCAGGATGTCCCGGAGGGTCAGTGCGGTGACCTTGTCGATGCCCGGGCCTCCGGCGGGGCCGGTGCCCGCGAGGACGACCCTGCGCACCAGCTGCGGTTCCTCGGCTGCGATGACCTGGGCGATGAAGCCGCCCATCGACAGGCCGAGCAGGTCGACCTGCTCGAAGCCCAGGGCTCGGATGAACAGCACTGCGTCGCGGGCCATCGCTTCGATGGTGTCGGGGGTGGAGCCGCCCGACGCGCCGACTCCGCGGTTGTCGAAGGCGATCACCTGGCGCCGGGCGGCGAGTCCGTCGACGACGCGGGGGTCCCAGTTGTCCAGGACAGCGGTCAGGTGGTGGAGCAGGATCAGTGGTACGCCGTCTCCTTCCGAGCCGAGCTGGCGGTAGACGAAGTCGACGCCGCGCACGGACACCGAACGGGTCGGTGCATCTTTGTACGTCGACGGGGCGGGCCTGGGGGTGGGGGACCTGCGCGGTGCGCTCATGATCGGTTCCTGGGGTGTGGAGGGTAGGGGTGGTGGGGTGTGGGATCCTCTCGCCGCCCGGGGCCTGGCGGTGGAGCGGCGGGGGCTGGTGCTCACACCGTCGCGATGACGACCTTGCCGGCCTTGGCGCGTCCCTTCTCGGCGTACTCCATGGCTTCGCGGCCCTGCTCGAAGGGGAAGACACAGTCGACGACGGGGCGGATCTTCCCGGCGTCGACGAGCCGGGTGATCTCGCGCAGCTGCTCGCCGTCGGCCTTCATGAACAGGAAGGAGTACGTCACGCCCTGGCGCTTGGCGTGGCGCCGGGTCGTGAAGCTCAGCGCGTTCATCGCCTGGCGCAGGACCGGGTTCGCGCCCAGCTCGCGGGCGAAGTCCGCGTCGGGGGGCCCGGCGATGCTGATGACCTTCCCACCGGGCTTGAGGATGCGCAGGGACTTCTCCAGGGTCTTGCCGCCGAGGGTGTCCAGGACGACGTCGTAGCCGTCCAGGACGTCCTCGAAGTCCTGGGTGCGGTAGTCGATGACGACGTCCGCGCCGAGCTCCTTGGACAGGGCGGTATTGGCCGCGCTCGCGGTAGTGGCCACGTGTGCGCCCAGGTGCCTGGCCAGTTGGAGGGCGATGGTGCCCACCCCGCCGGAGCCCGCGTGGATGAGGACCTTCTGGCCCGGCCGGACCCGTGCCTTCTCGACCAGCGCCTGCCATGAGGTGAGGGCGACCAGGGGAAGGGAGGCGGCCTCCGCCATGGTGAGGGTGGCCGGCTTGTGGGCCAGGTCGTCCTGGTGGACGGCGATGAGTTCGGCGAAGGTGCCGATGCGGTCCTTGTCGGGCCGCGCGTAGACCTCGTCGCCCACCGCGAAGCGGGTGACGGCCGAGCCGACCTTGACCACCACTCCAGCGAGATCGTTGCCCAGGATGAGAGGCAGGCGGTACGGGAGGATCCGCTTGAAGGCACCGTCGCGGATCTTGAAGTCCAGCGGGTTGACGCTCGCCGCGTGGATCTTGACCAGCACGTCGTCGGCGCCCGGCTTCGGATCGGGCAGCTCGGCGGCGCGCACCGCGGACTGGTCACCGTACTTCTCGATCAGGTACGCCTTCATCATCATCTCCGTTTTCCGCCCGCAGGGGGACGGGGTCTCCGCTCGCTCCAGGCTTGCCCCGGTACGAGGTACTTTCTTGTCTGCACTGCTGGTTCAGAGGGCTCCGCGCCGATGCGGCGGGGGCGCCTCACCCCGCATTCGGCGCGGCGGCCAGGCCCTGCTTCACGTGCCGGGTGACGTCGTCGGCGAGGACCTCGGGCAGGCCCGTCTCGATGCCTGACAGAGCCTGGGCGGCGACCTCGGCCGGGTCGGCCTTCTGCTCGGCGGGAACGCTGGCGGCCATGTCGGTGTCCATGTATCCGACGTGCAGCGCCGTCACGGCGATGCCGCGGGGCACCAGCTCCTCCCGGACCGCACCGGTCAGCGCCCAGGCGGCGGCCTTCGCCGCGGCGTAGGAGCCGAGGCCGGCCGGGTGCAGCCAGGACAGGACGGACAGCACGTTGAGCACGGCGCCGCCACCGTTGGACTCGATGACCGGGGCGAAGGCCCGGGTCACGGCGAGCGGGCCGAAGAAGTTCACCTCCATCTCCAGGCGCACCGCTTCCAAGCCGCCCGCAATCAGCGGCGTGCCGGTGGAGATGCCGGCGTTGTTCACCAGCAGCGTCGCGTCAGAGGCGGTGCGGGCCGCCTCCCGGATCGACTCCGCGTCCGTCAGGTCGAGCCGCAGCGGGACGGCCCCGGGCAGGTCCACCGTCTCGGGGCGGCGGGCCGCCGCGTACACCTTGGCCCCGCGCGCCATGAGCTGGGCGGCCAGATGCCGCCCGAGCCCCCGGTTGGCGCCGGTGACCACCGCGACCGCGTCCTTCAGTTCCATGAGCACTCCCAGCGTTGAGCACGGCGACGACCGCACGATAGATTGCATCCGTCATCTAAATCTCAGCCTAGAATAGATTTCGCTCGACATCCAACTGGGAGGGGTGACCGATGGGCCGCGTATCGCAGGCACAGGCACAGGAAAACCGCCGACGGGTCGTGGAGACCGCCTCTCGGCTGCTTCGGGAAGAGGGCACCCGCCTGAGCGTCGCCGACCTCATGAAGTCGGCCGGCCTGACCCACGGCGGCTTCTACAAGCAGTTCGCCTCCAAGGCGGCCCTCATCGACGAAGCCACCGCCCACGCGTTCGCCGAACTCGCCCAGCACCACAAGGACGGGCTCGATCAGTACGCCGGGCAGCGCGACGCCGCCCAGCGGGCGCTGATCGACGCCTACCTCTCCGTCGAACACCGCGACAGCCCGGCTGACGGCTGCCCCGCCGCCGCACTCGCCACCGACATGGCCCGCGACGGCGGAGAGACCGAGGCCCACCGCGTCTACAGCCAGGGGGTGGGCGACTTCGCCGACTTCCTCGCCACCGAGGACCAGGACGGCATCACCCGGCTGTGCACCATGCTCGGCGCACTCGTCCTGTCCCGAGCCACCAACGGCACCCCGCTCTCCGACGAGATCCTCACCGCCGCACGCACGGCACTGATCGGCACCAACTGACCACAGAGACGGTGCAGGGCGGCACGCCGCAGGAAGGGCGCGCTTCTTTGCACCCCGTCGCCATCCACTTCTCGTGCACGGCTCTCCCGCGTTGCATCGCACCGCCGCATGCCCGATCGTCCTGACGGCCTCCGAGCGTGAGCGGCTGAAGAAGATGGCCTACGGCCACAAGACAGAGCACCGGCTGCGCCAGCGCGCCCAGGTCGTCTTGTACGCGGCTCGGGGCCGCTCCAACGCGCGCATCGCCCGCGAGACCGGGCTGCAGGTGGAGACCGTCCGCACCTGGCGCGACCGTTTCGCCGGGAACCGGCTGCCCGCCCTGTCCGACCGCAAGCGTTCCGGGCGTCCCGCTTCCTTCGCCCCGTTACAGAGGGCCAAGGTCAAGGCGCTGGCCTGTCAACTGCCCGCGGAGAGCGGCACGCCACTGTCCCGCCGGTCGGCCTCGGAGCTGGCCCGCGAGGTCATCGCCCGCGCCATCGTCGACACAATCTCCGCTTCCACAGTGCGACGCTGGCTCGTCCAGGACGCGATCAAACCCTGGCAACACCGGTCCTGGATCTTCATCAGCGACCCCGGCTTCCGGCTCAAGGCAGCCCGTGTCCTTGACCTGTACACCCGCGCCTGGGACGGCGAGCCGCTCGGCGCAGACGAGTATGTGATCAGCGCGGACGAGAAGACCTCCATCCAGGCCCGCTGCCGCTGTCACCCCACCCCTCGCCCCCGGGCAGGCCAGGGCGGTGCGGGTCAACCACACCTACGGGCGCGGCGGAGCACTGGCCTACCTGGCCGCCTACGACGTCCACCAGGCCAAGGTGTTCGGCCGCTGCGAGCCGA
This sequence comes from Streptomyces sp. NPDC028331, assembly GCF_055565775.1. Lineage (NCBI taxonomy): Bacteria > Bacillati > Actinomycetota > Actinomycetes > Kitasatosporales > Streptomycetaceae > Streptomyces > Streptomyces sp. NPDC028331. Next base: position 10,322 of record NZ_JBVHTR010000040.1, on the reverse strand, counting down.
CCACCGGCATCGGCCCGTTCATGAACCTGGTCACCCAGGTCATGAGCCAAGAACCCTACGCCAGCGCGAAACGCGTGTTCTGGATCGTCGACAACGGCTCCTCCCACCGCGGCAAGGCCGCAGCAGCCCGGCTGACCACTGGGTTCTCGAACGCGGTACTGGTCCACACCCCCGTGCGCGCCTCTTGGCTGAACTAAGTCGAGGTCTATTTCTCCGCCGTACAGCGCAAGGCCCTCTCGCCCAACGACTTCACCGACCTTTGCCAAGTCGGGAACCGGCTCCGAGCCTTCGAAGACCGCTAGTACGCCACGGCGCAGCCGTTCCAGTGGAAGTTCACCACCTCCAACCTGGACGATCTGCTGGCCAGGCTCGACCGACACGCCGCCGATCGCCCAGAAGAATGCTTGCCCCGACGCGCCGCATGATCAACCCCCGAAGGACTAACGACGAAGACTACTTGGACCGGTCGAGACGAGCCCGTTCCCTGCCGCTCGGGCATAGCGTTGATGCAGGTCGTACCGATCGTTGTCAACTCCGCAGTCGTCGATCCGCTGGTGTGTCGGCCTGCCAACGCGTCCGCGGTTTCCGGCGAGGGTTTGCATGGCTGGAAAGGCGGCATGGTGGAGGACATGGGAGATGAGGGGCGGTGCCGGTCGGTGGCCGAGCCGGATTTCTGGCGGCAGGTCGTCCGACGGCTGGGCACAGCTCTCATCGTGGTGGACCCCACTGGACGGATTCTCGCGGCCAACCCGGCTGCCGAGCGCCTGCTGGGCCGTGCCGCCGCCGCCATGCGGGGCGAGGACGCACACGACCTGCTGCACCGGGACGCGGCCGGCGGCCCGGTGCCCCGGGAGCAGTGCCCACTACTGCGGTCCCTGGCCGAGAGAGCCGAGGCACGGGGGGGGGTGAGATCTGTCTGCGCGGTGACGGCCGTCTGACCGCGATCTCCTGGTCCGCTTCCCCTCTGAGGGACGACAGCGCCTTCCAGGGCGTGGCCGTGCTGTTGACCGACGCCGCCGGCAACCGCAGCACGCGCCGGGAGCGTGCGGCCTACACGCGGGCTCTGGAGGACCGCACCGAGCGGCTGACGCTGGTGGCGGAGATCACCGACGTGCTGGGTCAGACACTCGAGATCGACGAGGCCCTCGCCCGGCTGGGCCGCCTGCTGGTTCCCCGCCTGGCCGACTGGGCGGCGGTAGACCTGCGGGTCGGTACCGGACAGGTCCACCGTGTGGCGGTGACGGGCCCGGGGGGCCGCCACGCCGCGCAGGAGGACTGGCGCGAGCGCCTGCCCCAGACGGAGGTGGGAAGAGCCCACTCTCCGCTCGTCCAGGTATTGAACGGCGGTGATCCCGTTCTGCAGCGCGAAGCAGACGTCACCGAGTCGGCCGGCTCTGCCCTGGCCGCCGTCCACAGCGGCTTCCTGCGGGCGGTGGGCGCGACATCCGCCCTCACCGTGCCGCTGGGCTCCGCCCGTCAGGTCACCGGCGCCCTGACGCTGGTGCGCACCGCCCCGGAGACCCCCTTCGACACCGACGATCTGAAAGTGGTGGGCGACATCGGCCGCCGGGTCGGCCTGGTCATCGACAACGCCCGCCGGTTCGGCCGCCAGCGTGCCGTCGCCGAGGCCATGCAGCGCAACCTGCTCGCCCCGCTGCCCCGGCTCGGCCGCCTGCAACTGGCCGCCCGCTACCAGCCCGCCCCGGCCGGCTCCCAGGTCGGTGGCGACTGGTACGACGCCTTCGAGCTGAAGGACGGCACGCTCGCGCTGGTCATCGGCGACGTCCTGGGTCACGATCTCACCGCCGCGGCCGGCATGGCACAACTGCACGGCATCCTGCGGTCACTGGCCTGGGACCGCGCCGGCCCACCCGGCGCTGTCGTGGACCGCCTCGACGACGCCCTGCCCGCCATCACCACCGTCCCCATGGCCACCCTCGTCCTCGCCCTGCTCGAAGGCAGCCCGCACACCGGCCCATGGACGCTGCGGTGGACCAGCGCCGGGCATCCGCCGCCCCTCCTGCTGGCCCAGGGCGGACAGGCGCAGTACCTCGAAGCCGGGCAGGGGCTCCTCCTTGGCGCCGGTTCGAGCACCGTCGGCAGCCGACCGAACGCCGCGCAGTCGCTGCCGCCGGGTTCCACCCTGCTGCTCTACACCGACGGCCTGATCGAAATCCCCGGCAGCGACCTCGACACCGGCCTCACCCGTCTGCGCCACCACGCCCTCGCTCTCGCCCACGAACCGCTCGACACCCTGTGCGATCAGCTACTCGGCCGCATGCCACCCGGCAACACCGATGACGTGGCCCTGCTCGCCCTGCGGATGCCGTCCTGAACCATGACGTGGGCAACTACAGGCGTGGACCTCATCTTGCGGAGCGGTCGCGGAGCGTTACCTCCCCCTGGTCGATGACGAGGAGACGGGTTCGCGTGAGACCCGCACGCCTGCCCTTCTTGGTGGAAGGGATCTGGTGTGACGTGGACGCGACCGCTTCCAGTACGTCGGCCGCACGACCACGCACCGAGTTCACCGACGCTCGGTTGGTCGCGTGGGCGCGGTTCGCGATCCGCCCGGCCTCGGAGAGACATGCCGTGCCGTAGACACTCCTCAAAGGCCGATGAGTTTGCAGAAGCGAAGAGTGCCTCCCGCTTGGGCGCGGAGAGTCCCTGGGTGACAGGCTGTGCCTCGGCCGTCAGAGCGGCGGCGTCGCCCCCTCCTTGCTTCGGGTGCTCAGGAGGGGAGAAGCCGGGCACAACGGTGCCCTCGGCGGACGTTGCACGCACCTGTTTGAGAAGCCCCGTCGGACCGCACCGGCGAGGCTTCTCGTCGAACACCGCTATCACACACCTGTCACCGACTGCGTCGACTCACGCGGACCAAAACGCTCTGACCTGGAATTGTGCGGTCACCTTGGACTGACCTGGACGCCGACAGACGGTCTCTACAACCTGTGCCACGTGGTACCCAGTGAGGGACCCAGGATCAGGACCGGAGCGTCTTCTGGCCCGTCGAAGCGGTATTGCAGGGTGTTCGGGGGTGTCTCACTCACGCCCCAGACCCTCTCACGTCTCACGGACGCCCCTATAACACGGGGGTGCGGGAAACCGGTCTGACCAGGTTGAATACCTCCCGGGCGGCATATCGCTTGAGGCATCGGATGATCTCGCGTCGGGTCTTGCCCTCCCGGGTGCGGCGTGCGAAGTACGCCTGGGTGCGCGGGTCGTGGCGCAGGCGGGTGAACACGATGCGGTGCAGGGCGGCGTTGGCCTGGCGGTCGCCGCCGTAGTTGAGCCGGCGTGTGCTCCGACGGCCGGAGGAGTACTCGATCGGACTGACTCCGCAAAGGGCAGCAAAGGACGCCTCGGTGTTCAGCCGCTCGGGATTGTCCCCCATGGTGATCAGCAGGGTGACGGCGCTGTCCGGGCCGATGCCCACCGGTTCGAGTAGTTGTGGGGCGTGGTGTTCGACGAGCCGGGTCAGGCGTTGGTTCAGCTCATCGATCTGCCCAGTGAGCTGTTCGATGCGCTCAGCGAGCATTCTCAGGGTCATGTGGGTGGCCTGAGCCACCACGTTCTCGCCGTCCTCGCCGGCGCCTGGGCCGAGGCGTGCGCAGGTGCGGAACAGCTCGCGGTTGCCCAGGCTGGACAGTCGTTCCCGCAGTGCGGGATCGGCGATAACCAGAACGGCTTTGAGCTGGTTGATCGCCTGGGTACCGGCCTTGACCGCGGAGTCCTTGGCCAGCTTGAAGATCCGGGCGCTGTGCGCCGGTCCGTCGCCAGACTTGGCCCGGGCCCGGGCGCGACCGCTGAGCACGGCCCACGCGGCGGCCTGAGCGTCGAGCGGGTCCGACTTCCCGAGCAGTCGGCGGGCCGAGCGGTCGGGCTGGTTCACTTCGAAGACCTGAATCTGCCGGGCCAGCAGGTAGCGGGACAGGCCCGCGCCGAAGGTGCCGGTGCCCTCCACACCGGCCCGGCGCACCGTACCCCGCTTGCGGGCCCACACGAGCAACTGTCGGTAGCCGGCCGCCGTCGCGGGAAAGGACTCCGTTCCCAGGATCTTCCCGAGCGGGGAGATCACGGCGGCAACATGCACCTCGCCGTGCACGCGTAGGTCTGCGGCGGTGGCCGCAGCACGGCACCCGCCGTGTGCGAGGCCCTGGCCGCCCTCTACCGGGCGCTCCCGGCGCTGTCAACCATCCCGGACGGGGATCAGAGCCACCCGCGGCGAACTGCCTGCGCGCCCGCCTGGAACCGGCTCGTCGCCCCGAGGCGGACGGTCAGGTCGGTGATCCGGCGGCGCAAGGTGCGTTCGCTGAGGCCGAGTTGGCGGGCTATGGTCTCGTCCTTCAGTCCGGCGTGGAGCAAGTGGAGCAGAGCACGCTCCGCCTCGCTGAGGTCGGGATGGTCGTCCGTCTCCCGGGCCTCGCTGCCGAAGACGGGCGTGGCCTGCTGCCAACTCGCCTCGAAGAGGTCGACCAGTGCGTCGCACAGCGGTGACCGGTGGACCAGGGCGGCCGTGGTGCGCAGGCCGTCCGCGCCCGCGGTGAGCGGAACCAGGGCATCGCGGCGGTCGAAGACCAGCAGCTTCAACGGCACATGGGGCAACACCCGGGCCTGCTCTCCGAGTGACACGAGGTGCTGGAGCAGTTCCGCGCGCTCGGGGACGGCCAGCACCTGGCTCGAATAGACAGCCCGCGCCCGCACGCCTCGGGCCAGCAGGTCCTCCTCGAACTGCAACGCACTCGCGTCAGCCGACAGATAGGGCGGGGTGTCGAAGCACAGTACCTCGTGCTCGGCGGCCGCCATCAGCTCGGTCAGCCAGTCGTTGATCGCTGTCGGCCCCTCGATGATCTCCACCAGCCGACTCGGGTCGGAGCTCAGTTTGCGCTCGTTGAACTCGGCGCCGTAGGCGTCCAGCGCGGCCTCCGCGCGCTCCAGCTCCAGACGGCGGGCGCGGATCAGAGCGGCCAGGCCGATGCGCGGATCCAGCGGGGCGTAGCGGGTGGGTCGTCCCGCCGAGGGGACCGCGAGGCCCGCCGCGACCAGGTCGTCGAGCATGCGGCGGGCCTGTGCCGTGCCGCAGGACTGATGCCTGGCCATTTCGGTCGCGGTCAGTGGCGGCGAAGCCAGCAGATGGCGGTAGGTGCGCTCGGTCGCATCGTCCAGACCCAGGGACTCCAGCACAGGTTCGCCTCCTCATGTATGTCCCGGCCGAGGCGGCGCCTGGCCGCTACCGGCTGCTGACCGGTATCGGCCAGCCGTTCGTCTCCCGGTGAGCCGGGTGCGCTGGAACAGTACCGGCATCCCCTGCAGGGCGGTTCACCAGTGCTTCTTCGACACAACCGCCCTGCTCCCACCCGAGAGGCGCGTGGTCACTTGAGAATGCGTGGAAAGGGCATACGCTCCGGCATGGTCGCCACCGTGCTGGGGCTCGCCGCCGGCCTGCTGGTCACACCGTCGGCTCAGGCGGTCCCTCAGCAGGGCGCGAAGAGCGTCCGGCTGACCGCCGCCGCGATCGAGAGGCTCAGCAGGCGGTACGAACCCCGGATCGACGGCACGCCCGGGCAGGTCGCCGCCCAGGAGGGGCCCGCGGCTGCCGCCCCGGTGCTGCCGGGCACGAAGCCGAGCGTGATGGCCGGCCCGGGCGAGCACACGGACACCCCGTCCTCGTCCGTCGCCCCGGGTTTCCAGCGGACCGGTCGGTGGGAGACAGCCCGTGGCTTCGCCGAGAGCCTGGCGCTCGGCGGCACCAAGGACTGGGTGGGCGTCTTCAGCGGCGGGACCGTCGCCCGGTACGACGCCCAGGGCAGGCAGGTGTGGAGCCGCGGAGCCACCTCCTTGTACAAGGACTGGCAGGTGACCCCCGACAACTGGTTCCAGCCGTACCCGTATCTGCCGAACCTCTACGCCGGCTACAACCCGTACCAGATGTCGGCCACCGGCAAGCAGCCGTACGTGACGGGCGACTTCAACGGCGACGGCGTCCAGGACGTCGCCGTCGCCTACGCGGTGGGCGACTGGCCGTTCCGGCCGTTCTCCTCACCCGGTTCGAAGGTGGACTACGGCACCTTCGTCACCGTCCTGGACGGCCGTAGCGGGAAGACGGCGTGGAGCAAGCTGGTTCCCGGCTACGTCGGCACCATGCTGTTCCAGGACGGCAAGCTGATCGTCGCCAACACGGTCGGCCCGGACTGGGGCGGCGATCCGGTACCCGAACAGGGCGACAGCCGCAGCAATCTGACCGCCTACAGTTTCGGCCACGCCGGTGACGGCAAGCTCACCGGAACCGCCGACTGGACCTACTCGACGCACGCGCCCTGGGCGTACTGGGGCGCTCTGACGTCGATGGGAAGCGGCCGGATCGCCGCGTCGTGGTCCGACACCCCGATGGACCTGGGAAGCCCGCGCCCGGCGGACGGCAACGTGCTGGTGCTCGAGACCTCCGACGGCAGCGTCATGGCGCACACCAAGACTCCCGGCTACCCGCGCATGCTGGTGAAGGATCCGGGCGCGGACCGTGTTCTGGTGGTCGAGCAGAACGACCCGTTCGACAAGGTGCGCTGGGACCTGACCGCGATCGACACGCACAGCGGTGAGCGTGCGGTGCTCGCCTCTCGTGAGGGCACCGTGCCGGAGGCCTTCCACGTCCTGCCGAACGCCAAAGACGGCCGGCCACGGTTCGCTGTCGCGGAGCTTGGCATCGACGCCGACATGTCCGACGGACAGAGCACCATCTCCGGCTGGGACGCTCAGGGCCACACCCTCTGGTCGTACTCGACGGCATCCACAATCGGCGGACCGAACGCCCCGACCATGGAGCTGGCCTCCGACGCGAAGGGCAGCGAGGTGTTCGCCTCGCTGTCCGACCCGACGACCGCCACCGCCGCCGCCCCCGCGGGTCCCGAGCACACCCAGCTCATCGGACTGAACGCCGCGAGCGGTCACCTCGACTGGCGACAGGAGGGCGCCGTCTCCGGCGACACGATCACCCGGTACCAGGGCGGACTCCTCACCGTCGGCTATGACGACACCGCCTACACGGTCAACCCCCACAGCGGTGCGTCGCACGCCATGCCCCTGGCCGGCGACCCGTACACGGCCGTCGCCACGGACGTGAACCGGGACGGGAGCAAGGACCTGGTCGTCGCCGGCCAGAGCCGTGGTGTCTTCGCCGTCGACGGCAGAACCCTGAAGAAGGCGGCGCCGACCGTTCTGTGGCGGGCCACCGTCGACAGCTCGGTGCACGCCCTGCGCCTCCTGCCGAACCCGGGCAAGGACGCGACCGGCGCCTCGGTGGTGGCCGCGACCGACCACGGCTTCGCCGTACTGGACACGCACAGCGGTGAGGTACGCGCGAACGTGCACACCGGCGGCTATGCCGCTTCGCTCACGGTCGTGGGCGACGGCCGCGGCGGATCCGAGATCGTCGTCCCGGACAGCAGCCTGACCGCGTACACCGCGCAGGGCAAGAAGCTGTGGACGTACCGGCCCAAGGGCACGGCGGGCAAGAGCCTGGTCTTCTCCAGCGTCACCACGGACGGCGCCGGACACCTGTTCTTCGAGTACGGCGGCACACACCACGGCATCGGCCTGCCCACGCAGGCCACCGACCCGGCGCCGACGGCGGTCAGCCTGGACGCCGCCACCGGCATCCCGAACTGGACCGAGACCCCGACCGGCTCTGATGCCGTCGCGATCGTGCCGACCAACCCCGCCCTGGCCGACCCGAACATCCCGGGCGCCAACGGGCACGGTGTCGCCTTCGCCTACACCGGCGATTTCAGGAACTACCGCCACCTGGTCCAGATCCTCGATGCGCGCTCCGGCGCGGTGATCAAGAACTACGACAGCCCCGGAACGTCGCAGGGCTTCGTCGCGTCCAAGAAGACCGGCCTGGTCGAGATGCGCGAGTTCAACGACTTCGTGTACCCGGCGAACGGCGGTGAGCCCTACGACGTACCCACCTTCTTCGGCTTCCACTCCGCAGTGTTCGCCAGATCCGTCGGCGGAACCGAGGCGTTCGTCGGTGCCTACCAGAACCTGTGGTCCTACGACACTCCCTTCGCGGACAACGACGGCTTCCTTCGCGAGAGCGCGACGGACTTCGCCCTGGGGGCGAGCCAGGTGAAAACAGCGGCGCTGGGCGACGGCCCCGGCGACGACTTGATCGGTCTCGCGCTCGACTGGCGGGCTCTGAACATCGCGGCGCAGTCGATCGGTGACGCCGTCAACGACATCGACTACTTCCCGCACGGCCTGACCACCTACAAGCTCTCCGAGGACGAGCCCACCCGGATTCCGACTCCTCCGAACGGCGACACGTCGGCCGCGGCCCCGCAGACCGCCGCCAAGGCGGGTCAGTTCAACGGCGACCGGATGCACAGCGCGAGCCCGCTGAAGGACCTCGGCATGCCGATCGGCACCGCCTCGGTCCCCATCGAGATCCAGTCGAAGACTCCGGCAGCCAAGAGGCTGAGCGCGGGCCAGGACAACGCCCAGGAGGTCGCCCCCGGCTACACCCCGCAGCAGATCCAGGCACGGCTGGGCCTCAAGGGTGACGGCACGGGCCAGACGATCGCGATCGTCGACGCGTACCACTACCCGACGGCGAAGGCGGACCTGAACCACTTCGCCGCGCACTTCAACCTGCCGCAGACCTGCGATACGGCCGGCACGGGAGAGGACTGCTTCGACTTCCAGCAGGTCTACGCGGACGGTACCCAGCCGGACGTGGACACCGGCTGGAACGAGGAGGCGGCGCTGGACATCGAGTGGGCGCACTCGGCGGCCCCGCACGCCAAGATCGTCCTGGTCGAGGCCAAGGATCCGACCATGGCAGCGCTGTCCCGGGCCCAGGACGCGGCCGCGGCGCTGCACCCGGCCGCCGTCAGCAACAGCTGGGGCGCCGGCGAGTTCTCCGAGGAAGCCTTCTACGACGGCCACTGCAAGCTGGCCGACTCGGTCTGCGTCCAGTCCACCGGAGACTTCGGCTACCCCGGCAGCTACTCCGCCACCAACCCCTACGCCCTGGCCATCGGCGGCACCAACCTCCGACTGGACGCCGACGGCAACACCATCGACGAGACGGCGTGGAGGTCCACCGGCGGCGGCCTGAGCTACTTCGAGCCGCGCCCGGCCTACCAGGACGGCGTGCAGCCCTCGCCACTCAGGGCCACACCGGATGTCAGCTTCGTGGCCGACCCCGCCACCGGCGTGCCGGTCTACCTGACGATGACGTACGGCGGCGCCTCCCACTCCATGTGGTTCAAGGTGGGCGGCACCAGCCTGTCCGCCCCGATCTGGGGTGCGATCATCGCCTCGGCCGACCAGCTCCGGGCCACCGCCGGCAAGCCGCACCTGGCTTCCGACGGTCCGGACGGCGACACGGCGCACACCGATGTCTACGCGCTCGGCAGCAGCTACCTGCGAGACATCACCGCCGGCTCCAACGGCCGATGCGGCGCGGAGTGCACAGCCGGCCCCGGCTACGACACCGTCACCGGCCTCGGCTCCCCCACCGCGGGCGTCGACGGGGCCCTGGCAGCCATGAAGTAGCCATCCGGTGTGAGCACGCAGGGTCCCGGCGTCCTTCTGGACGCCGGGACCCTGAGCTGTCTGTCGTCGAGGCTCTCAGCCGAGGTCGTGCAGGGGGCGCTGGGTGACCTTACGAGCGGCTGCTGTCACGCCTTGGACCTGACCAACACCGGCCCGCTCACCTTGCTGACCGGCTACCAGACCCCCGCCGCCATCCGCCGTATCGGCGCCAAGCGGCTGGAAACCTGGCTGCGCAACCGCCATGTCGTGCACCCGGACCGGATCGCCCAGATCGCCATCGAGGCCGCTTACCGCACGTTGCTGGAACGCCGAACAATGATCAGAACCGGGCGGATGGAACAACTGTCGGGCGGCGAAGCGGACACGTTCCCTCCGCCGCCGCCCACGCCTACCCCGCCTCCTACGGGCCAGGACAACTGACGCAACAGGGAATGAAATATTTGTCGTGCTGGGTGGCCTGGGCCAACCGATCGTGACCCTCGTCGCGCGAACGAAAGTGGATACGGGCCACGAGACGCTTCTCAACCGCGGGCCAGGTTCTGCCCAGTGCACGCCTCAGCACCGGCGCTCTCATCCTTCCCAACACGAATCCAGCACGGTAGGGATGAGCAGTGATGATGGCAGGTGACGAGAGGTCAGAAAAACCACCACCGATCCAGCACGGTAGCATTCTAAGTGAGCGTTTGGTTCTCGGTTGTCTGTTTCATTTGGCTTAGCTGTCACGCCAGTTGGTGGTGGCTTCGTGGGTGAGGCGGCGGGTCATGAGG
>NZ_JBVHTR010000039.1:29202-44166 GCF_055565775.1 Streptomyces sp. NPDC028331 | reverse complement strand
CGAGGGGCGGTTGGGTGCCTTTCTGTTGCGCCTGTGGGGTGGGGGGGGCGAGTCCCCCACGCGGTGCCCTGCGCTGCGCTCCGGTCACCGGGTGGCGCTTCGCGCCACGAAGGCCCACCCCGCTGCGCGGGGCGGGCCAACGGGCCTGCGGCCCGAGCAGCAGCAAGGGTGGGTGGTGGCGGTCTCCCCGGCTGGCCTCTGCGGACTTCTGGGGGCTTGACGCCGGGTCAGCGTCTACGGGACCAAGTGCTCCCGATTCCCGCAACGTGCAGGGCCAGTGCGGTCAGCCCCAGGAGCATGACGTTGACTGACGAGAACGTGTGATTGGTGCTGATCTCGGCCGCGTTGATGAGGAACGCGATGAAGAACAACACTGCCGCGACTATGCCGAGCATGACGAGCCCCTCTCGATGGGAAGTGAAACCCGTATGCCCGGCCACCGCCCCCACAGACATGGGCGGCGCCTCTGATGGGTCCTCAGGCGTGGGCGTGGCGGGTACGTGCCGCCTTGTGCGAGGCGGCGTGATGCGCGGGCCGGCCTGTCGGGGGGACCGCGAGACGCCGCAGGGACAGGCTGGCGGTGGCGAGGAGACCGGTGAAGACGGCCAGGAGGAGGACGGACACCCACATCTGCCGGCTCCCGGGTGCCTGCCAGCCGGTCCAGGCCGCAGAGCCCGCCCACAGCAGGACACCCACGGCGTAGAAGGAACGGACGCGGTGCAGCTGCCGCACGGCCCGCAGGAACTGGGTGCGTTCAATCTTCGGTGCCATGCGGGGCCGTGTACCCCGATGCGCCACGACCATCAGGGCGGAAGGAATCTTGTGCAGGAGGCTTTCCGGGAGAGTCTCGCACGCCTGCATCTCGATGTGATGCAGCATGTAGCATTGGCATAATTCAGGGACACCCGGTGGGGAGCGGTTTGCGTGTCGATCTATGAGTATCTTCCGCATGACCTTGCCCGGCTCGGGGTGGTCGCAAAAGCTGCCGGACTCGATCACCGTCGGGTGGCGACGCAGGTAGGCCTTGCGCAGGAGCGTGCCGGGCGGGCGCGGCTGCTCCCGGTGGAAATGCATCACTTGAGTGAGCTGTTCATCGCGGAGCTGCGGCGGCTGCAGTGGGAACGGATCGCCCAGCTCATGGAGAAGGAGCGGATGGCCTCGTATGTGCCGTCCCGCGACTCGCGTGCCATCCGCTACGAAGAGCAGCGTCTGCAGCGGCTTATGACAGACGTGGCCGAGGCCGAGCAGTCCGGTGTCACGGGTCCGCAAATCTGTCGGTATCGCGTCTACCAGGTCGGTGCCTGGCCCACCGCCGGCTGCTCCGGCCCGGACGCACCGGCTCCCGTCGTCCACCTGATGGCGCCGTCAGCCGATGCAGCGGCCGAGCGGGCCTGGGCCATCCACGGAAAAGACGGCGGCCTCTACCAACGCGGCGGACACCGCATCGCTTCTGTCAAACAGGTCCTTCCCGAGCCGGGAGAACTCTTTTGATCCAGCTCCGAGAACACCAGGTGGAACAGAAATCCCGGTTCCGGAAATGGGTCGGATTCCCTGCAAGATCGTCTGTGCCGCCGGAGGGTGTGAGGGGCACGATCGTCTCCGCGACCGGATCGGGCAAGACCATCACCGCCGCCGCGTGTGCGCTGGAGTGCTTCCCCAGCGGCCGGGTCCTCGTCACCGTGCCGACCCTGGACCTGCTCGTGCAGACCGCCCAGGCATGGCGCCTGGTGGGACATCGCTCCCCGATGGTCGCGGTGTGCTCGCTGGAGAACGACCCGGTCCTGAACGAGCTGGGGGTACGCACCACCACCAACCCGATCCAGCTCGCACTATGGGCCAGGTCCGGGCCGGTGGTCGTGTTCGCCACATACGCCTCCCTCGTGGACCGCGAGGACCCAGAGGACCCGTTCGGTCAGGGGAACGTCCGTGGGCCGCTGGAGGCCGCTCTGGCGGGCGGGGAGCGGCTCTACGGCCAGCAGATGGCAGGCTTCGACCTCGCGATCGTGGACGAGGCGCACTCAACCGCAGGTGATCTCGGCAGGCCGTGGGCGGCCATCCACGACAACGCCCGCATCCCCGCCGACTTCCGGCTCTACCTCACCGCCACCCCGCGCATCCTGGCCTCACCCCGGCCGCAGAGGGGCGCGGAGGGCCAGGAGCTGGAGCTGGCATCGATGGGCCAGGACTCGCAGACCTACGGGCCGTGGCTGGCCGAGCTCGGGCTCTCGGAGGCGATCGAGCGGGGCATCCTCGCAGGCTTCGAGATCGACGTGCTGGAGATCCACGACCCCTCCCCCGTCCTCGGGGAGTCCGAGGAGGCGCAGCGGGGCCGGCGCCTGGCGCTCCTGCAAACCGCGCTACTGGAGCACGCCGCGGCGTACAACCTCCGTACGGTCATGACGTTCCACCAAAGGGTGGAGGAGGCCATGGCGTTCGCGGAGAAACTGCCGCAGACGGCCGCGGCGCTGTATGCCAACGACGCCTCCGACGAGGACCTGACGGCCGCGAACCGGCTGCCGAAGTCGTCGATCGACGCGGAGTTCTACGAGCTGGAGGCCGGACGCCACGTCCCGCCGGACCGCGTGTGGTCGGCGTGGCTGTGCGGCGACCATCTCGTGTCTGAGCGGCGCGAGGTGCTGCGCCAGTTCGCGAACGGCATCGACGCCGCCGGCCGCCGGGTCCACCGCGCATTCCTCGCCAGCTGCCGCGTCCTTGGGGAAGGCGTCGACATCACCGGAGAACGAGGAGTCGAGGCCGTCTGCTTCGCCGACACCCGCGGCTCCCAGGTCGAGATCGTGCAGAACATCGGCCGGGCGCTCCGTCTCAACCGGGACGGCACCACGAAGGTCGCGCGGATCATCGTGCCCGTGTTCCTGGAGCCCGACGAGGACCCGACCGACATGATCGCCTCCGCCTCCTTCCGCCCCCTCGTAGCCGTCCTCCAAGGCCTCCGCAGCCACGATGAACGACTCGTGGAACAGCTCGCCTCCCGCGCCCACACCAGCGGCAAGCGCAAGGTGCACATCCTGCGCGACGAAGACGGGCGGATCATCGGGGCCGACGGCGAGGACCAGGAGCACGGCGACACCCAGGCCGCTGCCGAGTCCGCGCTGCTCCACTTCTCCAGCCCGCGCGACGCCGCCACCATCGCAGCCTTCCTCCGCACCCGCGTCTACCGGCCCGAGTCCCTGGTCTGGCTGCAGGGCTACCAAGCCCTGCTCCGCTGGCGGAAGGAAAACGAGATCACCGGCCTTTACGCCATTCCCTACGACGTCGAGGTCGAAGTCGGGGCAACGAAATCCTTTCCACTTGGGCGATGGGTCCACCAACAGCGGAAAGCACTGCGGGCCGCACAACTCGACCCCCACCGCAAAGAACTGCTGGACGCACCAGAAGCCGGGATGGTCTGGGAACCTGGCGAAGAAGCCTGGGAGACCAAGCTCGCCGCGCTCCGCTCCTACCGGCGCGCCCACGGCCACCTCGCCCCCCGCCAAGACGCCATCTGGGAGGATCCGGCCGACGGGACACTGGTACCCATCGGGCAGCACATGGCCAACCTTCGCCGGAAAGGCGGCCTCGGCAAGGACCCGGAGCGTGCGACGAGGCGGGCCGCGCAGCTCGCCGAGATCGACCCGGACTGGAACTGCCCCTGGCCGCTGGACTGGCAACGCCACTACCGCATCCTCACCGACCTCGCCGCCGACGGCAGCCTTCCCGACATCCAGCCCGGGGTGCAGTTCGAAGGCGACGACCTCGGCAAATGGCTCCAGCGGCAACGTCAAAGCTGGGCGGAACTGTCCGAAGAGCAACAGCAGCGGCTCGCGAGGCTGGGTGTAACACCCGCCGAGCGGCCCACCCCGGCCCCGACGGCCAAGGGCGGCGGGAAAGGATCAGCCTTCCAGCGCGGTCTGGCGGCCCTCACCCAGTGGATCCAACGCGAAGGCCTCCAGAAGGCAGTGCCGAGGGGACACGTCGAACGCGTCGTCATCGACGGCCAGGAGCACCACCACAAGCTCGGCGTATGGGTATCGAACAACAAATCGAGGCGGGACCGGCTCGCCCCCGAACAGCTAGACGCACTACGGAAACTCGGCATCGAATGGGCGTAGCGCAAAGGGTTCGGATGTCTGTGAGGCTACCCGGTTGACGGGGCCATCCGGCTCTTCTTGGCGATCTCACCCTGTGGTGGCCGGTCATCCGCCTACGATGCCGTCCGCGGACTACGGGGAGGTCGGGGAATACACGGCGGCTCGAAGCGGTGGTCGTCCGGCTGGCGTCCACGGTGGCCCAGACGGTGCCAAGTCAGTGCTGACGCCGAAGCCAGGGGCGGGTCTGGTGGCGGATCCGGTACGACCGCTACCCAAGCCGGCGGGGCTGGAGGAGCTGGCGCGGGTCGTCGGCGAGCGCATCGCGGCCGCGTACGCTTCGGTGCCGGAGCACGAGCGGCTGGCCGCGGTGGCAGCGGTCCAGGACACGTTCGCTGCCGCGGGCCCGATCGACGCGGACCGGTTGTTCGCCGCGGACCTCGATCCCGGGCGCCTGGCCGGCGAGCTACGGCGGCCCGTGGCGGACCTGGCGGAACACGCCCGCGACCTGTACGGGGAGTTGCTTCGGCTGTGCTGCGCGCACCTGGTAGAGCAGCTCACGCCCATCCCGCGTTCGCGGCGCGGGCGGCGGTGGAGCACACGCGGGTGCCCGGCTCAGTCGATACCGACCACGACCTTGCCGAACGCCTGCCCGGAAAGGTAGTAGACGAAGGCGTCACGGGCCTCGGCAAACGGGAAGACCTGGTCGATCACCGGGCGGATCGCGTTCACGTCGACGGCGCGGACCAGGTCAGCCAGGTCCGCGCGGCTGCCGACGAAAACCCGCCGGATGGTGGTCATGGTGCGGGCGTAGGTGGCGGTATCGATCTGCAGGCAGGGCTCGGTGGCGCCGCCACCCAGCATCACCACCTCGCCGTACAGCGCCGACGACCGCATCGACTGCTCGATGGTGGCGGGGCCCATGGTGTCGAGGACTAGGTCCGCGCCCTCGCCGCCGGTGAGTTGGCGCACAGCCGCGCTCCACTCCGGCGTGCTCGTGTAGTTGATGACGTGGTCGGCCCCCAGCGTCTTCAGCCGCTCGGCCTTGGCATCGCTGGACGTAGTGCAGATGACCTGGCAGCCGGCTGCCTTGGCGAGCTGGAGGGCGAACAGCGAGACGCCTCCGCTGCCCAAGGTGAGCACCGTGCGGCCCGGCAGCAGCCCCTGTCCGCCAGTGAGCGAGGTCCAGGCAGTCACGGCGGCGCAGGGCAAGGTGGCCGCCTCCGTCCAGTCGAGCGAGTCGGGCACGCGGACCGCCCACTCCTGGTCGAGCACGGCATACTCGGTGAGCATCCCGTCCAAGGTGTTTCCGAGCTGGTCGTACAGGTCCGTGCTGAGCCGGCCGCCGTGCCAGCGCGGCCAGTAGCTGCCCACCACCCGGTCACCGACCCGAAACCGGGTGACCCGCTCACCCAGCGCGACGACCTCACCCGCGCCGTCGCTGAGCGGGATCACGTCCGGGCGGGCGGGCAGCGGGTAGCGGCCGTGCATGATGAGCGCGTCACGCTTGTTGAAGGCGGCAGCGCGGACCCGTATCAAGATCTCGCCCGGGCCGGGCGTGGGGGTCCCCCGTTCACGCAGCACGATTCCGTCGAGACTGCCCGGTGTCCGCAGGTGGTACGAGCGCATGGCTGATCCGATCTCCAGTGACGGTTGTCTGATGGATCGTCGGGCGTCGAGAGCCACCGCTCAATTCCCTGCCGGGAATGGCCACACGGCGTGCCGCTGCGTTACAACGCTCTGGTGAGCGAATCGGCCCCCGCAACAGTCGACCCCGCAGACTTTCCCGCCCAGGTGCGGCGGTGGCGAACCCTGCGCGGTCTCAGCCAGCTGGAACTGGCCCACCTGGCGGGGACCACGCAGCGGTACCTGAGCTTCATCGAACGCGGCCGCTCCCAGCCGGGGCGGGCCATCGTGCTGCGCCTGGCCGCATCCCTCGGTCTCACACTGCGCGAACGCAACACCCTGCTGCTCGCGGCCGGCTTCGCCGCGCAGTACCCGGAGTCCGCGCTGGACGCACCGCTGCTCCGGCCGGTGCACGAGGCCCTGCGGCGCATTCTGGACGGCCACCTGCCGTACCCCGCTCTGGTGGCCCGTCCGCACGGTGAACTCGTGGCCGCCAACCGGGCGTTCGACGTGCTCACCGAAGGCGCTGCACCGGATCTGCTCGAACCGCCGCTGAACGTCTTCCGGCTGGCCCTGCACCCGGACGGCATGGCCCGCCGCGTCATCAACCTCGCCGAATGGGGCCGCCACATCATCGAGAACCAGCGTGCCCGTGCCCGCCAGCATCAGGATGCCCGACTGGCCGCACTCGCCGATGAGTTGACCGGCTACCTCCCGCGCGTCCAACCCGCCCAGGACCACCTGGGATTCGCCGTTCCGCTCAGACTTCGCTGCTCCGAGGGCGAGCTGCGGCTGCTGACCACCCGGACCACGTTCGCCACCGCCGTCGACGTCACGGTGGCGGAGCTGC
Organism: Streptomyces sp. NPDC028331; assembly: GCF_055565775.1. Taxonomy (NCBI): domain Bacteria; kingdom Bacillati; phylum Actinomycetota; class Actinomycetes; order Kitasatosporales; family Streptomycetaceae; genus Streptomyces; species Streptomyces sp. NPDC028331. Next base: position 37,605 of record NZ_JBVHTR010000039.1, on the reverse strand, counting down.
ATCTGGAAGCTTTCCTGCCCCTGGACGAGGAGTCGGCGGCGATCCTGCGGGCGCGGTGAGTCGGGTCGGGCGTTCCATCCAAACCCATCGTCCGCGAACCACCGTTATGGTCATGGCATGTTGCCTTCGCTGCCTGAACATGAGCTGACGGTCACCAGCACGGCCGTGGTCTATCAGAACCGCTGGATGACCGTTCGAGAGGACAAGACCCTCCGGCACGACGGTGTCGAGGGTCTGTTCGGTGTGGTCCACAAGCCCGACTTCGCGCTTGTCATTCCCTATGCGGATGGTGGTTTCCATCTTGTCGAGCAGTACCGGTATCCCGTCAAAGGCCGCTATTGGGAATTCCCTCAAGGGTCCTGGGAGAACACGCCGGATGCGGATCCGATCGCCCTTGCCCGGGGTGAACTTGCCGAGGAGACAGGGCTGACCGCTGCCACGATGACGCCGCTGGGTCACCTGTTCGGCGCTTACGGCTACTGCGACCAGGGATTCCACATATTCCTCGCCACGGACCTCACTGTTGGGGAGCCCCGCCTCGACGTGGAAGAGGCCGGCCTCATCACCCGCTGGTTCTCAGAGGCAGAGATGTGGCAACTGATCTCCCAAGGCCGGTTGAAGGACGCTTCGTCGATCGCTGCCCTGGCCCTCTTCCAGCAGCACCGTCAAGCAAGTCTCTGAATGCGGGCGCGCCTGGCTACACGGCCCCTGTGCCAGCGCAGCATGAGGGGCCGAGGCTGGCATCGCGGGAGAGGCACATCCTGGAGGTCCTGTACGGTCTGCCGCCGGATGCTCCGGAAGGGACCAAACCGCGGCCGGAGTTCGACCCGACACGGCACTCGCTGGCCCAGTGCGAGCGGGCCAAGGCTGCGGAGCTGACGGCGGCAGGGCATCAGGTGTCGGCCAACCGCTACCTGCACAACCGCGCCGACGGGATGATCGGAGCCCTGTCCCACGCCATCCGGGGCGCCGCGATCGACGCGATCCTTAAAGGCAGCGAGCGCGTCACCACGGAAGGCCTCGACGCCATCCCCCTGGATCGCGCCGCGGAATCCGTTCGTTCCGCTCGAAAGCCGACCAGGCAGCGATGATCGATATCCCTCCTCCCCGCCTGCCGATCTACGTTCGCCCGGCCGACGACGACGCCGTCGACTCCTACATCGGACGCCTGGCACACGCCAACCACCTCCCGCCCGCTGACCTGCGCTCCCACCTCTGCGTGGTGGTTCCGTCGGTCCGCCCCTCGTCGATACGACGGAGTCGGCACAGCGCGGCCTGATGATGTGGTCCCGGGCGGGGTGAATGGCGGTTGTGGCATCAGGGCTGAAGGTGCTTGATGGTGAACTCGGGCTCGGCGTAGGGGCCGGACTGGGCTGCGGTCGGGTCGCCTGAAAGGTCCCCAGGGATGTCCGCAGCGTGGACTTCGGCGTTGTCGACGGGCACGTAGGCCAGTTCCGTCACGTCGGGGAGTTTCCAGAAGCGGCGGGTGTTGGCGGAGACGGCGTACGCCGTGGCGAAGCGGGTGGAGGACGGCGCGGCCAGCGCGGCCCGGATGTAGCCGACGGCGTCGCGCGGGCTCAGCCAGGTCGCCAGGTGCCGGGGTTCGGTGGGCGTGGGCTCGAAGCTGCCGATGCGCAGGCAGATCACCGACAGACCGAACTTGTCGGCGTACAACTGCCCGAGGGCCTCGACGGCCACCTTGCTCACCCCGTAAAGGCCGTCAGGGCGTGCCGGCTCCTGTGGGCCGGTGAGATGTCCGGCCGGGTAGAAGCCGGTCACACGGTTGCTGCTCGCCAGCACCACCCGCTCGATCCCCGTGCGTCGCGCCGCCTCCAACACATGGTGCGTGCCCAGCACATTGTCTTCGAGCAGCTCCGGGAGAGGAGCCTCGTCGGGCACGCCGCCCAAGTGGAGCACGCGGTCGGCTCCCGCGAGGGCCGACTCCACGGCAGCGGCGTCCCGCAGGTCCAAGGTGTGCACGTCTTCGTTCTCGGCCTGCACGCGGAGCGGTACGCGGTCGAGCAGGATCAGCCGAGCCGCCTCGTGTCGCAGTGCCTCCCTCACCACGGAACCGATGGTCCCCGCCGCCCCTGTTACTGCCACTGCTCCCAGACTCACTGCACTCCCCTGGTTTCGACGCCCCGGCATCTTCGCGCCCGTTGATCCCCTCGGCCCTACCGGGCCACCCAACAACTTATGGGGCATTTTGTGCTGAGCGCGTGTCACCCGCTGCTAGACGCTCGCTTCTGGCCTCATGGCGGACGCGGCTGCAACCGCCGTAGCCAGTGGATCGCGGGCTGGACGTCCTAGAAGGTCCGCAAGGTCGGGAGTGGTGCGGTCGAGGAAGCCATGTCGGATGCCCGTGGCGATCGAGGCGAGCATGGGCGGCTGGAACGGCAGCAGCCCTGGCGTCTCGTCGAGGAGCCTGCGCCGGTACTCGCCCAGGCTGATGGCGCGGTGCACGATCCCGAGCCGGCCGGCCACCTGCCCCGCCGTGATCGGCGTGCCGACGATGTCGTAGACGCGCCCGCTGTGCTGTGCCGGATCAGCCGCAACGATCGCCGCGGCCTCGGCGAGATCCTCTCGCGCGACCGCGGCCAGGGCGCCCTCTCCGAACGCGGACTCCACCTTATTGCCCGACCACATCAGAAGACCGCCGAAGAGTTCGGCGTAGAGACCGTTGCGCAGGACCGTCCAGGACAATCCACTCGCCCGTACCAGGCGTTCGGTCGCACGGTGCGCGAGTGCGAAACCGAGATGGTCGCCGGCGGTGGTCAGGCTCGTGTAGACGACGTGGCGGACGCCATCCCGGACGGCGGCGTCGAGGACCGCCGAGTGCCGCGCGACGACCTGGTCGTCCTCGGCATAACCGGCGGAGATCAGCACCAGGGTCGACACCCCGGCGAGGTCGAGGCTCCCGCGGTCATCGAAGTCGACACGCCGCATCCCCTCGTCCGGCGTGCGGCTGCCGCCCGCCGCGACGATGCCGCGGGCGCGCAGCGCCGCAAGAGTGGCCGAGCCGAGGTTCCCGTGCGCTCCGGTCACCAAGATCATGTCAATCGCAGTCTTCCGTCGTGGTTCTCATCAGTAACTACGCTTGATCCTTGACCACACGCCCACCGGCCACAAGAAGGCAGTTTCATGTCACTCACGCACACCGGGGTAACCACCACCCCCGCCGACCTCGATCCCTGCGGACGCCAGGACCACCCCGACTGCGGCATCCGCGACGTCCTGGACCGCATCGGGGACAAGTGGTCGGTGCTCGTGATCGTCGAACTCGCAGGCGGCCCGCGCCGGTTTCGCGAACTCCAACGCGCCATCGACGGCATCTCCCAGCGCATGCTCACCCTCACCGTGCGCAGGCTCGAACGCGACGGCCTTGTGCTGCGCACCGTGTACCCGACCGTGCCGGCCCAGGTCGACTACCGTCTGACCGAGACCGGGGCCGGCCTGACCCACCTCGTCAAGGCGCTTGCCGACTGGTCCCTCACCCACCGTGCTGTCATCGCTGAGGCGCGGCATGCGTACGACCGCGCCCACCCCGACCACGACATCCGCTAACGACAACCGCCATCACCGCCTACCAGACACCTGTCATGAATAGGCCAGTCGACGAAGCCAGATCACCTGAGATCACAAGCGCAGACGCAAAACAGATGACTTGAGACGCGGACCAGATCCTTGGGAACGGGACACTCGGCCCAGCCCGTTCCGACCCCGAGACCGTGAGTCTGTGTCGATCAACCCAGTCCATGCGTCTCACTCGACCGTGTCCACACAGGTCAGCGACATGCGAGCGACTCCTGAGGTTGAACTCGTGATGTCGTGGGGTTGCTCAGGCGGGCCTGATGGTCAGGCCGGTCTCGGTGAGGCAGCCGTCTGCGATGTGCCGTCTTCGTGGCAGTGAGCCAGTCGGGGATGTACCGCCCCACGACAGCCGCGAGGTCGCGAAGTATCACCGCCGTGTCAGTGGCAAGCCCCAGCCATGGGCCGACGACCAGCAGGAACACGTTCTCCCGCTCAACGGTGACTGACACGCTCTCACTGACACGAAGCCGACACATCGCAGCTGGGCGTGCAGCCCGCTGAAGCGCCCTCTCCCGCTCCGGCTGCCGCTCGTACGACGAAGGGCAAGGCCCAGGCGGCGTTCCAGCGGGGCCTGACGGCCCTCGCGCAGTGGGTGGAACGGGAAGGCGCCCACCGGCCCGTACCAAGGGGCCACAGCGAAAAGATCGCGGTTGACGGCGAGCCGGAACCCGTGTCTGTGCGGCTGGGCGTGTGGGTATCGAACACCAAATCGAGGCGGGACAAGCTCAGCACGGAGCAACTGAACGCGCTGCAAGAGCTGGGCGTCGAATGGGTATAGCTGCGGAGCCCTCACCCAGCCCCAGGGTGCCGGCAGCCGATGAAAACGGGGAAGGGCCCGGCTACTGCCGGACCCTTCGCTCGTAGCGGGGGCGGGATTTGAACCTGCGACCTCTGGGTTATGAGCCCAGCGAGCTACCGAGCTGCTCCACCCCGCGTCGGTAACACCACCCTACGCCACACACGCGACAGATGCAGGGATTTACCGCGCCGCTCGCACCATCCGACCTCTGCACGCAACAGCGCGCAGCGCTTCGGGAGGCGCGATGGTGGCCGCCGTGCGTCGGGATGCTCACGACGAAGGGCAGCAGGGCGCAGCCCTGGAGGAACTGACCGCTGGCAGCTCGCCTGACCGCCACGGGGCCATCGGAGAACACGGGCACCCCACCCTGCCGCGGCCAGTTACTCCTCAGGGGGGCGGTCCCATGCAACGTGCGACCGGGCACGGGACCGCCAAGCCCTGCCGTCCTGTCTGAGCCGGGCACTGAAAACCGTACGAAGACATCCTGCCCAGCGCACGCCCAACAGCACGCAGGAGTGGACTGCGCACCCGGCAGCTGGAGAAACCGTCGTCGGCGTTCCTGACTTCGTGTGTTCACCTCGGGTCTGCTCACGCGTGTGTGGCGGAAGCGGTCGCGGGAGATCAAGGGGGTGGTTTTGTTCACGAGTTACGACAGCGGATGTTCACCGCTCGCGGTGGCGCCCAGTCCGAGCCAATGTCGATGTTCACGAGAACGGACAGCACCCCCTCGGCATGATGGGTTGATGATCAATCCGATAGCCCCAGTGGTGCCGCCTGGCCGGATGAAGCAAACACGGCAGCCCGCCCTTGCGCTCCCCAACGGCATGCATCTACGCCCCTGGCGAGAGAGTGACGCGCGGGTCCTGGTGCAGTCGTGCCTCGACCCGGACATCCAGCACTGGAACCGCCCCGGTCGGCTGACCATGGACGCAGCCCGGGAGAAGATCGCGCGCTGGAAGCTACGGTGGCAGAGCGAGGAGGCCGCTATCTGGGCCATCGCGCCTACGGACGACGAGCCGCCTGTGGGGCTGATCGGCCTCGCCGACCTGGACCTGCGCGGCGGCAGCGGCGAGTTTGTCTACTGGCTGTTGCCTGCCGGCCGCGGGCGCGGAGCCGTGGTCAACGCAACTGTTTCCATCAGCCAGTGGGCCTTCGAAAGCCTCGGACTTCATCGCCTGCGCATCACGCACTCTGTGGCCAACACGGCCTCCTGCAGGGTCGCCACCAAGGCTGGGTTCGCCTTGGAAGGAACAATGCGCAGCGCACTCCTCCACGCTGACGGCTGGCACGACGAACACCTCCACGCCCGCATCCAGGACGACACCGGGCTCTCGTGACCCCGCGACGCTGTCATGCGGTCACCGCACGCGGTGCTGTCGAATCTCGCGAACATCGGGCACCTGGAGTCGCCCGGAGTGCCTCCCAAATTACTGTCGAAGCGCTGCTCTTTTTCATGTACGAAGCCAAGGGGGCGTCGGCAGCTGGTTGGCGGCCGCGGCAGCCGCATCCGTGTAGGGGCCGGTGTAGCGGGCGGCAGCCTGCATGCCGATACCGAAGAGCTCGCAGATCATCCGGGTGTCCCCCGCCGTCTGGGCTTCGTCGATGATGCGGTCGGCGCGCAGCAGGTGGCTGGAGGAGGGGTAGTGACGGTACAGCCAGGGCCGGCTGGCCGGGGTGGTTGTCGCTGCGTTGCGGTGGGTGAGGAAGAGGTGCGGGTTGGCGGTGTTCGGCCACCTCTCGTGGCGGTGGGCGAGGTAGGCGGCCAGGCGGGCCCGGACGGGCTCCGCCAGGAGGACGGTGCGCCCCGGCAGGTGCAGGCGGCCCTGGTCGAGGTCTAGATCGGTGAGGGTGAGGTGGCGGATCTCCTGTGTGCGCAGGGCGTGGAAGGCGAGCAGGGCGGTGATGGCGGCACATGCCGGGTCGGGTGAGTTGAGCGCCTCGCGGATCGGGGCGAGAGCGGCCGGCTCCGGGAGGCTGCGGTGGTGGGTGCCGACGCGCAGGTGCACGGCCGGGTTGCGCAGTGCGATCCGGTGGGTGTGCAGGAAGGTGAACAGGGTGCGCAGGGCGGATGCGGTGTTGATGTAGTCGCTGCCCGTCAGGCGGAGGCCGCCAGGTGGTCGCGGAGTTGGGCGGCCGTGAGGTGGGTGAGGTCGTCCAGGCCGGCCGCTGCGAGGCGGGTGAGGACTGGCATGGCGGCGCGCAGGTGGTGGCGCATGGTGGCTGGGGAGCGGACCAGGCTGCGCGGTGGTTCGGTGCGGCCATGCAGGCCGGTGGTGAACCAGTAGGCGAGCTGACTGCTCATCGGTTCGGGCAGGGAGGTGGTGGTGCGGGCGAACCAGGCGTTGATGGTCTGCGGCAGGTCGTCCACGAAGAAGTGGTGAGCGGTGAGGAACTCGCGCAGCAGGCCGGCCGCCAGGTCTTTGCCCGACATCTGCTGGAGCAGGCTGGCCGGCACCGGGCCGCCCGGGGTGTCCTGTGCAGCCAGCAGGATCCGCAGGCCTCGGCGGCAGCGGGCCAGGGTAGAAGCCGACCAGTGTCGCCAGTCTCTGAAAAGTGACCCTCAGCCAGTTCTTGAATGTTGACCCCTTTCTGCTCATCCTGCGCGGCCCTACTGCGGCGCGCTGCCGCGCAGGATGACCGCGATCATGTCGTCCAAGCCGTGCTCAGCCGCCTCCGGCGGTAGCACGCCGCTTACCGTCAGGCCGGCGTAGCCGTGCAGCGCCGCGACGATCGGCAGGGCAATCCGTTCGAGTGGCCCCTCGCGTACTTCGCCCCGGCGCTGCCCGTCGCCGATCAGCTCCAGGAGTTGATCGGACCACCGGTGGGCGGTCGCCCCCAGCGCTTCCGACGCCTCCGGACTGTGCTTGACCGAGAACATCAGGTCGAGCAGTGCGGCGTTGGCCACGGCGAAGCCCACATAGGCGCGGGCCGCGGCATCCAGCCGGTCGGCGAACGCCTCACCAGCGCCTTCCTGCAAGGCTGCGATGGCCTCGGCGAGCCGCTCGAACCCGGTCAGCGCCAGGGCGTCCAGCAGTGCCTGCTTGGACTTGAAGTGGCGACTCGGCGCGGCGGGGCTCACCCCGATCTCGCGGGCTAGTTCGCGCAGGGACAGCGCGGACGCCCCCCTCTCGCCCAGACAGCGAGCAGCACGGTCGCCGGGCTACTCGCCCCGCCGCAGGACGGTCATCCGTGGACGGGCTGGTCGTTCTCCGCCGGGTGGGGCAGTCGGGAGAGGCTGGACGTCAGGCTGGTGGAACCGGAGCTGGTGGTGGAAGTTGGCGTCGACGTCGCCCGCGATGCCTCCGGCCGGTGGCGCCACCCCGCACGCCTGCACCGTGCCCGCCCCGACCTCTCCCCCGCCGACGTCCCCCGACTGACGTCGTCGCGCTGACGCGCATGGGCGCGGCGGCCCCGCCGACGCGCAACCGGCTGAGCGCGCGCCCTGATCCCCGGCCGCGGCCGCGCCGCCCATCCCGCCCCTCCCTTTTCCTTCACTCCAGCCAAGGGACATGGATGAAAGCGGCCGCAACGGGGATGTCAGCGGTCCGACCACGCAGAAGCCGCGTGGTGACCGGCACGGACACGGAGACAGTTCTCCGGGTCACGCAACAGTAGGTGCAACCCCTAGCGCAATCCGATGGCGTAACCGTAGGCACAACCCGGTTCCTGACGGCGTGCGGCGCCCGGGCGGGGCACCCTGACAGTCCCACGCAAGCACGTAGGTAACGGTGGACGGGGAGGCGATCGAGCTGGGATCGTTCGTGGACGACATCCGCCGTACCGCGAAGCTGAGTCCGCGACGCCGCACAGATCGCAACGCTTTCGGCATGCGATGGGAGATGGATCTCTGGCGGGCGATTGGCTGACGCCGGATGATGGCCGCGCGGGTCGGCTAGCGTCAGGCTGATTTCCGGTGGTTGGGGGGGGGGGGGGGGGGGGGGGGGGGGGGGGGGGGGGGGGGGGGCGACGACAAACAACAAAAAAAAGGACAATGTACTCCCAACAACCCCCTC